>JBPOHC010000492.1:0-6468 GCA_052035985.1 Myxococcota bacterium | reverse complement strand
GCGATACGGGACCTTCCCCAAGTCCCCGCCCGCGGTCGCCTCCTTCGTCGACCTCGCCCGTGATCTTCTTCAGTGGGACCTGTCGTTCGTCGCGGGCATGGAGGGTGGTCCCCCCATCCCCGACACGCTCCAGGTGGTGCTCGCTGAGTTCAACGAGACGCTGCGCCCGACCTATGCCGTGCAGAATCTCGACAGCGCTCCTGACGCTCCGCCGTGGCAGCTCCTCGTCGTGTCGCTCGCGCGCGCTGCTGACATCGATCACCCGGGGCCCGAAGAGGCGCGAGGCTGGCACGCCTCCCCGCAGGTGCGCCTCGAGCGTCTACTCCGTGAGACGGGCGTGCTCGCGGGCGTGCTCTTCAACGGCGACGCCTTGCGGCTCGTCTGTGCCCCGCGTGGTGAGTCGTCGGGGCACCTCACCTGGCCCATCTATGCCCTCTGCGAGGTGCAAGGGCGACCGCTCCTCTCGGCGCTCTGCATGCTCCTCGGGAGGTTTCGGCTCTTCTCCGCGCCCCGCGCGCAGTCGATCCTCACGGTGCTCCGCGAGAGTCGCAAGTACCAGAGCGTCGTCTCGACCACGCTCGCGGCGCAGGTGCTCGAAGCGCTCAACGAGCTTCTGCGTGGCTTCCAGGCCGCCAACGAGGCCACCCGCGGAAAGCTCCTCGACGAGGTCGCGAGCACCGACCCCGAGCACATCTACGGCGGGCTCCTCGGGGTGCTTCTGCGCCTCGTGTTCATCCTCTTTGCCGAGGAGCGAGGGCTGCTCGCCAACGCCCGCATCTATTCGGCGAACTACGCGCTCACGGGACTCTTCGAACAGCTCCGCACCGACGCCGGGCGCTACCCCGACACGATGGACCAGCGCTACGGCGCCTGGGCTCGCATCTGCGTCCTCGTGCGGATGATCTACGACGGCGCGAAGCACGGAGGCTTCGAACTCCTGCCGCGCCAGGGGCACCTGTTCGATCCCGACGCGTGGCCCTTCCTCGAAGGTCGCCCGTACGGCTCCGTACGGCAGCGCTCGGAGCGACTCGCGGTGCCAAGGGTCTCCGACGGCGTGGTGTTTCGCGTGCTCGAGAAGCTCCTCGTGCTCGACGGCGATCGCCTGTCGTACCGCGCGCTCGACGTCGAGCAGATCGGCTCGGTCTACGAGAACATGATGGGCTTCGCGCTCGAGCGCGCCCCAGAGATCTCGCTCGGCGTCGGGGCGAAGCACGTCGTCGTCGGCCTCGAGACGCTCCTCGCCGTGAAGGCCACCGAGCGCGTGAAGGCCCTCAAGGAGTCCTCCGACACGGAGCTCACCGGCAAGGCCGCCGAGGCGCTCAAGCAGGCGACCACCATCGAGGCCCTCGTGGCCGCCATCGGGAAGCGCGCGTCGTCCCTTACGCCGCGTCCGGTTCCCCGCGGCGGCTTCTACCTCCAGCCCGGCGAGGAGCGCCGTCGCTCGGGTTCGCACTACACCCCGCGCGAGCTCACCAGCCCCGTCGTGCGCACCACGCTCGAGCCGCTGCTCGCCGCGTTCGGACCTTCTCCCACGCCCGACGAGATCCTGGGGCTGAGGGTCTGCGACCCCGCGATGGGCTCCGGGGCCTTCCTCGTCGAGACCTGCCGTCAGCTCGCCGAGGCCCTCGTGCGAGCGTGGGATGTGTACGGTCGCCCGACGCACTTGAAGGCCGACGAGGATCCGCTCCTCTTCGCGCAGCGGCAGGTGGCGCAGCGATGCCTCTACGGCGTCGATCGAAACCGCCTCGCCGTCGACCTCGCCAAGCTCTCGCTCTGGCTCGCCACGCTGGCGCGCGAGCACGCCTTCAGCTTCGTCGACCACAGCCTCCGCGAAGGAGATTCGCTCGTGGGCCTCTCGCGCGAGCAGATCGCGGCCTTCCACTGGGAGCCTTCGTCTCAGCTCGCCACCGTGCGGCGCTACGTCGAGCCGTACATCGACCGCGCTGAGGGTCTCCGCGCGCGCATCCAGGACCTCGCCGCCAGCGACGACGACGGCACCAAGCGAGAGCTTCTGCGAGAGGCCGACGAGGCCCTCGACGACGTGCGGCTCGTCGGTGATTGCGTCATCGCGTGCTTCTTCAGCGCCGACAAAGACAAGGAGCGCCGACGCACCCTCGCGCAATGGCAGGCGAAGGTCATCGCGTGGCTCGCCGAGGGGAAGGGGCGTGATGAGGTCCGCGCGTTCGTCGAGAGCACGCTCCGAGAAGGGGCGCGACCGATCCGATGCTTCCACTGGGAGATCGAGTTTCCCGAGGTTTTCGCGCGCTCGACTGCGGTGGCGCGTGTGGGAGCCGCGTCGTGATCGACGCTCCGTCATCCCTCCGTTGAGAAGCTACGCGGAGGGAGTCCTCGTCGCGACGACATCGACCGGAGGCGTCGCGACGAGGATGTCGAGATGGAGTCGCCCGACCTCCGTCCAGAGGCCGCCGTCCCCACGCTCGACGATGTGCCAGTAGCGCCCGGGGACCGTGAAGGGGTGCATCGCGAGCGGCATCGACACGCGGTGATTCACTGCGGTCGTGAGGTCTACTTCGAAGACCTCGCCGGGAAGAACGAGACCGTCGGGCGTGACCAGGCGAAGGCGCGCGACACCTCGCGTGGGCTGCTCGAAGTCCGCACGGGTCCACAGCGAGAAGACCGTGCTGTCGATGGGGATCAACACGCCGCTGGAACCCGTGGGCCTCTCGTGTGGGAGCACTGCGACCGAGTGGAGGCAGTCGATCAAGCTGATGAGATCCGTCGGGGCGTCGCGCAGGACGCGTCGACAGATCACCGAGTACACGTGCTGAATCATCACGCGCCGCCTTTCGTTGATCGAGGCGACGGCTGCGCCACGAAGCCTGCCGCGCGCCATTGAGGCGGCGGCAGGGGAAGGTCGGTGGTGTTCGCCACTCGCGCCGGCGCCGCCACCTGTCCGCTCACGTGAAACGACGGCACCCTACGATGCGTGGCGACCAGCTCATCGGCGAGACGCTGTACCCACGGCGCGTTCGACGCCGAGCGGGCGTGGCTCGCTGCGTAGGGCAACTGCTCCGGCAGCGCGTCGCGCACGGCGACCAGGAGGCCGAGCAGCGTCGCCTCGTGCGGCGACGCCCACTGCGCGTCGATGGCGTCATGTGAGAGCAGTTCGATGCGGGAGAGCACCCTCACGCCCTCGGTCGGCTGATCGCGCAGGTGCGCCACGAGAGCCCGCACCGCGGGGTGAGCGTCGGCGATCTTCACCGCGAGCCGCAGCCCGCTCGCGAGGTGCACCTCCGCGTCGAATGCGGCGCTCCCGAGGCGGTCGAGGAGCGCGTCCGTCTGAGAGAACACCGTGTAATGCGCGGGGAGGGGGTACGTCGTCATGGCGCTCCGTAACGGTAGGTCCAGATTTCTGTGAGACGACCCAACCAGTGCGGGACCGCATCGGCGTCGTGAAGATACTCCCCGTCGGAGCCCCACTGACTCAGGATTCGGAGGCGCGTGGGGCCGCCGCTGAGGTCGGCGTGCACCACCGCCACGAGGCCCACGTGGCACACCGCCCGCTCCGCGTCGCGGTACACCGCGATATCGCCTGGCGCAGCGCGATCGATCGATGCCCGGCGCTCGTACTCGTCCTCTCCGAGGATCATTTCGACGTGCTCCGGCTCGATGCATGTGCGCCGCCCCGCGAACACCAGACCGACGCAGTTGTAGGACGCATCCAGTGCTCGCACCTCAACCCGCTCCGGCGGAAACTGCTTCCGTATGATCTCGAACGCCGACCGCATTCGCAGCGGCGCCGCGCGAGGGCGCCGCTCGTTGGGAATGCGCGTGAGCCGCCGCGTCACCAAGGGGATGGAGCGCGAGTCACCCTCCCCGCCGGGATTGATGATGATCGGAGCCAACGGACGCCCCTCTTAGCACCGCCGCAGGGGCTTGGGCGAGCCTGTCGCCGATGAACCCGTCGCGCCCGCGACGGAGCCCCAGGCCTTGTCCCCTTTCTCCTTGCGTGCGCCGCTCCGCGTGCGATTCGATGCGCGCCATGACCCGTGGCTTCGACGCGATCGTGGGCAACCCTCCGTGGGTCTCGTACGCGGGCAAGGCCGCGCAGCCCATCGCCGACCCGCGTCGCGCCTGGTACGAGCACGCCTACGAGGCCTTCGCCGGGTACAAGAACCTCCAGGGGCTCTTCCTCGAGCGCATCGCCGCCGTCGGACACCCCGACTCGCGCCTCGGCGTCGTGCTCCCGAGCTCCATGGCCGAACTCAAGGGCTACGCTCCCACGCGCGCCGCGTTCGACCGCGCCGTCGTCTGTGACCCGGGCCTCCCCGACCTCGGCGAAGACAGCTTCCGCGGCGTCTCGCAGCCCTCGATGGTACTCCACGGCACCTACCGCCCGGCGCGTCTGCGCAGCGGTGCTTCCGACGCATGGCCCATCGAGCGACCCGACGTCGACGACGAGGCGACGCGCATCCTCGCGCGTCTCGACGCAGCGCCCTTTCCTCCCGAGACCTTCGGCGAGCGCGGCTTGCAGACGCTGAGCGGCGACACCGCCTATTTCCGCGAGGCGCCCGACGCGCAGCACACCACTCCCCTCCGCGTGGGCGCGGACATCACCGCGTTCCGTCTCGGGGTCCCCTCGATCTGGGCAGACCCAGCGCATTTCGGATCACGGCTGCGTCCGCCCGCCGAGTGGCAGCGCGTTGACGTGGTCATCCGACAGAAGGCGCGGGTCCCCATCGCGGCGCGGTCCGACGGCATCGGCTTTCGCAACACGCTCCTCGCGGCCTTCGCGTCGCCCACGTTCTCCGCGGGGCAGCTCCTCGCCTGGCTCAACAGCCGCGTCGTGCGCTGGAGCCACTACTACCGCAACCGCGACGCGCGCCTCGGCATGCCCCAGGTGAAGATCGGCCACCTGCGCAGCCTGCCCGCCCCGCCCGCGTCCGTGCGAGCTGAGCTCCACCGCATCGGTGAGGACCTCGCCGCGCGCAACACGGGCCTCTCGGCCGACGAGCAGCAGGCCCTCGATGACCTCGCCGTCGCGGCCTTCGGCCTCTCTCCCGAAGAACGCGAGCGCATCACACGCGACGCGGAGAAGTGGTGATGAGCACACGCAAGCCGGGCTTCGACGCCATCGTGGGGAACCCGCCCTTCGCGGGGAAGAACAACGTCATCGGCGGCAACCGCGCGGGCTACGTCGACTGGCTCAAGACTGTGCATCCCGAGAGCAGCGGTGCGTCCGATCTCGTGGCGCACTTCTACCGTCGCGCTTTCGATCTGCTGCGCCGTGACGGGACCTTTGGGCTCATCGCGACCAACACGATCTACCAGGGCGACACGCGCGACACCGGGCTCCGCTGGATCCGCACGCACGACGGCGAGATCTTCTCGGCGCGACGTCGGCTCCCGTGGCCGGGGCTCGCGGCCGTCGTGGTCAGCGTCGTGCACGTCATCAAGGGCCGATGGACCAGCGTGCGTCGCCTCGACGAACGGGAGGTCGAACACATCAGCGCGTTCCTGTTTCATCAGGGCGGCGACGAGGCGCCCAAACAGCTCCAAGCAAACGCGGCGCGTTGTTACATTGGTGCCTATATCTTGGGGCCCGGCTTTACGTTCGATGATCGCGAGAAAGAGCGCGACGCAGTGAATAGCCTCGCTGATCGCGAGGCGCTGATCGCGAAGGATCCTCGCAATGCGGAGCGGATCTTTCCCTTCCTTGGCGGCGAGGAGCTCAATGATGACCCCGAGCAGAAACACCACCGCTACGTCATCGGCTTCGGTGAGATGACCGAGGAGGAGGCTCGGAAGTGGTTCGACCTGATGGCGATCGTGGAGGCAAAGGTGAAGCCCGAGCGGCTTCAAAACAACCGCGATGCATATCGTCGATACTGGTGGCAGTTCGCAGAGAAGCGAACGGAACTCTCAACTGCGCTCCAGCAGCGTGCTCGTGTGCTCGTCGTGGCGAGAGTGAGCCGAACCTGCGCTTTTTCCTTCGCGCTCGCCAATCAGGTCTTCAGCGAGAAGATCGTGGTCTTCCCTGAGGAGCGCGACAGCTTCTTCGCGGTGCTCCAATCGCGAGCGCACGAGTTCTGGGCGCGCCTCTTCTCGTCGACGATGAAGGACGACCTTCAGTACACCCCCTCAGACTGCTTCGAGACCTTTCCCTTCCCTGCGGGGTGGGAGGAGAGCGCCGCACTGGCCTCCATCGGCGGGGAGTACCACGCCTTCCGCGCGGAGCTCATGAAGCGCAACGGTCAGGGGCTCACGGCGACGTACAATCGCTTCCACGCGCCCGACGAGTACGACGAAGAGATCCTGAAGCTGCGCGCGCTCCACGACGCGATGGACCGCGCCGTGCTCGACGCGTACGGGTGGCGCGATCTGAACGCGTCTTCCGCACCCTGAACGTCCGCTCCCCTCTCCGGCATTTGGCGAAGCGATCGGCGGGTGCCTCGTGCGACGCCTGCTTCGGCTCCCGACTCCTCGATCGAGTCGTTCTTGCTGCGC
>JBPOHC010000963.1:0-3746 GCA_052035985.1 Myxococcota bacterium | reverse complement strand
AAGCGACCGTCGAGCATCGCAGCGAGGTGACCTCCGTCCGTGAGGTGGCTCCACCCACGAAGCGCGGCGAGCGGATCGGTCGCACGGGCCGTGCGACGCAGGGCCACGTCGACGATCGCGCGCAGCGGATCACCACCGGACCACGCGGGCTTCGAGGTGTCCTTCCAGCGTCCCGCGTCGACGGGTTCGAGCTCCGAACGCAGGAGCGGCCACGAGGCGAACGAGGCCGCGACGGCGAACTCCGCGGAGCCGTCGTCGCCGAGCGCGAACCACTGAGGGTCGAGCGCGCCGAGCGGGCGCATCATCTTGCGGCTCTTGGGAGACCGCGCGAGGGCACGCTCCAGTCGCCCCACGCAAGCGAGCACTTCGGGGGCGGCGCGGGGTCGCTGACACGCTTCGAACATCGCCGCGCGGAGCGCCCGCAGCGCGGTGGCGACGTCGGCAGACGCCTCGGCGCGCGCCACCGCGGACACGTGGTCGTGGAGCTCCTCGAGCAGCTCGACGCCGGGCACGTCGCCCGCCGCGAGCGTGCCCTGCGAGGTCGCGAGGAACGACAGGCCGTTGCGCTTGAGGATGCCGATGCGCTGGAACCGATCGACGCCGCGGTCGACGCCGAGCGACGAGACCGCGCGAGCCGCGTCGAGGCCGTCGTGCGCGCGTCGTCGGCCGACCTGAAGGCGTCCTTCACTGAAGAGCGTGACGAGCTCCGTGAACGACGTCGGGCGCGACCACAGCGGGAGCCACAGCTCGGAGCGCGCGTTCCCGCGGTCGTCGTCGCTGCGCCCCGCAGACCCGTAGCCCACCGCCGACATCGCGACGTGAAACGGAAACGCCGCCGCCCTGTCGCCGTGGCTCTCCAGCCGACGCACCGTGGCGCCCGCGAAGAGGAGGCTCCCCTCGATGGCGAGCACGTAGTCCCAGTGGTTCACGCGAGAGTCGCCGTCGAACCCTTCGCCCATGTTGGCGCCGCCCGCACGCGCGGGTGAGAACTGCCCGAACGACACGCTCGCGTGAACGCCCGCACGGGGCCGCGCGAAGAGCGACGCGTCGAGCCGCTCGGCCACCGTCGCCTCGCGCTTGCGACCCTTGCGCGGCGTGAGGAACAGCTCCGCGAGGCGCTGCATGAAGTTGTTGGCGAACTCCAGGCGCCCGTCGTTTCCGCCCGTGCCGAGGAGCGCGGAGAACCCGGGGGTCTCCGACACCACGTACGCGGCGTCGAGCCACGGAACGACGTCATCGGGGAGCCAGGAGCGCGCGTGTTCGAGGAGGCGCTGCTTCTGATCTCCCTCCGGCTTGTCGACGATACCGAGCAAGACGAGCAGCCGCTCCGTGGCCTCGATGGCGGCGCGATAGGGCTCGAAGCGGGTCGTTTCGCTCGCGCGGATCGCGGCGATCCCTGCGAGCTGATCGCCAGGGTGAAACCCGCTCCCGCCGTTCCACGGCGTCACGATGGGCGTGGGCTTGTACGCGTGGACGAAGAACTCGACGAGGCCCTCCCAGCTCGCCGTCGAGTCGAGGTGAAACCGCCCGTCGCCGTCCCACCAGGCCCGCGCCTGGGGATCGAGCTGCTCGGCCACCAGACGGTGCACCGCCAGGGCCTTGAGGTACGACGCCAGCACCGTCGCGGTGCAGCCTTCGAGCACGAGCTCGTGGTTCATTTCGCTCCCTCCGCCTCGCGCATCGAGGCCCTCACATCTGCGGCGCGCACCAGCGCTTCGAGCAGGCCCAGACGAAACGGCCCGAAGCGCTCCCGCTGCGCCAGCGCGCGCTCCCCCCAGCTCGCCCCCGTCGACTCCGATCGTCCGAGCGACATGACCGCCAGCGACAGCTCCGTCGCAGCGACGGTCACGCCGTCACCGAGGTCGACTTCGGGGAGCGCGTCACCGTCGAAGACCCCACGCGCGAAGAGCTTTCCGTGAGGCGCAGGAGTCTCCTCGGGCAACGCACGGATCGAGAGCCGCACCTTGCCGTGGTGCGCCGCGAGGAGGTAGGCCACGAGGTCGCGCTCGCGCGCATCACCCCGCTGGAGCCACGCCAACGCGCTCGCGAGCTCGTGACGAAAGCCCCGCCGCGCGTGGCGGGCGCGTCCGCCCGACTTGGCCCACGGCCCCTGCCCTTCACCCGCGGACCCCGCGCGCATCGTGGCTTGAAACACCGGGTGTGATTTGCCGAGGTCGTGCGCGTGCGCCGCGCGAACCACCGTGTCCCCGTGCTCGCCCAGGTAGGGGAGCGCGCCGACGATCTCTCGCGCCGCGTCGCGCGCGTCGAGCGAGTGCGTCGAGAGGGTCACCCACCGTCGCAGCTCCGAGAGCGGATCGCCTTCGAGCGCCTCCTCCGCGGCCTCGTCGAGCGCCGCGTGGGGCGGCGGCACCTCCGTTACAGGCGTCTTCGTCTGCGTCGCGTCCCAGCCGAGCGCGGGGTCGTAGCCCCCATCCTCGGCGCGCAGCATCAGCGTCACACCGGGGAACACCGCGTCGGGCTTCACCCTGACCCACGCACCGCCGAGCGCGTCCCACCGCCACGCGGTGTGGTCTTCGACGAAGCCGCGCAGCTCGTGAAAGGGCACCGAGCACAGCTCCTCGCGCCGCGCTCGACGGCTGGACGCGAGCGGCCCTCCCGTGGGAATGGCCGCACGCCAGAAGACCTGCGCGTCGCGCTCGTCGCCGTCACGGATGAACCGCGAGACATCGAGGTCGACGCCGCCAAGGTCCGCCGTCGTGTCGAAGAGGTCGACGACGTCACGGCGTCGGATCACATGCGCGGGGCGCTCGCGAGGAATGGTCACCCCCTTCGCCTCGATGGCCTCGGGGTTGAACGACGTCATCTCTTCGAGGTGAAGCCTCGCGAACGCGAGCTCTTCGGCGCTGTAGGGGAGCGCGTTCTTCGCGGCGCCCTTCTCATCTTCGGTCTCCGCGTGACCGATCCAGTACACCCTGGCGTCGAGCTCCTCGCCACCGCGGTTGCATCGCCCCGCGCGCTGCACCATCGACGCCCACGGGGCCAGCTCCGTGAAGAGCGTCCGCGAGGTCATGTCGACGCCCGCCTCGACGACCTGCGTCGCGACGACCACGCCGTCGAAGCCCTTCGCCGTCGCCCTCCGCACGGCCGCTTCACGCTCCTCGGGGCGAAAGCGCGAGTGCAGCAGCGCGACCTCGACGCCGATCTTCGCGGCGCGTCGGCGCAGCTCATCGTAGAGGCCGACGGCGGTCGAGACGCGGTTGACGACCACGAGCGTTCGACTCCCCGCGACGTGCTTCGCGAGCACCTCCGCAGCGAGGCTCGCGACAGCCTGCTCCGAGCGCTTCCGGTCACCGTGATCGAGCGCGACAGCACAACGCGCGAGGTGTTTGACGGCAGTGCGCCGACGGGTGAGCGCCTCCGACGCGAGGTCTTCGGCCGCGAGCGTGAAGACCGAAGCGGGCCGCGGATGATCGACCGTCTCGAGCCACGACGGTTCGAGCGTCGCGCTCATGAAGAGTGACGCTGCGGGTCCCCAGGCCCCGAGCTTCGCGCGGAGCGCCGAGAGCTGGAGCCCCGTCGCGAGTCCCACCCCCATGAGCTGCACCTCGTCGAAGACCCAGAGGCAATCGTTCGAGAGCAGCGCGTACTCCCACGGCCAGTGAAAGCGGCTCGACGCGTATCCCCGGTTGAGCGCGCGAGAGAGGAGCATGTCCTGCGTCCCCACGAGCACTGCGTCGCGCTCGGGGTGGAGGAACCAGTCGTCGTCGACCGCTCCGCCCATCTCC
>JBPOHC010000158.1:0-9407 GCA_052035985.1 Myxococcota bacterium | reverse complement strand
CCCCGCGGCCGGCCACGCGCGGCGCAGCGGCGGGCGAGAGCGCGCCCGTGGGACGCGTGGCGCCGGTCGCGCCCTGCGCGCGGGCGCGGGTGCGGTGCGAGTCCCTGAGCCGTCCGCCGAACTCGGTGGGGTGACGGTTCACGGGGTTGAGAAAGATGTTCCCCTCGTTGAGCCCGGTGACGCGCACCCTGCCCTTCGCCGCGCGATCGAGGAACTGCGCCCACGCGTTGCGTCCCTTCGTGGCGCCCTCGTGCGCGAGCGCCTCTTCGAGCTTGTCGGCGTCGGTGAACGCGTCGCCCTCTCGCTCGCCCTTCTCGTCGAGCAGCTCGAGGGTCATCCCCGGGTCGAAGTCGGGCCCCGAACCGAAGCGTCCGTGGCCCGCGTAGTAGCTCACGTCAGCCCGCGTGAGCGCGCTTCGAAACGCCTCTGCGGTGGCGCCTCCCGCGCTGCCGTCTTCGTTCACCACGACGCGCACCACGGCGTCGACCCTCTTGGGCGCGCCGACGAGCGGCGCGTACTCGAGCGCGCCCTCTCGGACGTAGAGCTTGCCCGTCGCGCCCACGAGCGCAGGGCGCTGCGCGCGCGTGTAGAGCAGCATCGCCGCGTCGTGGTCGGCCACGAAGCCACGCTGACGGAGGACCGTGTCGATCGCGGGCGCGAGCGTGAGGTGACTGCCTCCCTCGTCGTATCCGACGCCGACGGTCACATCGAGGAGCGCGTCGCGACAGAGGGCGCCCCAGCGGAGCCTGTGCTCGCCCCGCGTGCCGAGGGGGGGCGTCGCTTCAGAGAGCAGACGACGGATCTCACGCGCGGGGAGCGCGCGCCACCCGTCGCCGCCGAAGGCTTCGGTGAGCGCGATGGAGGTGCCGACGCCGAAGCGTCCGTCGAGGTCGAGTCGGTAGAGGCCGAGGCTGAAGAGCTCCTTCTGGATCGCGAGCACCTCGGCCGGGGTCCACGACAGAGCGGTGGAGATGGGGTCGTTCATGGCACATCATCGCCCGAAGGCGGGGCGACGCACACCGTCGATTCGTCAGCGACGCGCGACCGTCGCGCCGCCGAAGAGTGCGCGAGAGAGCGCCGCGGCCATGCGCGGAAAATCATCGAGGTCGTTCACCGGGACCACCGTCGCGCCGAGGCGCTGATCGAGCGCGGCGCGGTTGGCCGTCGACCGATGTTGCAAGAGCACCAGCGGCGCGCGCGAGGCGGCCTGCGAGAAGATCACCGGGTGATCGGGTGACGCGTCGACGTTGATGTCGAAGTCGGTGTCGGTGATCACCACGCGGTGCGGCTGCTGATCGGTGCACTCGTCGACGGAGGACGCGAGGCGCGCGAAGGGAAACTCCGTCCCCCCGCCGATGTAGTGCATGAGGAAGCGCGACATCTCGATCTCCGAGCGGCACCACGTCCAGTAGTCGGTGGTGCCCACGGAGTACATGAGCGCGCGCGCCGCCCCCTCTGCGCGGATGGCCGCCATCGCGAGGATCTGCGCCGCGAGGGTCATCGCGTTGAGCGTGGTGACGGGGTTGGGCATCGAGCCGCTCACGTCGAGGTAGATCTCGATGCGCGGCCTCCAGGTCGACACCTCGAGCCCCTCGTAGTCGGCCACGGGCTCGCGCTTGAGCGCCGACGCCGCGCCGTAGAGCGCGCCGCGCTGTTGCAGCGTCGCGATCCAGTCGATGGAGCGCACGGCGTCGCCGGGCTCCCACTCGTCGAGCGTGGTGGGCACGACGGCCTCGGCCATCACGCGCCCCGTGGGCACGCGAAAGAGGTGCTTCTCGGCCTGCTGTCGGTAGTACGCGGCCATGACCTCGGGGACCTTGCGCGCGTCGTCGGTGCCGTTGCCGGGGAGGCCCATGATGCGCCGCTCGCGCGCGTCTCGGCCCGCGAGTCGATCGCCGTTCTCCTGATCGATCCAGCGCTCGCGGAGGGCGCGCGCGATGGCCTCGCGCTCCTGCGGCGAGAGGGTGATCGCGTCGGCCCAGTCTTCGGCGGAGGGCTCTCCCGCGGCGCAGTTGTTCGGGCCGAGCATCACGGGTGACTCTTCGGTGTGGGGCGCGAGGTAGCGGCACACCACCGACGCGAAGAAGAGGTACTGCGTGTAGAGGTTGGGGCCGAGGTTGAAGAGGTCCTGCGCGAGGAGCTGCGCGTCGGCGCGATAGCCCGGATACGCCGCGGAGAAGGGCTCGTGCGCGGCGCCCATGAGGCTGCCCTGATCGAGCTGCCAGAGCTCCTCGTAGGTGGCCATGTAGAAGACCGTCGCGGGGCCGCGCGCCCACTCGCCCACGGGCACGAGCGCGCGATAGAGCCTCGCGAACTGCACGTGGTAGTGGGCGCCGAGGTGCTCGTTGATCATCAGGTCGGTGAACATGTTGAGGAGCGACACGCCCTCGAAGGGGATGAGCGTTCGCTCCATGAGCCGCAGCCGGGCCTGAACGGCGAGCGTGCCGGGATAGCGGACGTGATGACCGACCTCGTGCGCCAGAAGCGCTTCGATGCAGTCGTCGAGCTGGTGCTTCGTGAGCTCGTCGCGGTCGAGCGTGACCTCGCGCGTGCCGAGGTGAATCTGCGCGACGGAGGGGCACCCGTCACCGAGGCGCGGCGCGCCGAGCGAGAGCCACGTCGCCCAGCGCGCCTGCGCCTTCGGCCACGCGGCTTCGATGAGGGCTTCGAGCGAGGTGCTCATGGCGTGTCGATGACCCAGATGCGCTGCGAGTCGACGGCGGTCGCGAGCACGAAGCCCGTCGAGGTCACGAGCTGATCGCGCGGCGCGCGGAGCCACGGCAGCGCGACGGAGCGGTCTGCGATCTTCACCGCGTTGGGGGTGAACTCCACCGCGGGAATGGCGGTCTCGGGGACGGTTCCACCGAGGCACGGGGTCATGCCGAGGATGGCGCTGCGACCGCCGTGATCGAGCATCACGCCGAGGTGGACCTTCGGCGCGCGCCGATCGTGAAGACACACCACCGCGGGCGCCGCGAGGTGCATCGCGCCGGGGAGAAAATCATCTCTCACAGACCGCGGGTCGAGCACCTTCACGGTGTGAGGTCCCATCCAGCGAGAGGGCGCGCGCGGGGCGAGCACGGGTTCGAGCACCGCTTCGAGCTTGTACGAGAGCGCGTTGAGGTCCGTGACGTCGGCGCACATCGCGGCGGCGTAGCGGTTCATCCACGCGGGCTCGGCGAGGAGCCCTTCGCCGACGTTCCACAGGAACGCGAGCACGTGCGGCCGCACGCTCGGCGGAAACGCAGAGAGCTTGTCGGGCGCGAGTTCGAGGAGCGCGAGCGAGAGGAGGTTGCGGTGCGCCCCCCCGGGGTCCTTCGCGAGACAGCCCATCCCCGTGGCCTCGACGACGAGTCTCAGATACGACCGCAGGAGCGTCTCGTCGCCATCGCTGCCCTCGACCGTGGCCCAGAGCCTCGCGGCGGCGCTCTCGGCGACGTTGCGAAAGAGGGCGCCGTCGAAGCGCGAGTTGAGCTGATGTCCGAGCGTGAGCATCTCGGGCACGAGCGCGTCGAGCGGCGTGGTCACGCGCCCCTCCGTCGTCGCTCGTCGAGCGCGCGCTGACACTTCGCGAAGAGGCCCTTGAGCACGAGGATGTCGGCGTGCACCGGCGCGTTGATCTCGCCCTGCTCGGCGAGGCGGGTGATCTGATTGCGGAGCGCGTCGCGGTGCTTCTCGACCGCAGCGTCGTCGAGCGACTCGATGTGCGAGAGGGCGGCGCGCACCTTCTCGACGGGCTCGCGGGCCTTTGCGTACGCGGCGCGCTGCGCCATCGCGCGGTCGAACATCTGATGAATCCACGACACGCGGTCGGTGAGCATCACATGGTGCTCGGCCTTCTGAAAGAAGGCGCTCTGCGGGTTCGCGCGCAGCTTGTCGTGAAGCACCCACGGGAGCAGCGCCCGCACGTCGTCGAGCGACACCGCGGCCTCGCCGCGGAACCACGCCAGCGCCTTGGCGAGCGTGAGGAGCGACTGGTACGCGCGGGCAGAGACGCCGCCCTCGGTCTGCGCGCAGAGGTTCTCCTGCTTGTCGAGGGGGCAGTCCTCGTTGCACACGTTGGCGACGCGGCGCCCCGCGAGGTGGAGCGTGTCCTTGTTCTTGAACTCGACGCGCGACGAGGCCCTGCCGCAGAAGTCGAGCTGGCCCGCGAAGAAGCCGAGCGCGTCGAGCACCTCGGGCCTCACGGGCACCGCGCGCACGGTCTCAGCGATGCGATCGAGCTCGGCCACCGAGAGCACGATGTCCCTCGGGAGCGCTTCGTCGACAGCGCGCGACTCGCTTACGCGCGCGGCGAGCGTGTCGAGCATGCGTCCGCTGTAGGGCGTGCAGCGCACCACCACGTCGATGCGGTCACGGAGAGCCTCGATGACTTCGAAGGTCCCTCCCCCGAGGTCGTCGTTGGCGGTGAGGTACCACGACGAGCGGCCGACCTCGACGGTCTGCTCGAACATCTCGGCGTAGCCCTCGGCCATGAGCGAGAGCAGCGCCGACTGCGTCTTCGTGGGGATGCGGTTGTACTCGTCGATGACCTTCACGCGGAGCTTGAGCCACCGACGCCACGCGACGCGCACGTCGTCGGTGCGCTCGGCCTTGATGAGCTCGCTCGGCAGCGGCGCGCCGAGGAGGTCGGCCACGGTGAGCTGCGGATGTCCGCGCTGCACCATGCGCCGCACCTCATCGTGCGGATAGCCCGCGAGGAGGGCCATGAGCGTCGCGATGGAGGTCTTGCCGCGCCCCGGTCCGCCCACGATGAGAAGACGCTGTCCGGTGACCAGCGTGAGGAGCGGGAGGAGGATGAACGAGCACCACCCTCGCCCGCTGTAGACGGGCACCGGCGAGCCCGCGCGTCCGAGGGTCTGCGCGGGGCCGAACTCGAGGTCGTCGTAGGGCGTGACGAGGGCGTGCGTGGAGATCCAGTCGTAGGCGCGCGAGAGCTTGTGCGCGAGGGCCTCGCCCTGCCGCTCGGCGAGCTGCACGGAGCCATCGGGCGCGACAGACGCGCGGCCCTGCGCCCAACGGGCGATCTTGTCCCCAGCGAGGGTCATCGGCGGCGCCGCATCGTAGCAGCGAACGGCGCGGAGGACGCTCGTCGTTTCGTCTCAGGGCGCGGCTTCGCCCACGTAGCGCGACGCGGGGCGGATGAGCCTTCCGCACGCGCGCTGCTCCCGCACGTGGGCGCACCACCCGGCGACGCGTCCCACGGCGAAGGTCGGCGTGAAGGCTTCGCGGGGCACGCGCAGCGTGTCGAGGAGCACGGCCGTGTAGAACTCGACGTTGGCGTGCAGCGGACGCGTCGGATGCCGCGCGCGGAGCACGCCCTCGGCCGCGCGCTCGACGGCCCTCGCGAGGGCGAGCCTGCCCGTCGAGAATCCCTTGGATTCGAGCCTTTCGAGGGCCTTCTCGAACACCGCGGCGCGGGGGTCTCGCACGCGGTAGATGCGGTGTCCCATGCCCATGATGCGGCGTCCTGCGGAGAGCTCGCCTTCGAGCCACGCGACGGCGTGATCGGGCGTCGCGATCGCGTCGAGCATGTCGAGCACCGGCCCGGGCGCACCGCCGTGAAGAGGCCCCTTGAGCGCGCCGAGGGCGGCCACCACGGACGAGACCATGTCCGATCCCGTCGAGGCGACGACGCGGGCGGTGAAGGTCGAGGCGTTCATGCCGTGGTCGCTCACGGTCACGAGGTAGGCGTCGATGGCAGCGCGCTCCGCGTCGGAGACGTCGTCACCGCGCACCATGCGGAGGTAGTCGGCCGCGTGCGAGAGGCTCGGGTCGGGGGCGATGGCAGAGAGTCCCGCGCGACGTCGCGCCCACGCGGCGGCGAAGACGGCGACGGCTCCGGCGATTGAAGCGGGCGCGTCGAGGGCGCCCGAGAGATGAGAGACCGAGGCGCGCAGGGCGTCCATTCCGTCGGGCGCGGAGAGGGCGTCGCCGAGGCCGGGGAGCGCTTCGAAGGCCGCGACGCGCGCCGCGCCGAGCGCGCGACGGATCTCGTCGGAGGGGGTGCTCCAGAGGCGTGCCGCGAGGTCTTCGAAGGTGGTGGTGAAGGCGAGCGACTCTACGTCGCGTCCGGCGATGACGAGGCGTCCGCGCTCTCCGTCGACGTCGCTGAGAAGGGTGTCGGCCACGACGACGCCGTCGAGCCCGTGTGCGCTGATGTTCATGATGTCCTCCGTGAGCGCGAAGGTAGGAACGCGCGCTCCGAGAGCACATCTCGATTCGACGATCGACGTCAGGGCAGAGAGAGGGCCCGCGCGTCGAGCTCCCTGAGGCTGCGCAGCTTCACGTCGGCCAGCGCGAAGCGGGGGTCGTCATGCTCGGGCACCACCACGCAGCGCATCCGCGCGGCCCTGGCGGCGATGAGTCCGTTGAGCGAGTCTTCGATGGCGAGGCACGCCGTGGGCGCGACGCCGAGCGCGTTCGCGGTCGAGAGATAGACGCCGGGATGGGGCTTTCCGTAGGGCTCGGTCTCGGCGGAACGGACCACTTCGAACGACGACGCGAGCCCGAGTCGATCGAGCGCCGCGACGATCACCGGACGCGCCGACGACGACGCGAGCGCCAGCCGCACGCCCGTCGAGGCCACGAGCGTCACGGCGTCGCAGGCGCCCTCCTTCGCGACCCCTTCGGCGCGCAACAGATCAATGACCCGCGCGTGAATCGCGTCGACCGCCTCGGCCTCCGAGAGCGTGTGCCACCCGCGGAACTGCGTCCGTCGCAGGCGCACCACCTCGTCGAGCCGCAGGCCCGTGGTCTCGGCGCACTGCGCGTCGGTGAGGTGCAGCCCGGCGCGCGCGAAGACCTCGATCTCGGCCCTCCGCCACAAGGGTTCTGAGTCTATGAGGAGCCCGTCGAGGTCGAAGATCACCGCGTCGATCATGGAGGAGCGACGGATAGCGCATCGGTCGATTCGCGCGCCAGCGGTTCAGCGTGCGGGCGACGGTTTCACGGCGCAGGCCGCGTAGCCGAGCACCTTCGCGCCGTCGCGGGTCGCCGTCGGGGTGGGCTCCCAACCGCTGGCGAGGCGCGCGTCGAGGAGCTCGGCGTCGGACGGGCTGTGATCCCAGACGGCGACCGCCGTCACGGCGCCCAGTCAGGTGGTGTCGTAGACGAGCCAGCAGTCGTCGGCGTCGAGCACGACGTCGTGGGTGTACTCGTCTTGCACGACGATGCGCTCGATGAAGCGCGGGACCCTTCGCGCCATGCACCAGCGCACCACGGCCTCGAGGGTCGTGTGGCGGGAGACCGTCTCCGAGAGCGCCTCGACCCGCGCGGGGGCGACGGCTCCCCTCACCTCGATTTTCATCCGTCGGGGAGCGTCGCACGGTCGAAGTCGTTGCGCCACGAGCGCCCGACGGGAGGTATAAGACCCGCCACCAACATGGCCATCGAGACCGTCGCACTCATCAAGCTCCCTCCGTCGGTGTTCACCTCGCTGCCCCGCGCCGATGGGGCGCCCGCGGAGCTCCCGCGCCTGCGCCTCAAGGGCGAAGAGGGCGCCACGTACGAAGCGCGCCTCCTCGACGACGGGGCGCTCGTCTACACCCCTGTCGCCTTCGGCGCAGACCCCTCCGCGGTGCTCGACGCGCTGTGGGACCTCCTCGGCGACGCCCTCGCCGACCACGACGACGACGACGGGATCTTCGTGCTCCCCTCCGTCGCGAACGTGGGCGCATCGACCTACGACACCGTGATCACCGAGCTCGGCGAGGCCGGCGACTGGATCGCCTTCGATGACGTCGATGACGTCGAGGACGACGACGACGACGACGATCACGAGGGACACGACCACGATCACGGCCACGACCACGCGGCCGAGGGCGACGTGGTGGGCCCCGGCGACGACTTCATGTCGATGATGGCGAACATCACCAACTCGCTCGGCGCCGATACGCTCATGGGGCTGCAGCAGGCGATGATGTCGGGCGACCCCAAGGCCTTCGAGCGCGCGCAGGCCGCCGTGGCCGCGAAGCTCTCGCAGCGGTCGGACCTCGTCGATCAGCTCCAGGGACTCGTGGGCGCGATGCCGCCGGAGCTGCGCGACATGGCGATGAACACCTCGCCCGATGAGCTCATGCGCCAGATGCAGGGCGCGGGCGCCGACCCCGTGGCCGCCATGCGCAAGCTCAGCGACGAGAAGGGACGCAAGCGTTGAAGCCCCTCGCACCCGGCGCGTGGATCGTCACCGGCGCCGCGAGCGGCTTCGGCCGCGAGTTCGCCGTGCGCCTCGCGCGTCGGGGCGTGGCGCTGGCCCTCTTCGACCGCGACGCCGACGGCCTCGAAGCGACGCGCTCACTGCTCCCCGGCGCGAAGGTGCACACGGCCGCCGTCGACCTGTCGAACGACGACGCGATCTTCGGCGCCGTACGCGCGGCGCGCGAGACCCTCGGCCCCATCGCCCACTGCGTCAACAGCGCGGGCGTGCTCTCGTTCGGCGCCGTCGAGACGACCCCCGTCGCAGACTTTCGTCGGCTGATGGAGGTGAACTACCTCGGCTCGGTGAAGGTCGCGCAGGCGGCGCTCCCGCACCTGCGAGAGGGGTCGTCGGGCAAGCGCTCGGTGATGCTCTTCGTGGCGAGCATCGCGGGGCTGCGCGCGGCGCCGCAGGTGGGCGGATACTCCGCTTCGAAGTACGCCGTGGTGGGGGTCGCGAGGGCGCTGCGCGACGAGATGATCGGCACCGACATCGACGTGAGGGCGCTGTGTCCTCCGGCGGGCGACACCCCGATGATCCGCGCGTTCGAGACGCTCCCTCCGATCTACAAGGTCACGAGCAAGCTCAGCGCGCAGACCATCGTGGGGCGCGCGCTCGACGCGCTCGACGCGCCGGGCTTCGAGATCCTGGTCGACGCGCAGAGCCGCGCGCTCATCGCCGCGAACAAGCTCGTCCCGGGCATCGCGGAGTGGGTCGTGGGGCGGGTGACGGGCTCGCGGTGACCGCGCGCGCGGTGCTCATTCCGGGCGGCGCGCGTGGCATCGGGCGGGCCGTCACGCTGCGCTGTCTGCGCGAGGGATGGAGCGTCGCGGTCTGCCATCGCAGCTCACCCGACGACGCGACCTCGCTCGCGCACGAGGCTGGAGACGCGCGCGATCGGCTGCTTATCGAGCGACGCGACGTGTGCATCGAGGCAGATCGCGAGTCGCTCGTGGCGTCGACGCGGGCGCGCTTCGGACGCATCGACGCGCTGGTGCACGCGGCCGGTCCGCTCGTGCGCGCGCCGCTGCTCGACGAAGGGATCGACCCTTGGCGAGCGGCGTGGGAGTCGAACGTCGCGCCGCTGATTTCGCTTTGTTCTACGGTGATTCCCGAGATGCGGGCGCGGTCTTGGGGGCGTGTGGTGGGCTTCGGAACGGCGGGCGTCGAGCGCCTCGCGCCGCACCCGTCACTCGCAGCGTATGGCGCC
>JBPOHC010001044.1:0-7385 GCA_052035985.1 Myxococcota bacterium | reverse complement strand
GTCGTCGGGGTGCGCGTCCGCGGCGAGCGTCGCCACCGGAACGCGCGCCCAGGCGAACTCGTCGCTCCAGAGCACGGCGCGCTCGTCGGGCGTGAACGCGAGTGTGAGCGTTTCGAAGTGCCAGTGCGACGTGGCGTCGGCGTCGTGACACGCGATGGCGCCGCTCCACCCGTCGGCGCTTCGAAGAACGCCGCGCGCCCCGGAGCCCGCGACCGCGAGCAGCGCGCCGCTCGGCGAGAAGGCGAGATCGGTCACGAGGTCGGGCATGCGATCGAAGGTCTCGCCGTCCTCCGCGGAGTACACCGTGGCGCTTCCACGGAGCTCGGCGGTCGCCGCGTCGAAGACCATGACGGCGCGCGCTCCCCGGTCGGTGCCTACGGCGACGAGCGTTCCGTCGGCGCTGAAGGCCACGCAGCGCGCGGTCGCGTCGCCCACGTCGAAGCGCGCGGGTGACGTCGGCGCGTCGAGCGAGAACACATGCGCGGCGCCGCGGGCGCATACGGCGAGGCGACGGCCCTGCGCGTCCCAGATGCATTCGCGGAGCGTGTCGTCGGTGACGGAGAGGCCGTGGAGGTCGAGCGTCTGCATGTCACACCGTCTTGCGGAAGTCCTCGACCATGCGGGTGACGACTTCGAGTCCGCGGCGCCAGAAGTCGGGGTCGGTGATGTCGATGCCGATGTTCGCGAGGAGCCGCTGCGGCGTGTCGCATCCGCCGCTCGCGAGGAGCTCCAGGTAGCGCGGGACGAAGCTCTGACCGTCGCGCTCCCACTGCGAGTAGAGCGCGAACACGAGGAGCTGACCGAACGCGTACGAGTAGCAGTAGAAGCGGTAATGAATGAGATGGGGAATGCCCGCCCAGCCCCACGCGTCGAGCGGGCTGCGCTCGATGGCATCACCGTAGAAGCGTTCGAGCTCGCGCGACCACAGCCCGCACAGCCCCTGCGCGGGGATCACGGCCTCGGCGCGCTTCGCGTGGGCGTTCATCTCGTAGCGCGTGAAGCACACCTGACGGTGGATCGTTCCGAGCGCGTCTTCGATGCGCGACGCGAGGAGCTGTCGGCGCACCGCGGGATCGGTCTCGCGTTCGAGGAGGTTGCGCGCGAGCATCATCTCGCCGAACACGCTCGCGGTCTCGGCCATCGGCGTCGTGGGCCAGTAGTTCAGGAGCGACTGACGCTCCCCCGCGAGCGCGAAGTGAACGCCGTGACCGAGCTCGTGCGCGAGCGTCATCACGTCGGAGAGCCGTCCGTTGTAGTTCATCATCACGCGCGGAGAGAGGCCCGGGACCATCCCCGAGCAGAAGGCTCCGTCGCGCTTGCCTGCGCGGGGTTCGGCGTCGATGCGTCCCTCGGTGAAGAAGGCTTCTGCGAGCGTTCCGAGGCGCGGGTCGACGGCGCCGAAGCCGCGGAGCACCTCGGCGCGCGCGTCGCTCCACGCGACCTTGCGCTCGCCCGAGGGATAGGGCGCGAGCACGTCGTGGGTGGCGAGGCGGTCGAGGCCGAGCGCGCGGGCCTTGAGGCGGAAGTACTCCTGCGCGACGGGGTAGTGATCTTCGACCGCCGTCATCAGCGCTTCGAGCGTCGCCGCGGGGAGCTCGTCATCGAGCAGCGTCGGCGCCACGGGGAGCTCGTAGCGCCGCAGCTCGTTCTCGAGCCTGTGGTCTTGATAGAGCGTGTTGACCACGTAGCCCACGACCTGCGACTCGCGCTGAAAGCGCTCGAGCACCTGCGCGTGGGCGCGCTTACGCACGTCGCGGTCGGCGTCCATGCGGAGGCCGCGCATCTCGGCCAGCGTCCGGTCTTTGCTCTCTCCGCGCACTTCGAAGGGGAACGAGAAGCCCGCCGTGAGCTCGTCGTAGAGCTGCGTCCACGCGCGGCGGCCCGTGAGGTTCTTGGTGGCGAGGGCGTTCTCGACGTCGCGCGAGAGCGTGTGCGGCGCGAAGAGCCTCGCCCGGTCGAGGTAGTGCCCGAAGCGCGCGAGAACGGGCGACGCGCGCCACGCCGCGAAGACCTCGGGCGACACGGCGGCGAGCTCCACGTCGAAGAAGCGGACGCGGTTCATCACGTCGGTCGCGGCCTCGCCCGTGCGCGTGTGGAGCGCCCTCGTGGCGTCGTCGAAGGTGTTCACCGACGACGCGAGGCTCGCGTACATCTGCGGCCGGTACGTGAGGTCGAGGAGGCGCTCGTAGCCTTCGATGGCCTCGGCCAGCGTGGCGGCGTCGAGGGCCGCGACGGTGCCCTGAAAGCGCTTCGCGAAGGCGTCTGCGATGTCGCACGCCTGCGCGAGGTCACGCTCGATCTCGGGGGCTTCGGGTGAGGAGTAGAGCGCGCCGAGGTCCCAGTGAGGCAGCGTGTCGGGGTTGTTCACGAGGCTGTGGATAGTACCGTTGCGCGCGCTCCGCACCCCCCGAAAGCGCCGCCCACAACGGACGGATCAGCGGCGGTGGAGGCCCGGCATGTACGCGGCGATCTCGCGCGCGAGGTCGTTCGCGGGGGTCACCGTCACGCGGTCTTCAGAGACGTTCCACGCGGCGCGGCGCTCGCGGCTGCCCTCACGGAGCGAGAGCTCGACGACGCAGCCGGGAAGGGTTCCCGCGTCTTCGGTGGGAGGGCGCGCGCTCCACCCTGCGGCCTCGGTGCGGCGGCCGTTGGAGCGCCTCCGATCGAGGTACGCCTCGACGCTCTGGAGGGTGGTCTGATGGAGCGGACCGAAGGCGTTCTGCACGAGCGAGACGTCGCTCACCCTGCACCCCGCGCCGATGGCGCCCATCTCGCTCGGTCGCACCGAGAGCATCGGAGCAGCACGGCCCGTGAGCCGATCGGCGTTGAGCCGCGTCGTGTTCGGGAGCTCCGACGGGGTGTTGAACGGATTGTCGGGCATCCAGCGGAGAATCACCCCCGCGCCCGCGGCCAGCGCGCCGAAGCCGAGGATCGCGTACCAGGCCCTCGACCGCTGCTCCTGCTCCTTCTGTTCGTGTGTGTCCGAAGGCATTCTGCGCGGAGGATAATCCCCGCGCGGGGAGGGATGCGGCGGCAACTTTCAGCGCCGATCGACGGCGCGACCGATTTTTTGCGCCATCTCCGCGACGGTCCCCGATAGACTCGCGGACCGCCGCACCGTGGAGACAAGCGTTCCCGAGAGAGATGAGTACCTCGATGCCCGCGACGCCGCGGAGGCGCGGGGCCTCGCTCCCTCTCGCGTCCTCGGCCGCGGCGGGGTGAGCGTGGTCTTCGCGGGCACGCGCGATTCGAACGACCTCGCGATCAAGGTCGCCCACCCCTGGGCCATCGACAGCGACGCGTGGGACGCGACCACCACCCTCCAGCGCCTCCGCACGCCTCGCATCGGCGACGACGGACGCTCGCTCAGGGTGGTTCCCCCCACGGACCTCGTGCTCTGCAACCGGATCATCACCCGCGAGCATCAGCGCCTCACCGACGCGCGCGACGAGGGTGTTGTCACGGCCCACGAGCTCTTCACCGAGCGCGGCCGCGTGGGCTACGTCATGGCCCGCGCCGAGGGACCTTCGCTCGATCTCAAGCCCGGTCCGTCGCTCGTCGCGCTCGCGAAGACGCTGCGACGGCTTCACGAGCGCCCGTGGCCGCACGGTGACCTCAAGCCCGAGAACGTGCGGGTGTTGAGCGCCGAGCGCGTGATGCTCATCGACCCGCTCCCCATCGGAGTCGATCTGGTCACGCCCGAGTGGTCGCACCTGAACTTCCTCGTCTCGACGCCGCTGGTGAACTCCGCCGATCCCCGCGATCGACGGATGGAGTACCGCTACCGCGACCTCGTGGCCCTCGCCCTCATGGCGTCGCAAGCCTTCGCGGGAGATCGCCCCTGGGGTCACCCCGAGGTGGCCCGCATGCTCGACCGCGGCATCCCCATGGACCGCAAGCGCGAGGAGCTCGCTCGCGCGCGGGAGCGGCTCAAGAAGATCCTCCCGAAGGTGCCCGCTGTCCTGCGTCCCTTCCTCGCGCTCGCGCTCGAGCCGGGGCTCTGGCCCGAAGAGGGACCGACCTTCGCCGCCTACCTCCAGGCGCGACCGTTCGAGACCCGCTGCGACGCGCTCGTGACCCTCGACGTGGGCGCGCTCTTCGCCGACGCGTGCAAGTAGCCACCAACGCACGCACCGCCTGCGACACGCAATCCTCGCAACGGGTGATACTCGCGCGCGGCTTCGTGTAGATTCCCGCCCCCCATTGGCAATGCCCCCGGCGAAGGATCAACGACCGTCCGTCTTGTGGCTCGCGCTGCTCGGCGCCATCGTGGCGCTCTTCGGCGCGCACGCGGGCCGCGCTTGGGATTTCACCGTCGACGACGCGGGCATCACCTTCGCGTACGCGCACAACCTCGCGACGGGTCACGGCCTCGTGCTCACGCCGGGCTCCGAGCGCGTCGAGGCCGCGACGAACTTCCTCTGGGTGCTCGCGCTCACGCCCGCCGACTGGATCCACGTCTCGCACGAGACGCTCGCCAAGGTGCTCGGGCTCATCTTCGGCGCCGGGTCACTCGCGGCGATTTCGCTCTTCCCCGCGGCGGCGTACTCGCGCAAGCCGAGGCTCTACGACCTCGTGGCGCCCGCCATCGCGGCGACCTTCGCGCACACGGCCCTGTGGACCGTCTCGGGCCTCGAGACGGGGCTCTTCTCGTTCCTCTCGTCGGTCTCGATCGTGGCGCTCGCGTGGGAGGAGGCCGACCCGCTGCGCCTCCCGTGGTCATCGCTGACGCTCACGCTTCTCTTCGCCACGCGGCCCGACGGCGCGCTCTACCTCGCGGCGGTGCTCGGCGCGAAGTCGCTCCGCGCGATCACGGGCAGGATCACCCGGCAGGACGTGCTCTGGGTGTTCTTTCTCAGCCTCGGCCTCGGATCGCTGGAGCTCTTTCGCCTCGCGTACTTCGCCTGGCCCGTGCCCAACAGCTTCTACACGAAGCAGCGCACCTTCGAGTTCGGTAAAGACCTCACCAAGTTCGACTCCCCGGGCTGGACCTACGTCAAGGACTGGCTCGCGGCCTACAAGATCGAGAAGGTCATCAAGCTCGGTCCCGCGGTGCTCCTCGCGCTGCGCGCCCCCGTCGCGCGCATCGGGCTCTTCGCGGCGGTCACCGTGGCGTTCTTTCTCCCCATCTACTCGCACGGCGACTGGATGGAGGAGTGGCGCTTCCTCGCGTTCATCACGCCGCTCCTGTGCCTCGTGCTCGCCGAGGCGCTGCGCTCGCTCGCGCGCATCCCCCTCGCGCTGATGCACCCGGCCGCGCGCCGCGTCGTGGCCCCCGTCGTCTTCGCCGCGTGCGCCTTCGGGCTCGTGAAGGAGATGACCCACGCGTACCCCGATCGCTTTCAGACCATCCGCAACCACAACACCCTCGAGTTCTCGACGGTGCGCTCGCGAGCCCGGTACTTCTCGACCGCCGCGAGGATGCTCGGCGTCGACAACCCCTCGGTGCTCGACCCCGACGTCGGCGGCATGAGCTACGCGTCGGGCCTGCGCATCGTCGACCTCTTCGGCCTCGGCGACACGGCCATCGCGCGCACCCACGGCACCGACGAGCCCGGCCTCCGCGAGACCGTCTTCTTCGAACGTCGCCCGACCTTCATTCACATGCACGGGCTGTGGTTCACGGCCTCGTACCTCCACAAGCTCGAAGAGATCGAAGACCTGTACTTCGAGCTCCCCTACGCGCTCGAAGGAACCGGCGCCGAGGGGATCAACTACGTCCGCCGCGAGACGCTCGCTGCGCCGTGGACCGAGACCTCCGAGCGCCTCCCTGCGCCGCCCGGTGACGGTCCCTGGCCCGAGGGCTACACCCTCTCGGCCGACGCGATCGACCCTGGCGCGCCGCTCCTCGTCGAGCTCGTCTTCGCCAACGCGTCGCGCGTCGACACCAACGAGCTGATCGCGACGCCCGTGGGTCGCGGCACGCCCGCGCTCGCCACGCTCCGCATCGCGGGAGACGTCTTCGACCACGCGCGCTTCGAATCCGGTGAGCGCCCCGTCGCGCGCGCCCGCCTCGTGCTCCAGCCCGGACGCTACGAGATCCGCTGGCGCTCGGGCGTGATCGAGCACGCGCTCGGCAACGTTCACGTCGGCCCCGGTGAAGGCGCTCGCGACGTCGTCTCCCTCGCGTCGAAGCTCGACGAGGCCATCGCGCGCGGAGCCTTTCACGAGGCCCGTCGCACGGCGCTCCGCCTCGTGCTCCGACGACGCGTCGACGAAGACCCCGCGGTGAAGGCGAGCCTCGCGCGTTACGCCCGCGCCCTCGGCCAGCGCG
Source organism: Myxococcota bacterium (assembly GCA_052035985.1). GTDB lineage: Bacteria > Myxococcota_A > Polyangia > Polyangiales > CAISKJ01. Next base: position 1,111 of record JBPOHC010001044.1, on the reverse strand, counting down.
CCGCGCAGCTCGGCGATCAGGGAGCCTTCGGCGTCGCCGTCGACATGGCGCGACAGAGCCTCCGCTTCGGCGCCGAAGACCCCGAGACGCTCGCCGCCGTGGCGCGCGTCGCCGAGCGCCTCGCCGATGCTTCACGCCACGCCGAGCGCCGTCACGACGCCACGACGGCCTTCACCTACGCGCGCGACGCGGTGCTCATCGACCCGCGACGCAGCTGGATGCGCCGCCGCGCAGAGTCCCTCCGCCTCTATCGCAGAACCGAGTACGACGGCGGACGCGACCTCGCCGCATATCGAACGGCCGTCTCTGCGCTCTCGTCGACGACGAACCTGGGCACGTGGTTCGACCGCTCGCTCACGCTCCTCGGCAGCGTCTCCCGGTGGACGGAGGCCGCGGCCATGATCGACCGCACGCACACGCAGCCGCAGTCGCCGTGGGCGCGCCTCGCCGCCGCCCGCGGATACCTCGCGCGCAACGAGGTGAGCGAGGCGCTCGCGCTCGCGAGGACGGTCCCGTGCAACGAGGCGCGCGACCCCGAGCTCTCTCGCGCGCTGCGCGTGCTCACGGGCCGCGCGTACCGCCCCGGTGACGCCGCGTGCGAGTCCGCCTCGCGCGTCGCGGGAGACGCTCCGTGGAGCACGTCGCCCGCTCCCTTCGACGCCGCCGACGGATCGTTCGAGTCAGGCACATTCGGCCGCTGGATCGTGGAGGGCAGGGCCTTCGGACCGTCGCCCATTCACGACAAGCCCGCGTCGCAGTCCTTCGTGAACGGGTGGCGCGGGCGCTATTACGTGAGCTCCTTCGCGCGCGACAGCGACACGCCCACGGGGACGCTTCGCTCGCGTCCCTTCACGATCAGCACGGAGGCGATCTCGTTCCTGGTGGGCGGCGGCTCGGCGGTCGACCGCGTGGGCGTGCGGCTCATGGTCGACGGCCTCGCGGTGCAGCGCACGGCGGGCAACGACAACGAGAACCTCCACCGCCGCTGGTGGGACGTGCGCCCGTGGCTGGGTCGCACCGCGACGATCGAGGTCTACGACGCGGGCGTCGAGGGCTGGCAGCACATCACGGCCGACGACTTCGTGGCCGAGCCCGCGCTCCCGTGGCTGCC
>JBPOHC010000222.1:0-2798 GCA_052035985.1 Myxococcota bacterium | reverse complement strand
TCTTGCGCTTCTGGCGCATCGCGCACTTCGTCGAAAACGCGGCGCCGCACGAACTCCCCGGCAAACCGCCGCCGGATCCCTCATGGAAACCAAGGGGATCGTGAGATGTGTGCCGAACGGAGCCGATTCTCGGGGGTGAGGGCGCGCGGACGCGCTGGAGAGGGGGGGCTTGCGAACGCGCAGACCGTGCTGCCGATCGGCGAACGCAACAGGTCCCGTCATTCACGGGCACCATCGCCGCACGCAATCGTCCCGGTCGCGCGGGCGATCAGCGGGCGTCGTAGACCTTGAACGCGGGGAGCTCGATGGCCGAGAGGGTTCCACCCTTGCCGCTGCCGGTGTCGATGCCGATGAGGTCGCCGCGGCACCACACTTCACGCGGATCTTCGAAGGGCGACGGGGTTTCGGAGGGAACGTCGGGGAGGTCGGCGACGGGCGTGTGGCCGAAGACGCAGCGCTTGCCCTTGTAGCGCTTGAAGAACGCCGGCTCGCGGGCCCACATGAGGTGCACGTGGTTGGAGTCGCGCGGGTGCTTCCACGCGCCGTCGGCGGATTGGAGACCGGCGTGGACGTAGAGCGCGTGCTCGTCCTCGTACCAGAACGCGAGGGTGTTCATCCACGCGAGCACCTCGGAGGGGAGCCACGCGCGCACGTCGAGGAGGCGCACGAACTCCTCGCCCACGACGGCTTCACCGGGCTTGAGCGGCGTCGCGCCGGTGTACGAACGGAAGGTCGCGCCGCAGCCGTTACCACCCGGTAGGAGGAAGCCGATGTCGGGGTCGTCGTAGCACTGGATCCACTTGTCTTCGTGGTTTCCGCGAAGCACGACGACCTTGGCCGGGGAGTCTCGCTGCACGGCGCGGACGCGCTCGACCACACCCTTCGCATCGGGCCCCCGGTCGAGGTAGTCGCCGATGAAGACGAGGGTGTCGTCCGAGGTGAGCTCGGGCATGCGTGACAGCAAGCGGTCGAGCGCAGCGCTCTCGCCGTGGATGTCACCGATCGCGAAGGTGCGCCGCGTCATCGCCGACGATGATACATAAACCGGGCTCCGAGGGATCTATCGCCATGAAGCTCAAGCTCTACGCCATCACGTCCGCCGCGCCGAAGATCGAGCCCGCGTCGCCGACGCGGCAGTGGATGGACGATTTCCCCGCCCGCCACGCGTACCGCTGCCTCCCGCTGGCGATCGCGAACTCGTACGGGTGGGAGATCCTCTCGCCCTACACCTTCACGATTCGCTACAACGGCGGCAAGAAGGCCTCGGACATCGTCTTCAAGGCCGAGGGAGAGGCGCCCTACCTCGAGCACTTCGTCGCCACGAACTTCTCCCACGGCATCGTGACCTTTCACACCGGCCACATCGTGCGCACCGAGCCGGGCTGGCACACCTTCGTGAGCGGCCCCCTCAACCGCCCGAAGGACGGGATCTCTCCCCTCGCGGGCGTGGTCGAGACCGACTGGCTCCCGTACCCCTTCACCATGAACTGGCAGCTCACGCGGCCCGGCACCGTGCGCTTCGAAGCGGGAGAGCCCATCTGCCAGATCTTTCCGGTGCCCGCGAACAAGGTCATGGAGGTCGAGCCGGAGCTCTACGACGTGGCCGACGACCCCGACCTCGAAGGCCAGTATCGGGCCTGGAGGGACAAGCGCGAGGAGTTCATGGTGCGCTTCCGCGCGCAGGACCCCGAGACGCTCAAAGAAGCCTGGCAGCGGTACTACTTCCGCGGCGAGTTCCCCGACGGGAGCGCGCCCACGGTGCAGCACGTCAACAAGCTTCGCGTCGCGTCACTCCTGGACATGCGCCGCAAGTCGTAGCGAACGCGCGTTGCCTCTCGCGTCGCGTTCGTCTACCAAGGGGAGGACGCCGCAGGTCGCGGCAAACCCCCGAACCATGCGCGTAGACGACCGTCAGAGACCTTCGTGGCGAGACATCGAGTCGTCGCTCGAACGCTACGACGCGCGCGTGCTGGGCGACGGCGTGCGCGAGTGGATCGACGAGTTCATGCCGCGCAACATCCCGCGGAACAAGGGCCGTCTGGAGCTCCGCGACGTGGCGGTCTACCAGCGCCGCCTCGACCTGGTGGTGAGCCGTCACGCGGGCGCGTGGTACGGGCACCGCGCGTGGCGCGTCTCGAACGAGTCCTTCGGCGGATGCTTCTGCCACTCGTTTCTCGGTGAGTACGTGGGCTCTCCGCGCGCCGACGGCGTGCTCCGCGCGACGGACTGGGTGCTCGCCGAGGTCGAGGCCCTCCGACGGTGTCTCCGCGAGTTCGCTGCGATCTACCGTCAGTTCGGCTTCCCCGAAGATCCGGGCGACCGGGCCATCGCGCTGGCCGCCTCCATCGATCAGCTCTTCGACGCCGTGATCGACGGAACCGCCTGCAACGGCGCCTGGCACCGCTACGTGGTCGACGGCATCGCGTGGCTGATCGAAGAGCGATCGATCGAGAGCCCGCCCGTGCTCGAAGCGCTCATCGAGGCCGCCGTGACGGCCGAGTGCAGCGACTACCTGCCCACCCCGAGCGCCACGCGCTACCGCCTCTGCGACGACCTCTCGACGGTGCTGGTGCTGGCCTCGCGCTGAGGGGCGGGGCGTCGTCGTCGGCCTCTCGCCCGCGTCCCCGTCGCTCACGCTCCGGGGTCTCCCGAAGTCGCCGTAGGGGGGCGCTGGAGGGGCGTAGGAGGGGGCGTCGCGCTCGTCCTTGAAGCGGTCGGAACGCGCGTGTTAGGGTCCGCCGCGTTTTGCGGCCCCTCGTGACGTGGGTCGTGCGACGGGAGTGACATGCCTACGATGA
>JBPOHC010000384.1:0-4462 GCA_052035985.1 Myxococcota bacterium | reverse complement strand
CGGAGGGCGGGGCTTCGTCGGCGCGTCTACGGGGCGGTGATCCAGCGTTTGTCGTCGATTCGGCGCTGGGCCTCGTCGACGTGCGCCTGCGCCTCGTCGTGATCCGCGAAGGCGCCGCGAGACTCGTCGAGCGTCGGAAAGGGCAGCGCGCGCGCCGCGTACATCGCCTCGCCGTGCACCACCATCCGCGCGTACGCGGCGTCGAACGCTGCGTGCCGCGCAGGGTCCGTGGGCGTGGTGGTCGGGTGCACGAGGATCGGCAGCGACTCGTCGGGGACGCCCTTCGGCGGCGTCGTGAGCAGCGCGTCGTCGAGGAGCCGCGTGATCGACATCAGGGGCTGAGAGCTGTAGTCCTTGCCCGCCGCGGTGACGAGGAGGCTCTCGTTCGCGACGCGGAACATGAACTCGTTGCCCTCCATCGCCCGCCAGCGGAAGGGCGCGGCGCCGAGGGTCGTGTGAGCGCGCCCGGTGGTGGTGTCCTTCCAGTAGTTGAGCGAGGCGCTCTCTTCGAACACGTAGTGCTGCACCGCCGCGGCCGTCGGCGCCTCGAAGTACGACGCCCCCGAGAGCGGATGGAACGCCGCGATGAAGCCCGCCTGCGGGCGCGAGGGCTCCTCCAGCAGCGCGGAGAAGTCTCGCAGCCGCACGATGGACCACTCGTGCGCGGAGAGCGAGACCGTGTTGACCGCCGAGAGGTGGGGAGACATGTCGAGCGGTCCGCCGCAGACCTCCTTGATGCGCTCTCTGTGGGCGCCCAGGCGCTCGAGGTGCTGCCGCTTCTGGCCCAGGGCCGAGGCGACGTCGCTGAGGTGCGCGCCGATCATCTTCGCGTGGGGCAGCTTCATCGAAGGCACGAACGCGAAGCCGACCGCGGCGACGATCTGCAGCGAGGGCGGCTGCGGGATGAGGGCGGCGAGGGTCGGTCCGTCGCTCGCGAACACCGCCCAGTTCTCGGAGGCGATCAGGGCCTCGAGGTCCGCGTAGAACGCTCGCCTGTCGGCCATCACGCGGTCGTGGAGCGCCGTCAGCGCCTCTCGCTCGAGGTCCTTCGTCCTGCAGAGCGCGGCGTTGAGCGCGTCGAAGAAGGTCTTCGGGCCGACCTTCGCGGCGCCCTGCAGCGACGCGTACCGCTTCGCGCCGACGTTGCTCCAGACCTGGATCGTCAGGTGGGCGAGCGCGACATCGACGTACCAGAACGAGGTCACCCCCGACACGCGATCGTAGAGGTCGCGCACCGCCTTGAGGGTCGCGTCGAAGCGCTCGAGGCGCAGCGCCTGCTCGACCGTCGGGACGACGGCCTTGATGTCCTTTGCGGGCCAGCGGTCGAAGTAGTCGTGGATCGTGTAGGCGATGTGCTCCGCGCCCTCTTTGTATTTCGGCCGCATGGAGCCGCCGACGGAGCCCTTGCCCCAGGTCGAGGTCCTCGACCTGCCGTGGTTGCGGATCATGTAGTTGAGCAGAAAGAGCGCGGTGTCCGAGCACACCGAGCCGGGCGTGACGGGCTGTCCCGTCGGGAGTGATTTCAGCCCCTCCGAGGTCGGCAGGTCGACGGGGAGCCCTCCCTTGCTGCTGCGGCACCACGCGTTGGTGAAGAAGTGCCACGCGTTCGGAGCGACGGGGCTCGCTGGCGGAGCGTCCTTCGCGTGGTTCTTCGGATGGTCCTTCGCGCGGTCCCGCTCGCGCTCCTTCGCGCGGTCTCTCGCGCGCTGTCGGTTCACGTACGAAGGGAGGACGTCTCGGTGCCCCGCGCAGTGCAGCGTCGCCGCGTACACCATGCCTCGCGCGTAGACCGTCGCCGCGGTGGTCGCCGCGCCGGCGGCGGGGGGCGGGGCCGGCGTGTAGCGAGCGTCGTCGACCGGGGCGGAGACCGCGTCGGCGCGACCGAGGAACACCGGCTCGTGGTGATAGAAGCTCCCCACGTAGCACCCCAGGAGCACCTGGAAGCGCATCGCGAGGAGGTTGTCGTGCAGCGCCAGCGTCGGGGGCGGGGCCTTGTCGTCAGAGCCCGTGACCGAGGTGCCGAGCAGGTAGCTCCCTCGAGGGTTGAACCGCAGCGCGTCGCTGTAGGCCGGGGCGTTTCCGAACTCCGTCCGACCGCAGAGCGCGACCAGCTTCCAGACGGGAAACTCCACGACGTCGCCCATGAGGAACATCGCGTCGGGGTTGTCTACCTCGCGGCGCGGGCTGAGCCTGAGACGCGGGCTCTCGGTCTCGAGCGGGTCGTAGACCGTCGGCTCCGGTTCGGCGGGCGCGTCGGCTCGCTGCGACGCCTCGCGCAAGACCCGCTGCGGTCCCTTCCACAATCGGACCTTGAAGTGCGGGCGCGTGTCGACGGTGATCGCGCCGTCGCGCACGGCGTCGAGGCTCAGCGGAATCGCAAAAACATCCGACGCGCGCAGCTGCGGACCGCGCGGAAAGAACGTCGTCTCCCACGCGCTCACCTCCTGCACGCTCGCCTCGTAGCGCTCCGCGTCGAGCGAGTACCAGCGCTGCATCGCGGCCGCGCTCCGCGCCTCGGTGAGCGCCGCGACCCAGGCGTCGAGGAGCGCGCGGTACGAGCTCGTGGCGCGCACCACGGCGCGGCGGCAGGGCACGAGCCAGAGGAGCGCGTCGCTCATGACTTGTGGGCCCTCCCGAGCTCGTCGCGCGTCGCTGCGTCGGCCTCGCCGGTCACGAGGATCTTCCGCGCCAACTGGAACGCCAGGAGGGCCCTCCGCGTGCGGGGCCCGAGCACGCCATCGGCGGCGCCGCAGGCGTACCCGAGGTGGTTGAGCCGCGCCTGAACCCCCGTGACGTCGTCGATGGGGTTGAGGTGACCGAGGTTGACCCGATAGCGCTCGCTCCCCGTCGTCGCGTGGAGGACGAGCTCCCCCGTCGCGGCGTCGACGCGGACCTCCTCGGTCACCTGGCCTTCGCGGTCGGTCTTGCCCGTGCGCTCCTCGCCGTCGATGAAGAACGTGTAGTCGACCCCCTCGCGGGCCACGCCCTCCGCGAGAAAGCGCACGGTGAACACGCACGTGGCCTTGGAGGCCAGCACGAATCGGTGACGCCGTGTCGTCTCCACCGCGACGCTGTCGGTGACGCGCGCCGGGACGAACAGGGCGTCGCCGGGGAGCAGCACGTTCATCCTCCGCGCGCTGCGGAGCGCCGCGTTCTCGGGCGCCTGCCAGATGCGCTCTGGCGGCATTCGATACCGATGCGCGACGCTCAGCACGCACTCGCCCTGACCGACGGTCAGCGTGCAGGGCGGCTCCGGGTAGTGCGCGCGCGCGGCGATCGCCGTGGTCACGGGCGCAGGCTCTCCGCGCGGCGCGTCCTCGGCGCCCTGCTCGTCGGATGCGTCGGGAGGAGCCTCGCCGCTCGTGTCGTCCTCCGACGTGTCGCTTTCGAAGGGCTCCTCGTCAGCGCCTCCTTCGAAGTCCGCGACCGCGGGCGCGGGCTCTGCCGGGCGTGGCGCCTCGGCCTCGCGCCAGGCGTTCCAGTGGTCCTCGTCCCACTCGGCATCGTCCTCGATGTTCTCTCCGTCGATCATCGCTTCTTCCAGTCGCCCTTGTGGAGATCCGGGAACGTCACGCGGCATGTCCCCGGGTCGATCCCGTCGATGCGCGCAAAGCCTCTGCCGTCGAGCCTCCCCTCGCGCGTCGAGCCGTCAGGCAGAGTGATCCGGTAGCGCTGACCTGTCACGGGTCGATCCGCCGTGTCGTAGAGCTCGATCTCGATCCACGTGAGGCGCTCGTCCGGTGTGAACTCGGGCACGTACCCACCGACCCTGGGACCGCTGGCCGCCGCACCGAAGCGGCGCTCGCGCCAGAGCGCGACGATCACCCCCCGGGCCAGGGCCGCGCGGACATCTCTCGACACCTCCGCATCCGTCGTGAAGTCTCGTTGCGTCACCTCACGGTGCATGCGGATGGCCAACGCGCGCGTGGCGGGCTCGCGGAGCCACGTATCAAACCCGCGCGCGACGGTGTCGGTCGGCACGGCCACGCGGCGCTCCTCGGGGGACGCGTCACGCGCGAACACCACGACGAAGTCGCGAGGCGCCGAGGCGATGCCCCAGGAGGGGCGACGAGGGTTGATCTGCACGCGGCCTCCGTACGTTGCGTCTCGGCGACGTCGTCGCGGCGACGGCGCCGATCGACGCCGCGCGCCCGCGGGTCTCCGCGACCGCACGTCGACGCGCGGGCGCACCCCCTGCGGGCCCCCGCGGAAGCGCCTCGCGTCGAGCGCGACGGGGTCGTCGCTGGCGATCACTGCGGCCTGATTGACGATCGAACGCGTGACGGCGAGCAGCGGGTGCCCTTCGCGGAGCGCGAAGGCAGCGAGGGAGAGCGCCGCGCGATCAAGGAACTGCGGTGTGCATCGCACTCCGGCCCGGCGCGGTGGCCTTCGCCTCTCGCTGGCCTCCTCTCAATCATCGCGCCTCGCGCGCCGCGGTAGGACGCTGGCGCCCGCCGACGGT
>JBPOHC010000579.1:0-31051 GCA_052035985.1 Myxococcota bacterium | reverse complement strand
GGGTCGAAGATCACGGCCTCGGTGACGCCCATCGCGTCGTAGTCCGCGGGCGCGTCGCGGTAGTCCTTCTTGTAGTCGTCGCCCACGATTTCGAGCGCGAACGAGGGACGATGACCCTCCCAGGTCTTCCACGAGCCGACCTCAGGCGCGTCTTGTGGCACGCCGTCGATCACGTACACGTCGGGCGCGCGGTAGCGCTTGGGGTCGCCCTCGACGAAGTAGAAGAACGTGTCGGCCCCCGCGAAGGCGTTGCGACGCTCGCGCTGGAGCCACCGCGCGATGAGCGGTCGCAGCAGCTCCGCGATGAAGCGTTGCAGCAGGTGCTCCCCCATGTCGTCGGTCTCCGGGTAGTGGACCGCTTCGATGCGCTTCGCGGCGACGCCCATGTGCACCCGAGTATCACAACAGGGCGCGACCGTGAATCTGCGAGCGGCGACAACCACGCGCGGCGGGTGAGCGCGCCGCGCGCGACGGTCACTCGCCGTCGTCGATCCAGTACAGATCCGCCGAGGTGTCGCGCTTGAAGATGCTCGCGAAGGCGTCGCGCCGAGGCCCCTCGGGCAGGATCACCGTCATCGCGTCGATCCAGGCGTCGTCCCACGCGATGCGGCTGAACATCCAGACGTCCTGCATCGCCTCGTCGCGCGCCTCGGGGTCGTCGCACGTCAGAAGCGCGGTGAACTGCGGCTGCCACGGGCGTCCGTCTTGCGGCTCGCGGCCCATCCGCAGGCGGAGCAGGCGCGGTCGCTTCGACCACGGCGCGCGGTCATAGATCTCCGTCACCCGAGGGTCGTCGAGCGCGATCTCCTCGCGCGCGAGCAGCGTCGTCAGGGCGGCCGCTGCGGCGCGCGCGGGCGTCTCCGGGGTCAGCGCCGCCTTCAGCCGCTCGACGGCGCGTGCGCGAAGCGGCTCCTCCGAGGGCAGCCACCCCGCCATGCGCGCGAAGCGAGGGGCCTCGGGTGCCTCGAGCGCGTCGACGATGCGCTCGTCGGGGATGCGGTCCTCGTGCCGGAGCAGCGAGGCGAGGAGCGCGAGCTGCGGCCCCCCGTCGGGCCCGTCGTGGCTCCAGAGGTCACCGAGGAGCGCGTCGATCACCGGCTCGATACCGCGCGTGATGCAAACCGCGCCGTAGCGCTCGACGGCGGGCCAGTCGCGCGCGGCCCGCGCGGCCATGAAGCGCGCGGCGAGGCGCTCGTCGAGCGGCGCGTCGGGGCCTCGCGGCGCCATCGTCTGCGCGAGGTGCCACTCGAGCCCGTCGGCGAGGAGCGCCTCGAAGCGCGCGGTCACCTCGGGCCGCGGGGGGAGCTTCGGCAGCACGTAGATCGCCTCCTCTTCGCGGTGCTCGCGCGGTTCAGCGAGGACGCTCAGCAAGAGGTCGCTGACCGCGCGCACCTGCGGCTCGGACAGCTCCCCCCGCGCGGCGAGGCGCGCGAGGGCGAGCAGCGGCCACCGCACCGCGCGACCCCGGTCGAGCTCGAGGAAGAGCCCCTCGATCGCGAGCTCGCCGTAGCGCTCGCGGAGCCACGCGACCCACCCGTCGTCGTCGGTGGGCGCTCCCTCCACCTCGCGGGCGCGGTAGCGCAGCGTGCGGATCACGAGGAGCGCGAGCGCCAGGCCCTCGCGCGACGGCGGCGACGCGAGGACGAGGCGCGCCAGCACCAGAGGCGCCTCGCGGTCGGCGCCGCGCAACAGGCGCACGTGCGCTTCGAAGTCTGGCGAGGGCGCGGCGTCGAGGAGCCCCATCGGCACGTCCGCGAAGGGGTCTTCGGGGAGCGCACCGCCGAAGCGCGCGGTCCATGCCTCTCTCGCGGAGAGCGCGACGTAGTGCTGAAGGTCCTCGGCGAGCGCGCGGAGCCGCGGACGCGCGAGCGCCTCGGGCAACGCCGCGGACGCCGCGACGAGGTCGTAGCGCTGGTATGACTCGCCCCAACGGAGCGCGCGGTCGATGTAGCCCCTCGCGACCTCGGGGGCGATGTGCGCGAGCGCCTCGAGTGCCCAAGCACGGGCGAGGAAGCGTCGGTCTCTGCGGATGGCCACGCCGCGTCCCTGCGCGAGCGTCTCGAGCGCGGCGACGGCGCCCGGCGGCGGCGCGAGGATCACCGCGCGGAGGAGCGCCCGCTCGTAGCGCTGCTGCACCTCGTTGTCGGAGCGGAACGGGTCATCGATCGGGTGCGCCGTGGCGTCGTCGATGAGCCACGCGACCTCGTCGGCCGTGATCGCGCCGCGCTCGACGAGCGTCTCGACGGCGACCCAGCGGCTGCGCAGGTGCGCCCAGCGGAGCGCCTTGCGCATCGACGGCACCACCTCGGCCCAGGAGCCCTCGGAGAGGAGGCTCAGCGCGATGGCGCGGGCGCGCCAGGTCCGCGCCTGCTCGACCTCGATCGCGAGCCGCGCGCCGAGCCTCGGGTGCGCGCGAGCGAGGTCGTCGTCGAGGTGCTGCGAGAGGATCCACATGAGCTTCAGGTCACCGAGCCGCGATGCCTCGACGAGGAGGTCGGCGACCTCGGGGTGATCGAAGCTCGCGAAGGTGAGCCCGTACACGACCGCGTCGAGCTCCTCGCGCGCCTCGGGGTCGCTCCACAAGCTGACGACGAGCCGCGCGGCCCTGACGACCGCCTTCGGGTGCAGGCTGTTGAGCGCGACGAGGGTCATCGGGTTGATGACCTTGCGGATCGCGTGGATCGCGACGGATCGGTCGGCGCCCTCTCCCCGATCGCGCCAGGCTTCTTCGACGAACTCCGCGTACATGTCGTAGACCGCGCGCCGCGCGGCGAGGTCCTCATCGGTCGGCGGGCGCTCGGGGGCCTCCTCCTGGGGTGCCTCTGGCGGCGCCGAGCCGTGCTCCGTCAGCTCCGCGTCGTCGGGCACCGCGCCCCACGCCCAGGCTTTCGAACGAGTGGCATCGAGCGTGTCGTCGCGCTTCATCCGCGTGACGGTACAACACGTCCCCCGCGTGGCGTGCGGGTGCTCGGTTGCCGTGACGCGCGCTTTTTCACGCCCGCGCGACGCTGCGTTATCGTCGCGGCGAACCACCGCCCGAGGACACCACCCATGGCGACGAAGAAGGCCGCGACCAACGCCGCGCCCGCGCGCTTCGAAGGCTTCGCAGACACGTCTCTCTCGTTCTTTCACGCCCTCGATCAGCGCCAGGACCGCGACTGGTACAACGAGCACAAGCGCGAGTTCGAAGAGGGCTGGAGCGCCCCCATGATGGCCCTCCTCACCGAGGTGAGCGCCAACCTCGCGAGCGCCTACAAGGGAATCGCGCTCCGTGATCCGAAGGTGTTTCGACTCCAGCGCGACGTGCGCTTCTCGCTCAACAAGACGCCCTACAAGACCAACGTCTCGGGCGTCGTGAGCGCCGTTGGACGCGGCGCCCACCACGAGGCCCCCGCCATCGTGTACCTCCAGCTCGGACTCGAGTCGCTCTGCGGCGCGGGGCTCTACGCCATGATGGGCGACACGCTCGACCAGTACCGCGCGTCGCTCCTCGACAACCGCAAGGGAGGGGCCCTCGCGAAGCTCACCGACGCCCTCGTCGCGAAGGGCTACACCCTCGACGCCATGGAGACCCTCAAGAGCGCCCCGCGCGGCGTCGACAAGGACCATCCGCGCATCGAGCTCCTCAAGCGAAAGGGGCTCGTGGTGATGTTCCCCGCGGTGCCGCTCGCGTCGCTCACGTCGCGCGACCTCGTCGACTGGGTCACAACGCACGCGCTCGAGGCCGCGCCCGTGGTCCGCTGGCTCGCGCAGAACACCCGCTAGATCGCAGCGCCTCCGCTGCGTCGTTGACGCGCTTTGGAGCGCGCACGTAGCATCGCCGCCGATGAGCGCCCCCTGCCGTGCCGTGTGCGTCGCCGCGCTGTCGCTGAGCCTCGCGCTCGCCGCCGCGAACGCCTCCGCGCAGACCCCCGCGCAGGGCGCTGGCGCACTCGCGCAGACGGGCCGCTCGCAGTACGACAACCTCCAGTTCGAAGAGGCCATCCAGACCCTCTCGGCGGCCATCATCCGCCGCGGGAACACCCCCGCGCAGGAGGTCGCCATCTACGAGGTGCTCGGCCTCTCGTACCTCGCCCTCTCGCGCGACGAAGAGGCCGAAGGCGCGTTTCGACTGCTCCTCGCGCGCGCGCCCGAGCACACGCTCTCCGCAGGCACCGCGCCTCGCGTGCTGGAGTTCTACACGCGCACCCGCGCGCGCTGGATCGCCGACGGACGCCCCGGCGCGCCGCAGGTCGACACGCCCGCGCGCGTCGAGCGTCCGGTCACCATCGAGCACCGCTCGCCCGCGCAGCAGGAGCACGACACCGCCCTCGAGCTCTCGGCCACGCTCGTCGATCCCGACCGTCGGAGCGCGGGCCTCGTGCTCGCGTGGCGCACGGGCAACCGCGGGCTCTTTCACCGCGTCGACGCGCAGAACCGCGGAGGCACGTACAGCGCGACCGTCGCCGCGGGCGAGGTGCGGCCCCCGGCCGTGGAGTACTACCTCGAAGCCGTCGATCAGAATCACATCGCCGTGGCCGCGCGCGGCGACGCCTTCGCACCGCTGCGCGTCGTCGTGCCCGAGACGCAGCACCCGTCGATCTTCACCCGCTGGTGGTTCTGGACCGGCGCAGGCGTCGTGCTCGCGGGCGCCGTCGTGGGGACGTACTTCCTCGTGCGAGGGAGCGACGCGGCCCCCACGCCCGCGACGCTCACCATCACCCTCGGCGAGAGCGGGCGCTGACCGCTTTCTCTCGTCCGTCACACACCGACAGCACGCAATCCCAATGACTGAACCGAGATATCCCATGCTCGTCGTCGAGGCCTCGCCCGACGACGTCGATCTGCTCATCGGCAGGCTCACCCTCCTCGGCGCCGACGGCATCGAGGAGCGCGACGCCACCACCCTCGCCCGCGGCGGCGAGCTCGGCGCGACGCTCATCGCGAGCTTCAACGACGACGCCTCGGCCCAGGCCGCGTTCGAAGCGCTCTCGGGCGAATACAAAGTTCGCCGCGAGGAGCTCGTCGGCGACGCGTGGCGCGACGCGTGGAAGGAGCACTGGCGCCCCACGCGCATCACCGACCGCGTCGTCGTCGTGCCGAGCTGGCTCACCTACGAGCCCCTCGAAGGCGACCTCGTGATGCAGCTCGACCCCGGACGCGCCTTCGGCACCGGACAGCACCCCTCGACCGTGCTCGCCGCGCGCGCCATCGAGCGTCACCTCGCGACGGGCGCGCACTCGCTCCTCCTCGACCTCGGCTGCGGCTCGGGGATCCTCTCGTTCGTCGCGACGATGGAGGGCCTCCCCCGCGCCGTCGCGTGCGACATCGACGCGGAGTCGATCGAGTGCGCGGGCGAGAACGCGCAACACCTCGGCGTGGCCGATCGCATCGAGCTCCGCGTCGGAGGCTTCGACGTGGTGCCCGAGACCTCGTCGCTCGTGGTCGCGAACATCGAAGCGTCGGTGCTCATCCCCCACGCGGCAGAGGTGGCAGCCCACGTCGCGCCCGGCGGAGTGCTCATCCTCTCGGGCATCCTCGTGGAGCAGGGAGCCGACATCGAGCGCACGTACAAAGCCCTCGGATTCGAGGCGCTGAGGGCCGACGTCGAAGGCGCGTGGGTGGCGCCAGAGTTCCGTCGGTCGTGACCGAACGCGTACGCGTCGACGCTGCGGCGCTCGTCGCCGACGACGGCTCGGTGGTGAATCTCCCCGACGAGATCACCCATCACCTCCGCGTGCTGCGCATCGATCAGGGCGAGACCGTGGTGCTCTTCGACGGACACGGCGGCGAGCGTGACGCCGTCGTCGAGATCGTCTCGCGGCGAGAGATGGTGCTCGCGCTGCGCGGTCCGAGGCGCGAGGGCGCGCGGGCCGACGCGGCCAGGGTGACGTGGCTCCAGGGATATCCCAAGGGCGACAAGCTCGACACGATCGTCAAGCAGGCCACGGAGCTCGGCGTCGCTGAGATACGTCCCGTCTACACCGCGCGCTCGGTGCCGCGAGAGCGCGACGACAAGGGCGCCGCGCGACTCACGCGCTGGAACCGCATCGCCGAAGAGGCCGCGCGTCAGTCGGGCCGCGCAGACCTCCCCGCCGTGCTCGCGCCCGCCACGCTCGATGACGCCATCGCGGGATTACCCGTAGGACCATCCCTGCGATTGGTGGCGTGGGAGCGCAGCGATCGCGCGCTCCTCGACGTGGTGAGCGCCGCGCCCGAGGGACCCACGGTGGTGCTCGTCGGGCCCGAAGGGGGCCTCGACGACGACGAGGTCGCGCGCTGCGAGCGGTCGGGCTTCGCGCACGCATCGCTCGGGCCGCGCGTGTTGCGCGCCGAGACCGTGGCCCCGGCCCTCCTGGCCGTACTCAGCGCGCTGCGCGGAGACCTGCGCAACCGTGTCGGAGCTGCGCGCCATCGTTGACACCCGCGGCGCCCGTGCGCGATGGTTCCGGGTCCCTCCGCTCCACTGGTCGACGCCACGACGATGTCGCATCTCTCCGCGCTCCTCACGCAGGACCAGGTCGTGTCGCCCAAGGCGATCGACGAGGCCATTCAACGGCAGGTGATCTCGGGCGGTGACTTCGAGACCAACCTCCTCGAAGTGGGCGCCATCGGAGAGGACACCCTCGCGGCCTACAGCGCCGCGCTCCACGGGCTGCGTCCCGTCGCGCGCGAGGAGGTGCTCGCGGCGTTGCCCGAGGCCATCGCGCGCCTCCCGGTGATGCTCGCGCTGCGCTACCAGGTGCTCCCGCTGCGCTTCAATCAGGGCCGCATCATCTCGGCAGTGAGCGCGCCGCTCGCACAGTCCGCGCGCGCCGAGCTCGAAGCCTCCGTGCGCGCGATCCTCGAGCTCCGCTGCGTCACGTCGGCGCGCCTCGCGTGGGGCCTCTCGCGCTTCTACGGCGTGCCCATCAGCCCGCGCCTCCAGCGGCTCATCGCGAAGCTCGACGCGGCGCCGCCGGGACCGATCCCCGAGTCCATCGCGATCCCGCTGACGCGCCCTCGCCAGGGCGCGCGCACGTCGACCGTGGGCTCCGCGCCCTCGGCGGCCATCGCGGCCTTCGACCTCGCGCTCGCCGAAGACGGCGAGTCGTCGCCTCCGTCGCCCGATGCCTCGGTGCGCACTTCGATCCCCGAGGCGAGCCCGACGCCCTCTCGCACGAACACCGCGCCGCTCAAGCGCGACCCTCGCCCGCAGCCTGTTCCCTTCAACCCCACGGTCACCGCGTCGCAGGGGCCGAACCGCGAGCCGATCCTCCCGTCGGCGCTGCGAGTGTCTTCGCCGCCCGAGGCCACGCCGCGCGCCGCGCCGCTCACGCCGCCGTCGACGCGCCCGCTGCCGCGTGATCCGCGCGTAAGCTTCACGGAGCTGCCGCAGACCCACAGCACCGCGCCCGCGCCGCCGCCGCCGATGACCGCGCCGCCGCCGACCGCGCTCCCCACGGCGAAGCCTCCGGTGTCGGCGACGAAGCCCGCGCCCGCCCCCGCGGAGACGAAGCCCGCGCCCGCGCCGACGATCACCGCGAAGCCCGAGCACCCGCTCCCGCCCGCGCCTGCGATCATCGAGGCGCCGCGCGTGTCGATCCCGATGTCGCCGCGCACGCCGTCGATCATGCCCGCGCCCGTAGAGCGCGTCGCGGACTCGCCCCTTCGCTCCACGACCCCTGCGCCCGTGGTCACGCTCTCGGCGGGGCTCTTCACGCTGCCGCCTCCACCGTCGGCGCCCGCGGAGCAGCGCCCCGTCGCGCCCGTCGCCCCCATCGCGCCGTCTGCCACGACGACCGCTGCGAGCGCGTCGCGGGGGATCTCGCTCGACGTCGCGCTGCAGCGCCTCGACGCCACCGATGACCGCGACGCCGTCGTCGAGGTGATGCTCGACCACGCGTACGAGCGCTTCGCCTACGTGGCGCTCTTGATGGTGCATGGCGACCACTGCGCGGGCGTGGCCTCGCGCGGCGACGGCGTCTCGGGCGCTGCGCTGCGGGAGCTCACGATCACGCTCCAGCGCCCGTCGATCTTGCGGCTCGCGCACGACTCCTCGGCGGTCGAGATCGCGAGCATCGAAGACGGGACGAGCGACGCCGAGGTGCGCGCGCGGCTCCAGCGTCGCGAGGCGACGGAGGCCGTGGTGGTTCCGCTGCGCATCGGTTCGAAGGTGGCGCTGCTGCTCTGGGCTGACAACGGCGCGGCCTCGTCGAGCGCCCTCGCGGTGCGTCAGCTCGACGCCTTCACGCAGCGCTGCGCCGAGGCGTTCTCGCGCATCATCGCGGCCCGCAAGCGCGCGCAGGGGCGGCCCTCGACGCCGTCGCCGATGATCGCGCCGTCGCGACCGCCGCGACCGCCGCAGCCCGATCGAAACGCGCGCCTCGACGCGCTCCGCAAGGCCGTGGGTCCGTCGGGCGCGCCGCCGTCAGAGTCGATCGCGCCCGAGGAGGGGCGGCCGTCCTCCGTTCCGCTCGATCCGTTCGCGCGGCGCTCCGAGGTGTCGCTCCAGGCCGACGAGTGCGACGCGATGGTGTCCGCGGCGCTGCGCGCGGGGGTGCTCACCGACGCGCAGCTCACGACGCTGGTGAGCTACGGCGAGCGCGGCGTCGACGCGGTGTTCAGGCACTTTCCCGGCCCGCACAGCCTCAAGCGCACCGAAGCGATTTCGAAGCTCCCGGCGCTCGACGAGGCGGGGATCCTCCTGCGCGCGGCCGTGGCGCTCCGTCACGCGGCGCTCCCGCGGCTGCTCCTCGCGCTCGACGGCCCCGACCCCGACGCGCGGTACTGCGCGCTCCTCTGCCTCGGAGAGGTGGTGCATCCGTCGGCGCTCCCTGCCCTCATGCCGAAGCTCACCGACGGCGACTACCCCACGCGCATGGCGGCCATCGAGGTGATGCGCGCGTACCGTCGCTTCGACGAGTTCGAAGCCGTCGCGCGCTCGCTCCGCGCGGCGCTGCGAGACCCGAAGAGTCCCTCGGAGCGGCGTCGCGCCGCGGCGCACGCGCTCGGTGAGCTGCGCGACGAGCGGGCGCTCGAAGGGCTGGTCGCGGCGCTCGCGGACCCCGACGCCTCGCTGGCGACGGCGGCGCACCGCGCGCTGGTGGTGCTCGCGCGGCAGGATTTCGGCACCGCCGCGGGGCCGTGGCTCGAGTGGTGGTCGAGGGCCGCGCCGCGGCATCGCATCGAGTGGCTCATCGACGCGCTGATTCACAGCGAGCCGACGATCAGGCACGAGGCGAGCGAGGAGCTCAAGCGGCTCACGGGGCAGTACTTCGGGTATTACTTCAACCTCCCGCGGCGGGAGCGCGAGCGCGCGCATCAGCGGTATCTCGAGTGGTGGAAGACCGACGGGGCGCAGCGCTTCGGGGCCTCTGCGAGCGCGTCCGACGCGGCGGGATGATGGATTCGCACGCGCCGCGCAAGTGGTGGTAGGGTCGGCGCCCCCCACGCGATGTTCGGCATAGGAATCTCGGAACTCATCCTGATCGCGGTCGTGGCCCTCGTGGTCGTCGGCCCGAAGAACCTGCCGCTCACGCTGCGCGCCGTGGGGAGGGCGATCCGCGAGTTTCAGCGCGCGTCGCGCGAGCTCCGCGAGCAGGCGGGCTTCGACGAGGTGGTCGACGAGGTCACGCGTCCGCTGCGCGAGGGCCTCGCGGGCATCGAGAAGGACGTGCTTCAGGAGCCTCCCGTCGACACGTCGATGGAGTACCCCGAGGCGGGCCCCGATGACTTCGGCGCGCTGGCCGAGGGCGCGAGCTGGTACCCCGACGAGATCGCCGCGGCGGAGAACTTCCCCACGGAGCCGCGCGTCGCGCCCGAGGACGCGGAGAGTGATGTTCCCGCAGTGAGTGAGACGCCCGCGGTGAGCGCTGCGCCCGCGGTGAGTGCAGCACCCGCGGAGCACGAGACCGTCGACGCGAGCGCTCCGGCGCAGACCGAGGAGCGGGCGCATGGATGACGGGAAGATGTCGTTCGCGGATCACCTCGAGGAGCTCCGCGCGCGGATCATGCGCTCGGCCTTCGCGGTGGTGCTCGGGATGGTCGTCGTGTGGAACTACCGCGAGCGCTTCCACGCGTGGATGCTCCGTCCGCTGGAGGTCGCGTGGTTCTGCCGCGCGCGCGGCGGCTGCGAGGTGCCCACGGTCACGCGCTGGATGCTCCACCCCGAGCAGTTCCGCGCGGCGCGCGCCGCGGCGAGGGAGACGCTCCAGGCGCGGGCGGGCGGCTTCCCGGTGACGCCGCAGATCCACTGGGCCGACCCCACGGCGGGCTTCGTGGCGTACCTGAAGCTCGCGGCGATCGGCGGCTTCGTGCTGGCGCTCCCGGTGGTGTTCTACCAGCTCTGGTCGTTCATCGCGCCGGGCCTGTATCCGCGCGAGAAGCGCCTCGCGATCCCCTTCGTGGTCTTCTCGACGCTCTTCTTCGTGACGGGTTCGCTCTTCGGGTACTACCTCGTGTTCCCTTCGGCGCACGAGTACTTCCTGAGCTTCAGCGGCACGATCGCGGGCACGTCGGTGGCGCTCGTCCCCACGATCATGATGGACGAGCACCTGGCCTTCTCGTCGCAGATGCTCCTGGCCTTCGGCGTGGTGTTCCAGCTCCCGCTCTTCGTGTTCTTCCTGTCGCTGGCGGGGCTGGTGACGTGGGTTCAGCTCCTGAAGTTCGGGCGCTACTTCACGGTGATCGCGTTCATCGTGGCGGCGATCCTGACGCCGACGCCCGACATGTTCTCGCAGATCATGCTCGGTCTGCCGCTCGTGGGGCTCTACTTCGTCGCGGTCTTCATGGCCTTTCTCTTCGGCCCCAAGAAGGCCCGCAAGTGGCGCTCGACCACCGACGAGGAGACCGCCCCCGCGACGACTCCTCCGCCGCCCGTGGCGAAGCCCGCGGCGCCGCCCGTGATGAAGCTCACGCCCGTCGCGAAGCCGCTCGGCGATGGCGCCCCGCAGAAGCCCATGCAGAAGCCCGCGCAGCGGCCGCAGCTCACGCCCGAAGAGGTCGCGCGCATCGACTCGGCCCGCGCGGAGAAGATCCGCAAGTGGGAAGAGGAGCAGAAGGCCCGCGGCGCCGAGAAGGAATCGACGAAGGGCGGCTGAGACGTCGAGGGGCGCTACTGGTTTCGCGCGCAGCGGAAGCCGACGCGCGGGCTGAAGGGGTTGCTGTCGGTGATCTGCATGCGGTTCGTCGCGCGAAACGACGTCGCGATGTTGTTGCCGTACGAGCCTCCCCGGATCGTGCGTTGGAGGCCGCCCGCGTCGGGGAGCTCACCGTCGTTGCAGCGGGGGTTGGTGCGCGCCATGTCACCCCAGCACGCCGGGTCGGAGTAGACGGACCAGATGTCTGCGGTGAACTCTCCGACGTTGCCTGCCATGTGCCACGCGCCGCTCGGAGACGCACCCGCGGACCACATCGAGTCCATTTCGAGGCAGGTGAAGGGCGTGATGCCCGCGTCGTCGCGCGAGGCGAGGAAGCTCCCGCACACCAGGGTGTCGCTGGGCACCGCGGTCCCCCAAGGGTAGAGGCGATTGTCGGTGCCGCGCGCTGCGAGCTCCCACTCGGCCTCGGTGGGGAGGCGCCCTCCGTCCCAGACGCAGAACTCCTGCGCGGTCCACCACCCGACACAGTTGATCGGGTGCCCCTCGCGAGAGTCTGCGGAGAGGGTCCAGTTGCAGCCGACGGTCTCGGTGCTCGTGCGGGGCGGGCCGGCGACCAACCCCCAGGGCATGTCTTCGCCTCTGTAGTCGATGTTGGAGGCCCTGATCCTCATGGAGTCTCGCGAGTTCCAGTAGCGCCTGAAGCGCGCGACGGTGACCTCGAACCGGTCGATGCGAAATCCGCTGACGGTGATCGACGACTGCTCGGGCGTCGAGTTCGCGACGCTGTTGTCGCCGAGCGTGAGGGTGGCGCCGGGCACGTCGATGAGGCCGCAGCCAGGGGTACCCGCCACGAGGCAGCTCAACTGCTGGGTCGCCGACGGGACGTCCGCGCGATCGACAGGCACATCGGTGAGCGGAACATCCACCGGCGACGCGTCCGCGCGATCGACGGGCACATCCACCGGCGACGCGTCCACGCGATCGACGGGCGCATCCATCGGAAGCACATCGAACGGAGGAACATCGACAGGGGGAACGTCGATCGGCGGAACGTCCACACGGTCGACGAGCGCATCCATCGGGAGCACATCGAACGGAGGAACATCCGCGCGGTCTACGGGCGCGTCGAGCGGCGCGTCGGTCTGGTCTGCGAGCGCGTCGAGCGGCGCGTCTGCGCGGTCTGTCGCGACGTCGAGCGGCGCGTCGGTCTGGGCCCCCGCGTCGAGCGCGTAGATGCGCAGCTCCTTCACGGGGCACGCGGTGAGGAGCAGGGCGGCGAGCGGCGCGAGGTGTCGACGCTTCATCGCGAGAGCCTCGCGGCGACGACGATGAGCGCGGCGACGACGACGCCGAACGCGAGGATCGCGCCCACGATGACAGACGTGGGGCGACGGCGGCGGATCGGGGTGGTGGTCCCCTCGCGGTCGGGGTTCGCGTCGACGAGCGTGTCGGCGGCCTGACGGACGTGCGTGGGGGCCTCGTCGACGAGCGTGGGCGCGGCCTCCGCGGCGATGGGCGGCGACGCGAACGAGGGCGGGGGCTGAACCACCGTGGGCGACGACAAGAGGATCTCTCCGATGTCGAAGACGGGGGCCCACGTCGCGTGCGCCAGCTCGCTCGCGAAGGGCATCAACGAAGCCCCGAAGGAGCGTATCGAGCGGAAGCGCGCCGCGGGGTCGCGCGACATCGCGCGGCAGATCACCGCTTCGAGCGCCTCGGGCAGCTCCGGTCGCACGGCGCGCGGCGCGGGGAACTGCCCGCGCACCACGCGATCGAGCATCTCGTAGACGGCGCCGTTGGTGATGGCGAGGGCGCCGGTCACGCACTCGTAGGCGATGGCGCCGAGGGCGTACTGGTCGGCGCGGTCGTCGATGTTGCGATCGCCGCGGGCCTGCTCGGGGGCCATGTACTGCGGCGTCCCGAGGATCATGTCGGTCTGCGTGCGGATGCGCCCCGAGGCGTCGTCGACGACGCGAGAGATGCCAAAGTCGAGCACCTTGGGCACGCGCGCGCCGTCGCGGGTGAGCGAGATGAAGATGTTCTCGGGCTTGAGGTCGCGGTGCACCACGCCCTCCTCGTGGGCGGCGGAGACCGCGGCGAGCACCGGGAGCAGCAGGTCGACGGCCTCGGAGACGGGGAGCGCCCCCTCGCGATCGAGCTTGTCCGCGAGGCACTCGCCTTCGAGGAGCTCCATCGCGAGCCAGGCCACGCCGCGCTCCTCGCCGACGTCGAAGATCTCGACGACGTTGGGGTGACGCACGCGCGCCGCGGCCTCGCCCTCTCGCACGAAGCGCTCGCGAAACTCGGGCGAGCGGCCGAACTCCTCGCGGAGCAGCTTCACGGCCACGGGCTTCTTGAGCGCGACGTGGAGGCCCTTCCACACCGAGCCCATCGCGCCGTCGCCGAGGTGCTCTACGAGCGTGTAGCGCCCCAGGGTCTCGCCCGCGTGGTGATGTGCGTCTCCCATACGATGACAGCCGCACGACCCTAGCCAGGGGGACGCGCGCGTTGCAAGGGCCACCGCGAAAGCTCTGTGAGATCCTTCGCCACGGGTTGCGAGGTCCCGCGGGGGACGTGATAGCGTCGCCCCGGTCGTCGGCGTCGCTCAATACACCGCCGCAGACCCTCCACGATGGGCGCCGAGAAGTTCACCGAGAGCTTTCGCTTCGACCGCTACGAGATCGGCTCGCTCCTCGGCGAAGGCGGCATGGGCTCGGTGTGGAAGGCCACGCACCTCAAGCTCCAGAAGCCCGTGGTGATCAAGACCCTGCGCCCCGAGCACGCGCGCTCTGACACGACGCGCGCCCGCTTCGTGCGAGAGGGCGAGGCCGCGTCGCGGATCCGTCACCCCAACGTCGTCGAGATCTTCGACGTCGCGGAGTTCGAGGGCAGCCCCTACCTCGTGATGGAGTTCCTCGAAGGCGAGGACCTCCGCGCGCTCCTGCGCCGCCGGGGAGCGCTCTCCCTCGACGCGATCGTCGAGGTGATGCTCCCCGTCTGCAACGCCGTCGCCGCGGCGCACGACGCGGGCGTGGTGCACCGGGTCCTCAAGCCCGAGAACATCTTCCTCTCTCGCACACGCGACGGGGCCCTGATCCCGAAGGTGCTCGACTTTGGCATCTCTCGCATCGACGACGGCGCGCTGAGCAACCAGACCAACACGGGCGCGCTCCTCGGCACGCCGCGGTACATGTCTCCCGAGCAGGCCCGCGGCGAGCGAGGCATCGACGCGCGCAGCGACCAGTACGCCCTCGGGGTGATCCTCTACGAGTGCGCCACGGGGCGCGTCCCCGTCGACGAGGGAGCCCTCTACGAAGTGCTCCGCCGCACCGTCCACGGCGAGTTCGCGCCGCCGAGATCGCACCGCCCCGAGCTCCCCGCGGACTTCGAAGCCGTGATCCTCCGCGCGCTGTCGCTCTCTCCCGCCGCGCGCTTCTCATCGGTGCGCGCGCTCGCCGCGGCGCTGCTCCCCTTCGGCGACGACACCGCGAAGGTCAGGCACAGCCCCTCGCTCGCGCCCCGCTTCGACACGCTCCCCGGCGCGGCGGAGACGCTCCGAGGGCCACTGCCGAACGCGACCCTCGGCGACACGGGCGTCGAGGTCGACACGCAGCCCGACGCCCGCCGCACCTCGCGCCTCGTCATCGCCGCGCTCGCCGCGCTCTCGTGCATCGCCGCCGCGGCCGTGTGGGCGCACCTCTACCGCGCTCCAACCTCACAGCCGCAGGCCGCGACGCGGTCCACGGAGCCCGCGCACGTCACCCCCGTCACGCCCGTCGCGCCGCGCGTCGAAGCGCCCGCCGTCGAAGCGCCCGCCGTAGTGCTCGCGCACGCGCCCGACGCCTCGACCGTGACGCCTCCCGTGATCGGCGGCCGCGGCGTCGCGCGTACGCACCGCCCGATCACGGTTCGCACGACGGGCGGAACCGCCACCGCTGCGCCGCGCACCACCAGCGGACTCAGCATCGAGTGAAGGCCCCGTGAAGCCGCGCAGCACAGCCCTCCTCGTCTTGTCGTTCAGCGGAAGCGCGTGGGCCCAGTCGTGGGACGACACGCGCCGCGCCCTCATCGATCAGGCCACGCAGGCCCGCGATCACGGAGAGCTCGACCGGGCGCTCCAGCTCGCGCGTCAGGCCGAGGGGCTCCGCGCGTCGCCGTCGCTCAGCCTCGCGATCGCCGAGATCGAGCAGTCGATGCAGCGCCCGCTGGCCGCGCTGCAAGACGCCCGCGCGTGCGTGCGGGCCCTCGAAGCCGACACGGCGGCGCGCGACCGGGCGAGGGCCCTCGCGGTGTGCTCGACGCTCGTGAACACCATCGAGGCGCGCGTCGGTCGCGTGACCTTCAGCGTCGCGGGAGACCCTTCGCGCACCGAGCTCCGCCTCGACGGGCGCAGCGTCCCGCGCGAGTCGTGGGAGGGCGGCGTCGAGGTGCTCGCGGGCTCCGTGGTCGTCGACGCGAACGCCCCCGGTCGACGCCCGTTGCATCGCGAGGTGACCGTCGCGCCGCGCGCCGCCGAGCGCGTCGCCGTCACGCTCGAAGCCGAGACGTCCGTCACGCCCGTCACCGTCACTCCCACCTCCGTCAACCCCGTCATCGTCACGCCCATCGTCGTACCGCCGACGCCCGCGCCGCAGGGACCGGGCGTGGGACCGTGGATCGTGATGGGCGTCGGCGTCGCGAGCCTCGCGCTCTCGGGCGTGTTCTTCGGGCTCCGCGCGGGCGCGCTCTCCGACCGCGACGCGCTCTGCGCCGGCGCGGCGTTGCGGGGCGATGACTGCGTCGTCCCCGCGGCGCAGGTTCAGGACGCGCAGTCGGCGCAGGACTCCGCCGTGGGCTTCACGACGGCCACGTACGTCACGCTCGGCGTCGGCGCCGCGGCGCTCGCGGGCGGCGTGCTCTGGCGCGTGCTCGGAGGACGAAGGACCGAGAATGTCACCGTGAGCGCGTCACCGACGGCGACCGGCGCCGCGGGAACGCTTCGAATCTCGTTCTGAGTCTCTATCTCGTGCGGAAGCGCGTGGGGGGTCAGTACCCCGAGGTGCCCGTTCCGCCCGAGACGATCGCGACGCTGGAGCTCGCTCCGAGGCGCGTCGCGCCCGCGGCGATCATGCGGTCTCCGTCGCCCGCCGTGCGCACGCCGCCCGAGGCCTTGACCCCGAGCTCGGGGCCCACGATCTCGCGCATGAGGGCGATGTCTTCGGCCGTGGCGCCGCCGCCGCCGAAGCCCGTCGAGGTCTTCACGAAGGTGGCGCCCGCGGCCTTCGAGAGCGCGCACGCGACGACCTTCTCGTCGCGAGAGAGCATCGAGGTCTCGAGGATGACCTTCACCACGTGGCCCTGCGCCGCGCCGACGACGCGCGCGATGTCGTCCATGACGAGGGCGTAGTCCTTGGAGCGGAGCGCGCCCACGTTGATGACCATGTCGATCTCGTCGGCGCCCGCGCGGATGGCCTCGGCGGTCTCGAAGGCCTTCGCGTTGGGGGTCATCGCGCCGAGGGGAAAGCCCACCACGGCGCACACGGCCACGGTGCTCCCGCGGAGCTGCTCGCGCACGTAGGGGACGTTCGCGCTGTTCACGCAGACGGAGAAGAAGTGCCACGCCATGGCCTCGGAGCAGAGCTTCCGCAGGTCGTCGCGCGTGGCCTCGGGCTTGAGCAGCGTGTGGTCGATGACGCGCGCGAGGTCGGGCCGGGGGCGTCCGCCCGCGCCGGGTGTGACGGGCGCAGCGCCGCCCTGGGAGACCTTCGGGGTCACCGAGCCTTTAGGCCCTGATGAGCCGAGCTCCTGCTGAACACGGGTGACGACGGCGTCGACGAGGCGGTCGATCTCGCTAGACATGACGGCCGCGGACACTATCACCCCCGGCGCGCCGCGACGACACCGTTGAGAAGTCGCGCGCAACGGGCTTTCGCGGAGCCCCGCGGATCTCCTATGATGCGCCGTCGCCGCGGCCATCGGGCGCCCCGACGGGCACACGCCCCGTCAGAGCCTCCGAAGGGTCTCCGCGGAAGCACTTTGAGCAACGCAGAGGAGAACTTCGCGATGTCGTCCCGCTCCCTTCGTCTCGGCCTGTCCCTCACGCTCGGCCTCGCGCTGATGAGCGGCGCGTCGTGGGCGCAGCAGATCAACCGCGGACCGCTCCAGGTCGTGGGGCTGCGCGCGCCCGACGGCGACAGCGACGCGGCGACGGCGCTCACCAACGGGATGCGCGAGTCGGCCCGCGCGGCGGGCTACGAGGTGAGCGACACGACCCCGAGCTTCGACCAGGAGTTCGCGATGGTGGGCTGCACGTCGACCTCGCCCGAGTGCCTGTCGAGCATCGCGGGCGACATCCACGCGCAGAAGTTCATCTACGGCAGCGTGTCGCGCATCGGCCGCGGCCGTAACGCCCAGCTCAGCATCGAGGTGAGCCTCTGGGACGAGACCACCCACCGCGAGGTGCACCGCGAGGCCACGACGATCCCGCTCTCGCAGGCCCGCGGCGACGCCCTGCGCACCACGGCGCAGCAGATCTTCGTCGCCATCGGCAACCGCGACATGCAGGCCCAGCAGGAGGTGCTCCGCTCGACGCAGGAGGAGGCCGCCCGACGCGCGCAACAGGAGGAGGCCGCCCGACGCGCGCAGCAGGCGCAGCAGCAGCTCCAGCAGGCGCAGCAGCAGCTCTCTCGCCGCACGACGATCCAGCGCTCGCACGTGCTCCGCTACGTGGGCCTCGGCGTGCTCGGGCTCGGCGTGGTCTCGGGCGTCGTGGGCGTGGTGCAGCTCCTCGGGTCGAACAGCCAGGCGAGCGACGCGCTCAACGGCAACGGCGACCAGGGCGCCGCGTGGGCCCGCTACGACAACGACATCAACCCGCGGCGGCGGCTGTCGGTCTCTGACGTGTGCGCCCGCGCGGCCACCGACGCGTCGAACAACCCCGACGCGGCCCTCGCGAACAACCTCTGCGATTCGAACAGCACGGCGCGCGCGATGGCCTACGCGTTCGGCATCGGCGGCGTGGTGATCGCGGGCGTGGGCGCGGCGCTCATCGTCATCGACTCGCTCAACTCGGGCAACGCGCAGAGCGACGCGGCCCCGACGCCCGCGCAGCAGGCGCAGCAGCGGCGCACGCAGCTCAGGCTCTCGCCCGTGGTGGGCCCCACGGTCGGAGGGCTCAGCCTCGGGATGACGTTCTAGGACCATGAGAGTCATCGCCGGTCAGTGGCGGGCGCGGCGCCTCCTCGGGCCTCCGCGCGGGGCCGAGACGCGGCCCACGAGCGACCGCGTGCGCGAGGCGGTGTTCAACCTCCTCGGTCCGCGCGTCGAGGGCGCGCGCGTGCTCGACCTCTTCGCGGGGACGGGCGCCCTGGGCATCGAGGCGCTCTCGCGCGGCGCGCGTCACGCGACCTTCGTCGAGAGCGACCGGGGTCTCTGCCAGACCATCGAGACGAACCTCGAGAACCTCGAGGCGCCGCACGAGCTCTTCACGCTGCTCAAGCGCGACGTGAGGCGCTCGTCGAAGCTCTTCACCGGGCAGTACGACCTGGTGTTCATCGACCCGCCGTACGGGCACCTCCTCGAGCGCGAGGTGCTCGCGACGCTGTGTACGTCGGACGTTCTCGCCAACGGGGCCATCGTGGTGGTCGAGCACGCGGCCCGCGAGGAGGTCACGCTCCCGCCCGCCGCGGCGAAGGTGCTCACGGGCGCCGACACGCGGAACTACGGCGACACGTCGGTCACGATCTACACCGCGGCGGTGCCTCCGAAGCCCGAGGCCGCGCCGCGCGAAGGGAGCCCCTCGATGCCGCCGTCGATCCCTCCGTCGATCCCTCCGTCAGGCGCGGCCCTCGAGGTGAGGGCGCGCCGCGTGGCCGTGTACGCCGGGTCTTTTGATCCGCCGACGAACGGTCACGTCGACATCATCCGCCGCGCGGCGGGGCTCTTCGACCTGCTCGTGGTGGCCGTCGCGAAGAACCCACGCAAGAGCGGCGTGTTCAGCGTCGAGGAGCGCGTGGAGCTCCTGCGCGAGGTGATCGGCGGCGACGCGCGCATCGAGGTCGACGTGATCGAGGGGCTGCTCGTCGACTACGCCAGAAGGCGCGGCGCGGTGGCGGTGATCCGTGGCCTGCGCGCGGTGGCGGACTTCGATTTCGAGTTCCAGATGGCGTGCATGAATCACCACCTGGCGCCGGGGGTCGAGACGGTCTTCCTCATGACCGCGCAGGAGTACCTCTTCGTGAGCTCCTCGCTCGTGAAGGAGGTGGCCTCCTTCGGCGGCGACGTGACCCGCTTCGTGCCCGCGCCGGTGCTCCCGAAGCTCCTCGAGCGCCTCGGCGACCGCCGCGGCTGAGACCAACATCCCCCACAACTGGCGCGAATTCTCTGCGCGCTGTTTTATACTGACCCCAACCCATGCACCTCCCCCGCGAGGCTTTCTTCGCGTTCGCCTTATGCGCAGCCCTCTCCGCGGGCGCGGCGCAGGCGCAGACCTCCGTGAACCCCGCCGATCAGGTGGCGCGCGAGCACTTCATGCGAGGCCGCGACGCGTTCTCGCTCGGCGATTTCGCCCTCGCCGCGCGCGAGTTCGATCAGGCCTACCAGCTCTCTCGCCGCCCGCAGCTCCTCTACAACATCGGCACCGCGTACGAGCGCCTCCACAACTGGAACGAGGCCAACGTCGCCTTCCGCCGCTACCTCGACGAGGTCCCCGGCGCGCCCGATCGCCCCGAGGTCGAGGCCCGCCTCCGCATGATCGAGGTCGAGCTCCAGCACCAGGTCGAGGCGCTCCAGACGCCCACGCAGACCAACACCCGCGTCGTCGTGGTCGAGCGCCCGGTGATCGTGCAGTCCGAGCCGTCGCGGCCGTGGCGTACGGCGTTCTTCATCTCGGGCGGACTCACCGTGCTCGCGGGCGGCGTCACGCTCGCGGTCGGTCTCCTCGCGGACTCCCGCTACAACGACCTCGCGCGCGGCTGCGGACAGACCACGGCCGGGTGTCGCAGCGATGACATCAGCGACATGTCGCTCCGCGCCACGCTGGTGAACACGGGCATCGTGTCGACGTCGGTCTTCGCCGCGGCCACGGTGGGCTTCTTCGTGCTCGACCTCCTGCGACCGCAGACGCCGCGCACGCAACAGCAACCATCGCCCGTGCGCGCGGCCTTCGCGCCCCTCACGGGCGGCGGAATGCTCACCCTCGGGGGGACGCTGTGAGACCCGCCGCGCTCCTCGCGCTCCTCACGCTCCCCTCCGCGTGCAGCTACGACCTCGACGTGCTCAAGGGACGCCGCGTCGACGGAGGCTTCGACGCCGCCGTCGACACGCCCGCGGACACCGTCGTCGACCGCGCGCAGCCCGACGTCACGGTCGACGTCCCCCGCGACATGCCCGCGACCGACGTGCCGCCCTCGCGCGACGCCTCCGTGGGCGCGTGCAACATCCCCGGCGTCACGGTGATGAACGCCCCGGCGCCCGTCAACGGCGTCACGGTCATCAACGGCGACACCACGGGCGGCGGAATGACCTCGCTCTCGCTCTGCCAGAGCATGATCTCGCCGAGCTCCACGCGCGTGTACCGCTACGAGGTGCAGGCCGGGCCGCGCGTGCTCGCGACCACGAACACGGGCCTCTGCGGCGGACACGACACCGTGCTCGCGGCCTTCTACTCCTGCGAGGGGATGGGCCGCGCCGTCGGGTCGAACAGCTGCAACGACGACGACATGGTGAACCTCTGCGGCGCGTGCTCCGACGCGGGCGTGGGCGGCGGCTGCGGCGCCGAGAACTCGACGCTCGACCTCTCGGGCCTCGTCGCCCGCGACGTGATCTATTTCACCGTCGCGAGCTACGGGTCGACGCGCGCGCCCTTCCGCCTCGCCATCGCAGAGAACGGCCTCGCGCCGCAGCCCGCGCCCACGGGCATGGCGGGAGAGGCCCCCGCGAACCGCTGCGCATGCCCGCCCTCGACGGGGATCATGACGGGCGAGATCCCCTTTCCGCGCACGGGCGACACGAACCAGTTCAGCACCGCGTCGCGCCAGGTGCTCGGCGGGCGCGACCTGCCCTTCACCCGCGTGACGGGCGTCTCGGCGCGCCTCGCGCTCTCCCGCTACAACGTCGACACGTCGGGCCCCTGCGCGGTCACCGACGGCGCGCGCGCGGCCCTCGACCTGCTCGTGGGCAACACCGTCGTCGCCACGGGCAAGCTCGGCATCGGCTCGGGCAGCGGCGGGTTCATCACCATCCCCCTCACGACCTTCGCGCCCGTGGTGATCCCGATGCCCACGGGCATCCCGCTCACCTATCGCCTGCGCAACGTCGAGCCCGCGGGCGTCGCCTGCGTCTCGCTCGACGTCGACCTCACCGCATCGAACATCGTCACCCTCTACGGCACCAACTGATCGCGGCGCCTTCGACGCCGCGGCAGAAATTCCTTCCAGTGAACATCCTCTTCGTCAGCTCCGAGGTTGCCCCCTTCGCGAAGACCGGGGGGCTCGGCGACGTGTGCGCCGCGCTCCCCAAGGCGCTTCACGCGCTCGGCCACGACGTCCGCGTCGTCGTGCCGATGTACTCCCGCGTCCGCGCGCCGGGTCGCACGTTCGAACTCGTCGTCCCCGACGTGACCGTGCAGCTCGGGTCGAGGCGCGTGACCTTCTCGGTCTACACCGCGCCGCTGCCCGGCACCGACGTGCCCGTGTACTTCGTGCGATGCGCCGCCCTCTACGACCGCTCGTCGATCTACACGCAAGACCCCGACGAGCACGTGCGCTTCACGGCGCTCGTGTGGGCCGCGCTCAAGACCTGCCAGCACCTCGGGTGGTCGCCCGACATCGCCCACGCCAACGACTGGACCTCGGCCCTCCTCCCCCTCGCGATCAAGACCGTGTTCGCGTGGGACAAGCTCTTCGCCAACACCCGCACCGTGCTCACGATCCACAACATCGGGCACCAGGGGAGCTTCGGCGCGGGCGTCCTCTTCGAGACGGGCTTCGCCGACGTGGCGCATCACTTCCACCAGGATCAGCTCCGCGAGGGGAGGCTCAACTTCCTCCTCACCGGGATCCTCTACGCCGACGCGATCACCACCGTGTCGCCCACCTACGCGCGCGAGATCCAGACGCCCGAGCACGGCGCCGGGATGGACCCCTTTCTCCGCATGAGAGGCCGCGCCGTCATGGGGATTCTCAACGGCATCGACGAGGACGAGTGGAGCCCCGAGCGCGACGCGCGCATCCCGCACCACTACAGCGTCGACGACCTCGACGGAAAGGAGCGCTGCAAGCAGCACCTCCTCGCCTCGATGGGCCTCACGTACGACCCGCGCGTGCCCGTCGTGGGCGTGGTCTCGCGCCTCGTGTGGCAGAAGGGCTTCGAGCTCTGCACCTCGGTGCTCCCGCGGGCCCTCTCGCGTCGCCCGATGCAGCTCGTGGCGCTCGGCGCGGGCGAAGACCGCTACGTCGACCTCTTCAGCCACCTCGCCAACCACTACACCCGCCGCGTGGCCTACCACGCGGGCTTCAACGAGAACCTCGCGCACCTCATCGAGGCGGGCTCCGACGTCTTTCTCATGCCGTCGCGCTACGAGCCCTGCGGCCTCAACCAGATGTACAGCCTGCGCTACGGAACGCCCCCCGTGGTGCACCGCACCGGCGGCCTCGCCGACACCGTGCGCAACTGGAGCCCTCGCGCCCGCACGGGCAACGGCTTCGCGTTCGAACACTTCGACGAGGGCGGGCTCGCGTGGGGCCTCCACACCGCCCTCGACACGTGGGGCGACGGCCAGGGAGAGCACCGCGAGAACTGGCGCGCGCTCCAGCGCAACGGCATGTCCGAACGCCTCGGGTGGCAGCACCGCGTCGAGGAGTACGTGGCCGTCTACAAAGCCCTCGGCGTGTAGCGCGAAGGGCGCTTTCAAAAGCCCCTTTGGTGTAGTGTCCCTCGCCGCGCCTCCTCGGGCGCACACCACTCCATGGCGATCGAACTCTCGACCCGGCGCCCCGACTGCGACGTGCTCATCCTCGGCGGCGGGGTCAACGGCACCGGGCTCGCGCGCGACCTCGCGCTCCGCGGCGTCAGGGTGATCCTGGTCGAGCGCAACGACCTCGCCTTCGGCGCGAGCGGCAACTCGTCGGGGATGATCCACGGCGGCGCGCGCTACCTCACCACGCACCCGTCGGTCACGCGGACCTCGTGCATCGACTCGGGGTACATCCAGCGCATCGCGCCGCACATGATCTTCCGCATCCCCTTTCTCGTGCCGGTCTACGGCGCGGGCGCGAAGGCGCAGATGTGGCTCGACGCGTACGACGCGTTCTTCTCGGTCTACGACGACTTTCAGCCCCTCAAGCGCGGACGCCGTCACACGCGCCTCACGCCCGAGGAGTCGGGCCGCGCGGTTCCAGGGCTCAACACCGGACGCCTCTGGGGCTCGGTCACGCTCGACGAGTGGGGCATCAACGGCGCGCGGCTCTGCAACGCCAACGCGCTCGACGCGCGAGAGCACGGCGCCACGGTGCTCGTGCACACGACAGCAGAAGAGGTGCTCGTCGAGAACGGCGCTGTGGTCGGCGCGCGCGTGCGAGACACGCTCACGGGCGTCGCGTCGATGTACACGGCGCGCGTCGTGGTGAACGCGACGGGCGCGTGGGGACCCATCACGGCGGCGCTCGCGGGCATCCCCGGGCGCGTGAAGGTGCGGCCCGGCAAGGGCGTTCACCTCGTGCTCGATCGGCCCGTCACCGACGTGGGCGTGATGTGCAACGCCATCGACGGGCGGCAGATCTTCATCGAGCCGTGGGGAAACACCTGCCTCATCGGCACCACCGACGACGACACCTACGGCGACCTCGACGACCTCGGCGTGACCTCCGACGAGGTGCGCTACCTGCTCGAAGGAATCGAGACCGTGCTCCCCAAGGTGCGCGAGGCCCGCGTCGTGGGGACCACCGTGGCGGCGCGTCCGACGCTCTACGCCTTCGGTCCCACCGAAGACGCGCTCTCGCGTGAGCACGAGGTGCTCGATCACGCCGTCGACGGGGCGCGCGGGCTCTTCTCGCTCATCGGCGGAAAGCTCGCGAGCTACAGGCTTTTTGCTGAAGAGGCCGCGGACATCGTCGCGCGCAAGCTCGACGTGAGCGGCCGATGCTCGACGCACAACACCCCGCTCCCCGGCGGTGATCGCGTGCCCACGGCGGAGTCGCTCGCGGCCCGCTTCGGCATCACCACCTACGCCGCAGCGAGGCTCATCGGACGCCACGGATCGCGCGCCGAAGCCCTCGTCGGCGACGGCGGCAAACGCGGAACGGTCACAGTGTGCACCTCGGAGCCCGTGCTCGCGTGCGAGGTCCGTTACGCCGTGAAGGTCGAGGGCGCGCGCACGCTGCGAGACGTCGCACGTCGCACCAACCTCGCCAACGGTCCGTGCGGCGGCGCCGAGTGCGCGTTCGCAGCGGCCGTGATCGCGGGCGAGCTCCTCGGGTGGAGCGCCGCAGAGACGCGCGCGCAGGCAACGGATCTCATCCTCGCGCGGAGGCGTTCGAGGCTCCCTGCGATCGGCGCCGCGCAGGCTCGCGCGGAGCCCGTGGTCGACGCGGCGTTGCGCTCGCTCGGGAGGGCGACGTCGCCGTGAACCCCATCGACACCGAGGTGCTCGTCATCGGCGCAGGCGCCGCGGGAATCGCCGCCGCGCGCACGGCCCGTGAAGCCGGCGCGAAGGTCACCGTGATCTCGCTCGCAGGCGGAGCGACCTCGCTCACGCCGGGCCTCGCGTGGGGCTTTGCGAGAGATCCCTTCGACGCGTGGGCGAAGGAGATCGGGCTCCGTCTCGGCGGTCGGTACATCACCGTCGCGGGGTGGATGATCTCCGATGCGAGAGGCGCGGTCTCGTCGCTGCTCGACCTCGCGTCGGTGCGCGGGATGATCGGCGTGGTCGACGTCGACACGCACCCGTCGTGGTCGGCGAAGCTCGTGGCCGAGACGCTCGGCGCGACGATCGTGAGGGCTCCCTTCGAACTCGCGGGAGAGACCTTTCGCGAGACCGCTTCGAAGCTCGACACCGGGGGCATCGCAGAGGGCTTCGCGGCCTCGCTCAAGACGCGCTGCGAGGGACTCGGGGCGGTGCTGTTTCCGCCGGTGCTCGGGCTGCGCAGAGACGACGTCGCGGAGCGCATGGCCCGCGCGCTCGGAGTGCCCGTGGGAGAGGCCGCGGGCGGCGTTGGAGATCCTCCGGGCGTGCGCTTCGAACGCGCGCTGCGGCGGTGGATTCCCGATGGGGTCGAGGTGTTGCGAGGGCGCGTGAAGGTGCTCCGTGGCGGCGGTGCGAGGGCCGAGCTCGACGACGGAAACACCGTGCGTGCGCGCGCGATCGTGCTCGCCACGGGCGGCATCTCGGGCGGCGGACTGGTCTTCGACGGATCGATCCGTGAGGCCACCGCGGACTGTTCCGTGTGGACGCGCAACGGCGCGCGCGTGCTGCCTCCTGGTGCTGCGCGAGGGTCCGAGCCCGTGGCGTTCTTCTCCGAGGGAGAGCCGCGCGGCGTGGGTGTTCGCGTGGACGCGTCGCGTCGCGTGGTCGATGCCGAGGGGCGCGCGCCGGTGGCGTCGTGGCTCTTCGCGGCGGGCGAGGTCACCACGTCGCTCGTGGGTGAGGGACTCGTCGACGCGCTCTCGTCGGGCGCGCGTGCGGGCGTCGAAGCGGCTCGCCACGCGCGCGGAGGTTGACCGTCGTGCGTCTCTCACGCGTGGGCGCTCTGCTCGCAGCGACGCTCTCCGCGGGAGACGCGTGGGCGCAGTTCGGTCCGCGCATCGAGGCGGCGCGAGACGCGATGGAGGCGGGCGAGACCGACCGCGCGCGGACGATGTTCACCGAGCTCACGCGCTCGCAGAGCCTCCGTGAAGCGGCGACGGCGGTGTACTACCTCGCGGAGATGGCCGACGACGAGATGGCCTTCGCGCGCGCCCTCGCGGGCTACCGAGACTTTCTCGCGAGAGACCCCGGGTCGCGCTTCGCCGCGCGCGCGCAGGCCCGCGTCGAAGACCTCGAGCAGCACGCCGAAGGAAACTTCGCGCCCCTCATGGCCCTGGAGCGTGTGCGCCGAGATGAAGAGCTCGCGAACTCCCTCGCGGGCATTCAAGCGCTCGACCGCGAGCTCGAACACTTTCCACCGGGACAGGTGAGGGCCGAGGCGCGACAGCTCGTGGGAGAAGCTTATCTCAGTCGCCTCCAGCGTCCGCGTGACGCGGCGAGGGTGCTACATGCGCTCGCCAACGACGAGCGGGCGCCGCAAGACATCCGATCGCTCGCGGCGGAGCGGCTCGTTCAGGCCCGCGCGCTGATGGGCGAGGAGGTGAGCGCCGCGCAGGAGGTCTCGACGATGCGCATCGACCCCGAGGTGCAGCGAGACGCGCGAGTGCTCGCGCGCAGGTCGATTCTGCGGAGCGCGTCGTGGGTGACGCTCTCGCTCACGCTCGCGATGGCGATGCTCTCGGTGATCCGCATGGCCCACGCGAAGCGTCTCACGGAGGTCTTTCGCGCGTGGAAGCGCCCGCTCCCCCTCGCGCAGCTCGCGCTCCTGACGCTCGGTGGCGGAGGTCTCGCGCGCCTCTTCGACGACCACGAGGTCGCGCCCTTCATGGTGCTCGGCGCGGGCTCGCTCGCCGTGTACCTCTCGGCCACCGCGTGGAGCGTCGCCGGAAGCGCGCGCATCGAAGCCCGCGTGCTGCGCGCCGTGGTGAGCCTGCTCGCTGCGCTCGCGGTGGCCTTTCTCGCGATGGACACGCTCGACGTCATGATGCTCGAAGGGATCAACCTGTGAGCGAATCGCCCACCGCGCCGCTCGACGTGAGCGAGCACATCATCGCCGTACGACGCGGCCCCGGCGCGAACTGCTCGTCCATCGGAAGCGCCGTCGAGATGCTCTTTCTGTCGGCCGCCGCAGGCGTCGCGATCGTGGCCGCCGTGAGCGCCGCGCTGAAGCCGTCGTACGACGACGACGCGCCCGCTGAGACGCCGCCGGGCGATGCGACTGCGGAGACGCCGAGCGACGCGCCTGCGAGCGATGCGAAGACACCGCCGAGCGACGCCCCCACTGAGACGCCATGAGGTCGCGTCCCGAGCGCTTCGGCGCGTGGGTGCGCGTCGACGACGGAACCCTCGTCGCCATCGACCGCACGCTCGCTCGCTCGCTCTCGATCGATGGCGGCGCGCTCTGGGACGACGCCGTATGCGCGCCCGTCGAGCGCCCGCTGGAGGTTCACGTCGCGGTGACGTCGCGGTGTCCTGCAGGCTGCGAGGGCTGCTACCAGTCGGCCACGCGCGACGGGGAGCACGTCTCGCTCGAAGCGCTCACCGCGACGCTCGACGCGCTCTCGTCGATGGGCGTGTTCACGGTCGCGTTCGGCGGCGGCGAGCCCATGCTCCGCGACGACCTCGGCGTGCTGGCGACGCTCGCCAGGGCGCGCGGACTCGTCCCCGTGGTGACCACGAGCGGCATCGGGCTCACGCGCGAAAAGGCCCACACGCTACGGGATTTCGCGCAGGTGAACGTGAGCCACGACGGCGTCGGCGGAGGCTACGAGGCCGTGCGCGGCTACGACGGCGCCGCGGCGGCCGATCGCGCGCTACGCACACTCCTCGACGCGGGTGTGGCGGCGGGCGTCAACCACGTGCTCACGCGGCAGAACTTCGCCCACCTCGCGGACACGGCGAGGCACGCGCGCGCGCTCGGCGCGAGAGAGCTTCAGGTGCTGCGCTACAAGCCCGCAGGACGCGCCGCGTCGCTCGACTACCTCGCGCGACGGCTGACGCTCGAACAGCGCCTCGCGCTCGCCCCGGCGCTCCAGCGCGTCGCCGAGGAGCACGGAGAGGCGCTCTCGATCCGCGTCGACTGCGCGACGATTCCGTTTCTGTCTCAGTCGCTCGCAGACGCGCGCGCGCTGGAGCGCTTCGGCGTCTTCGGCTGCGAAGCGGGGCGTCACCTCGGAGCCGTACGCCGCGACGGATCGCTCACCGGATGCAGCTTCGTCACGGAGCCCGTCGACGGGGGGACGGAAGGCACACTCGACGCGCGAGGGGAGAGTTCACGCGAGCTCGCGCGCTTCCGTGAGTCGGTGGCATCGCCCGCGGAGCCATGCGCGAGCTGCCACTTGCGGAGCGTGTGCAGAGGCGGATGCCGCATCGTGAGCGAGCACCTCGCGGGAGGCTTCGCGCCCGACCCCGAGTGCCCCCGGGTCGTATCCCGTGCCACAAGCGGCGGCGCGTGAGCGCCGCACGCCAGCACGACACGCCGCCGGTACGCGTGCAGGAGGTCCGGCGGAGTGGTGGTTGGCGATCGGCGCTTACGCGCCGGCGTGTGCCCCGGTGATTGCGAAGGTCACGATGAATTGCTCCCGCGCCCCCCGCATGACGCCCGAGACGTGGCATCCGCAAGTGTCCCTTCAGCCCCACACGCCCGCCCGCAATCACCGGGGCACACGCCGGCGCGTAAGCGCCGATCGCCAACCACCACTCCGCCAGTCTCCACGACCTACCCACGATCACGCGTCGGGGAGTACCATCGACACCCGTCATGGAGCCCGCCCGCCGCATCCAATGGACCGCCGACGAGTACCTCGCGCGAGAGCTGCGTAGCGCGGCGAAGCACGAGTTCCTCGACGGTGAGATCTACGCGATGGCCGGGGCGACGCTGCGCCACGACACCATCGCAGCGAACGTGATCTTCCTCATCACAGGACTCGTGCGAGGAAGCGCCTGTCGCGCGTTCACGAGCGACCAGCGCATCCACGTCGCGGCGACGGGGCTCTACACCTACGCCGACGCGGGCGTCCTCTGCGGCGACGCGCGGATGCACCCGAACGACGCGCTGACGCTGCTCAACCCCACGCTGCTCGTCGAGGTGCTCTCGCCCTCCACCGAGTCCTACGACCGCGGAGAGAAGCTCCAGCACTACCGCGAGATCCCGTCGCTGCGTGAGGTGCTCCACGTGTCGACGCGAGAGCGGCTGGTGATGCACCACCGCCGACTCGACACGGGCCAGTGGGTGCTCACCGAGCGACGCGACGACGTGATGGAGATGCCCGCGCTCGGCGGCGAGGTGCGCGTCGACGACCTCTACGACAAGGTCGACTTCGAGCGACCCGACACGTAGCCGCGACGACGCCCCACGCTCGGGCGGTGAAGTCCGCTCGAAGTCGCAGCGCGTCTTCACCGGGGGGTGGCGGGCCGCCACCCGTCCGCCACCCCTCCGCCACCCGAATCCGCCACCCCGCACGTCGCGAAAGCCCAGCAATTCAAGCCCGGCACGTGCCACGCACGGCCGCCGCGCGATGGCGACGACCCACGATCACGAGGCGAAGGAGATCCTCGAGACGCTCCTTCACCGACGCGGAGAGGTGCGATCGGAGGCCGAGGTGAGGCCGCTCAAGTCGCAGCGCGCGGACCTCCTCTTCGTGCCTCACGAGAAGCGCGACGCGACGCTCGAAGCGCTCGGCGTGCTCGACCGCATGACCGCGCACGCGTGTCTGCTCGAGCCCTTCAGCGACGCTCCCTCGGCTGACGACGTGCGCGAGTGTCTTCGCAAGCTGCTCAACCACCGCCACGCGCGCACGCTCAAACGCCCCGCGCGTCTCGCGGCGGAGCGCTCGTGGCTGCTCTGCGCGGGGCGTCCGACGTCGGCGCTCGACGCGCTCGGGTGCACGGTGATGCGCGGCTGGCCGCGAGGCTTCTACGAGCTCCGCGGGCTCGCGGTCGCGCTCGTTGCGCTGCCCGAGCTGCCGCTGCGAGACGACACGCTCGCGCTGCGATTGCTGGGCGTCGGAGAGACGCGAGCGCGCGCCGTCGACGCGCTCTGCGAGGCGTCGAGCGGCCTGCCCGCGCGCTCGGAGCTCATCGAGATCGTGGTAGAATTCAACGAGCTGCGCGCCTCGCTCACACGAGACGCCACGGAGGTTTCGATGCTCGATGTCACCAGGGCCAGGGCCATGCTCAAGCGCGAACGCGACGAGGGGCGCGCCGCGGGATTGCGCACCGCGATCGAGGTGTACTGCGAAGTCGCGGGCATCGCGCTCGATGAGACGCAGCGCGCGTGGATCGCGAGCGCGAACGCGGATGAACTCGACGAGAGGCTCGCATCGCTGCGCGCCGCGCGTGCGTGGCGTTAGCTTCGGCTTCGAGCCCCCCGACGCGTAGCCGCGGCGGCGCCCTACGCTCAGGCGATGAAGCCCTCCACCGCGTCGCTCCCGGTCATCGTATCGCTCGCCTCGGACCTCTGGATCTGGCTCGATGAGCACGTCGCGCGGTTCCCGGTGTGCGCTCGCGCCTCGATGGGACGCGCGATCACCGACACCGCCATCGCGCTCCTGCGCGCGCTCGTCGTCGCCGCGTACGCCCCCGCCCGCTCTCCTCGCTGCGCCTCGTCGCGCGACCGCGTGGGCGCGAACCTACGCGTACTACGCCCACCTCGACGTCGAACGCTTCTTCCCCTCGATCGACCACGCCATCGTCCGCGAGCACATCGCCGCCGACCTGCGCGAGCCGTGGGTGCGCGCGCTCTGCGACCGCATCCTGCGCGCGGGCGTGACCGAGACGCGCCGCGCCCACGTGCCCGGCGACGACCTCTTCACGCCCTACACGCGCGAGGTGGGGCTCCCGCTCGGCAACCTCACGTCGCAGCTCTGGGCGAACCGCTACCTCGACCCCGTCGATCACGTCGTGAAAGACAGGCTCCGCGTGCGCCCCTACCTCCGCTACATGGACGACATGGTGGTCTTCGGCCACGACCGCGCGTCGGTCATGGCGACGGCGCGGGCGATCGAGGAGGCGTGCTGGAAGCTCCGTCTGCGGCTGCACCCCTGGGACGTCAGGCCGACGCGCGAGGGCGTCTCCTTCGTCGGCTATCGCATCCTGCGGGACCACGTGAGGGTGCGGCGCTCGACGGTGGCGCGCGCCGAGTCGCGGCTTCTCGCGCGGGTGGTCGAGATGGAGCGCGGCGAGATCACGCCCGAGGCCCTCATGGCGAGCG
>JBPOHC010000371.1:0-1744 GCA_052035985.1 Myxococcota bacterium | reverse complement strand
CCGCGCCCGAGTCGGCGAGGACGTTCCTCATGTTGTCTCGGGCCGCTGCGCCGACGGAGGCTACCAGTCGACCGTCACGGGGCTCGATGTAGGTGACCGACTCCAGAGTGTCTTTGTCGATGTCGGTGACGTTGATCACCTGGGTGCGAGGCGCGCCGTCGCCGCTTAGAACCGTGGCCACCGAGGTGAAGGTCGTCCCCAGGTCGATACCGTAAGCCGTCATTGCCGCTCGATCTCGATGGTGAAGGTGTCCCAGACGAATCGACGCTCTGCGCCCACTGCGAGCAGTCCATCGACGAGGGGCCGGAGACCAAACACGCGCTCCGGCATCGAGTAGGATGTCGGAGCGTCGAACTCGCGCCACCACGCGTCCGCGGGGAGCTCCCCGAGCGCGAGGCTCGACCCGATGACCATTGTCTCGCGGTGGACGCCCGCAGGAAACCGCTCACACCGCAACGTGCGGAGCACCCCGTCTCCATCAGGTCGCGGCGTCGAGAGCGCGTCACGGGAGAGTGGCCGTCCCACGAAGTCCAACGAGAGCGGGTCGGTGACGAAATCCGGGTTGTTGAAGGTGCGCTGTCCGGTCACGATCGGGATGCGAAGCGTTGCGCGGCCCTCCGTGTCGCAAATGATTCGCTGCACCACGGACGCAGTGTGCGCCGCGCGCGTGGGACGCAGGATGTCGACACGTCCGGCAACCTCGCCGACCCGCGTGAGCGGTCCGAAGTGCCGCTCCTGTCCTGCCAACGGCGCGACGCGCTGCGAGAAGAACCGCCGATCGTCGCTCCCGACGACACCCTGCGCCACGAGCTGCGCGCGGAACCTCTCGACGAGCTGCTCGCCGACGCGCTCGTCACACGAGAGAAACCACGCCATCAGGGGCTTCCACCCGCGGTATTCATAGGACGCGAGCCGGTCGCGAACCTCGAAATGCGAGCCGACGCGGAGAGGAGACTCGGATCGCCCCCCGCGGCGTCCGTGCGAGGGGAGACCCGGTTCCGGCGCGCTGTAGGGCAGCCGCAGGCCAGCCTCGGCGACGTGAGCCTTGATCGTCTCGTAGGTGACCGCGTCGAGGCCCTGCTCCGCGAAATGTCGTCCGTCGAAGGGGAGAAAAAGCTGCACGAACCACACGCCATAGCCCTGGTGAACTCGGTCACGCAGGAGCAGTCGAACGCAGTTGGGGTCCGCCCCCGAGTTGCACGCCGCGATCGGATCATCCTCCGCGTTCGCCCCTGGGGAGGCGGACTGCATCCCGTCCGTGAGGATCACCACCGCACGGTATGGGTCGATGGGATCGGTCGGCGGATTGCGAGGATCGACGACGGGCGGTGCGCGGAGGGCGCGATCGAGGCGACAATTGCCCGCGGTGTAGAGGCTGGCGACGTTGAAGTCCGGTCGCGTCCGCGCTGTGTCGCAGTCGAGCTCGTCTCCCAACGTGCATCGTCTGAGCGGAGGCGCGATATTTGTGTCGCCGAGGGCGAGATCTAGCGCGGTGTGAACCTTCTCGAGGATCGTGGTCCTGTCGGAAGCGAAGCCCTGCATCGAACGCGAAACGTCGACCACGACTCGCGCCCCCGAAGCATCAGGAGATCCGCAGCGCGGTCCATCTGGCGCTGCAGGGGTGCCCGCGTTAGCACCTGACGCCGTCGGAACAGCGCGCCGGGCTGGACGGGTCGGCGGTGGGGGGTCGCATGCTCCCAGGAACGAGGCGCCGAGGAGAAGCACCCGCGCGGAGGCCGCGCGC
>JBPOHC010001101.1:0-1723 GCA_052035985.1 Myxococcota bacterium | reverse complement strand
GGCCGCGAGGCTCCGCGCGCTCGGCTGCGACACGTGGTGCCTCAACGTGCGCCCCGAGAACGAGCCCGCGGTGCGCCTCTACACCCGCTGCGCCATGCGCGTGCGCTACGCATCGACCTCCGTACGCATCGCGTGGACGGCTTTTGATGGGCTCCCGCGGTCTCCCAACGGCGCTACTGCGCGGCTCATCGCACCTCACGAAGACGCCGCGATCGAGTCGGACTTCAAGCTTCACATCGGGCAGATCGCGAGCGTGCGCGCGAGGCAGGGGCGCGTCCCGCTCGCGCTGTGGGCGGGCGAGGAGTGCGTCGGCGTGGCGTGCTTCGATCCGCGCTTCCCCGGGGCGGCGCCGTTTCGTGTGAGGGGCGATGCGTACCTCGGAGACCTCATCGACGCGATGCGCCCGCACGCGCTGCCCGAACCACCGCACGTGAGCCTGCTCGTCGAAGACGACGAGGTGCTCACGGCGCGGCTCCTCGCGCTCGGCGGCGAGACGCGGCTCTCGCTCTTTCACATGGCAGGCCCCATAGTCGACCCATGACCCGCGGCGCGTCGCGGCTTCGACGTACGCGCTTGACGGGCCCTCGCGCCGTGGTGCGAGACTGCGCCCTATGAGCGACGAGAGCGGACCGGCACAGGAGCCCGAGTCGATGGGGTGGCGTGAGCACATCCAGCGGATGCGGCGAGACTTCCCCTCGCCGTGGCGCGAGGAGCAGGCCGACGACGCGTTCGAGAACACCTTTCTGCGCGCCGTGAATCTGCTCGATCAGATGAAGCCCCCGCGGCACTTCGAAGGGCAGGAGGCGTGGAAGGGCTACCTCGGCACGCCCGCGCTGCCCGACTACACGAAGTGCCACGACGCGCGCCTCGCCGACGAGATGACCCCGCTCGACGACGTGCTCCGCGACCTCGTCGGGCTCTTCGACGGGATGCCCAACTGGAACCATCCCCAGACGATGGCCAACGTGATCCCGCCCGCGAACACGGCGTCGATCCTGGGCGCGACGCTCGGCGCCGTGTTCAGCCCCAACGTCGTCGAGGGCGAGTACTCGTGGAACGTCGCGCGCGCCGAGATCGAGTCGGGCGCGATGCTCTCGGACCTCATCGGGTGGGACCCCAAGGTCGCCGGCGGCCTCTACACCTCGGGCGGATCGGGCTGCTACCTCGACGGCCTCAAATACGCGCTCACGCACGTGCTCGGGCGCGAGAGCCGCGACCGGGGCATCCGCGAAGACGCGCAGGTGCTCGTCTCCGCCGCGGGTCACTTCTCGAAGGCGTCGAACACCGACTGGACCGGCCTCGGGATGAACAACCTCCGCGCCATCGAGGTCGACGCCGACAACCGCATGAGCGTCGCGCACCTGCGCCAGGTGCTCCGCGAGTGTCACGACGAGGGCAAGCCCGTCGCCATGGTCGTCTGCACCATGGGCACCACCGACGCCTTCGCCGTCGACCCCATCGCCGAGGTGCGCGCGCTCCTCGACGAGTACCAGAACGCGAAGGGATATCCCCGCCCGCTCCTCTACGCCGACGCCGTGATCGGCTGGGCCTACGCGGCCTTCAACGCCTACGACTTCCGCGCCAACCCGCTGCGCTTCTCGCCCGCGGCGCTGAAGGCCATCCGCCACAACCAGCAGCTCATCGAGCCCATCGCCCACGCCGACGCCGTGGGCATCGACCTGCACAAGACGGGGTGGTCTCCGTACTGTTGCAGCTACTTTCT
>JBPOHC010000640.1:0-2447 GCA_052035985.1 Myxococcota bacterium | reverse complement strand
TACCGAGATCCCCCGCTGCGGCTCCCCGTGCACGCCGCCGCGTAGGGGCACTGACCGCACGCCCACCCGCGGGTCGGGGTCGCGCCCCACGCGATGGATCAGGAGATCGCGCACAATCCGAGAGCGCCCGTGGTACGATCAAACCGTGCGAGCGCGCGTCGTGCACCTCGGAGCCAGCGTCGTGACGTTCGTCGCATGCGCGTCGCCACTGCCTCCGCAATGTGTTCCGGGCGAGGCGATCGCGTGTGCGTGTGAGGACGGAGACACCGGTGCGCAGGTGTGCGCGCCGAGCGGGACCTTTACCCCGTGTAGCTGCGTGGACAACGTTGTCGATGCCGCGGCGGCTGGGGGGGACGCGCCAGCCTCCGACGCCGCGACTGATGCGCTGGTCGACGCCCCGTTGGATGCTCGCCTGCCAGTCGATGCGTCACCTCCGATCACGTACCCAACGGTTTCATGTCCCAGCGATCCCGCGGGAAGTTGCGATTCTGGCACCTCCGTCTGCGCACACAGGCAGTACAACTATACGCCGTCGCCGCTACGATGCCTCCCCTGTGGCGATGTCGG
This sequence comes from Myxococcota bacterium, assembly GCA_052035985.1. Taxonomy (GTDB): domain Bacteria; phylum Myxococcota_A; class Polyangia; order Polyangiales; genus CAISKJ01. Next base: position 1,880 of record JBPOHC010000640.1, on the reverse strand, counting down.
ACTCTACGCCTGCATCGGCCCGCACTGCGACGAGGGCATGCTCATTCAGGGGCCCAATAGCTACGATTGTGTCGTCGTCATTGGCGACACAACCACATCCAACGCGGCGCCGAATGGCCCGTTCTGCCGCACAGGTGCAGTGATCCGGAGGTCAGCAACAGAGCCGTTCCTATGCGCCGTCGTCGCCGCTGGACTCGGCGGCGAAGGGCAGACGTGCGCCACAGGCCAGATCTTCGACATCGACCCGTCGACGCCGGGCGAGGAGTTCATGTTCACGGGGGGATACTGTCGCAATGACGTCTGTGGCGGGCGTCTGACCTGCAACGCGCAGAACCTCTGCCGCTCCATGATCGGCTGCCTGTAGACAGCGCATGCGTGAAACGCGCCGCAGCGGGTAGCTCGCCATCGTCCAAGACCTCTCGAGCGGCGCAACGACAGTGCCGCAACCAATCGGCTTCACATTGCTTTGCCGCGCACGCGCCCGCGTTGACGGCTTGTGAGTCAACGGTGAGATCCTCCCTGGAGACTTCCAAGCGCCCCCGCAAGGGCCTCGGGCTCGTCGGAGCGCTCGCACAGGTCGGCGGGCGACCATCGATCGGCATCGACACGACGCTGCGTGACCAACCGCGGAGGCCCGGCTGCGCGGTGTACCCGACACGGACGTTGGATCGTCGAGCGCGTCGAGGAGTTGTACGTTCACGCCTGCCAGCAGATCGTGCAACGCACGCTGCACCATTGCCGGATCGGGGCACGCTGCCGCGAAGGCACGCAGGGGAACTCAACCGCAGAGGCGGTCGAGGGCGTCAAGGGCATCGACCAGCAGCGGGGCGTCGGCCGCCAACTCGAGGAGGTGGTCGAAGGTCAGGCCGCGCTGGCTCTGGCGCAACGGCTCCCAAATCGCGGAGCGCGACGCACCCTGGAACGCGCCGTGTCGGCAATAGCCTACGCGGTCCTCGACGAAGCCGCAGGCAAGCTCGCCATCGACGAGCGCGACGATCGTGACGTCGCCCGCGTCGCCAGCAGGCACGCGCGACTGTCGCAGCTCCGCAGCGAACCGATCCTGCAGGGCGGCGAGCGCATGCGCATCGGCGGTCATGCGGGCGAGGAAGCTGCGGAACGGTACCTTGACGAGTTGCGCCGGCCAACGGTCGAGCCAAAGGCCGAGGCGGCGGAGGCGCGCGGCGCGGGTCGCCGCCGCGTCGAGCCCGGCGGAGGAGATCGGACCGAGGTGGTCGAGGACGTGTCGAAACCAGAGCACCGGACCGACGTCGGGGAAATCACCGCGCGGATCGACCTCGTCGCGGGTGATCTCGGCGCGCGCGAGGCAGGCCTGGAACAGCATGGCGCCGACGACGCCAATGAGCTCGGCGCGTGCCCGTTCGGAGGCGCGGCCGGGCCAGGCCGCAAGTGACCGGGGCAACGGGGCGCCGCGAGTACCCAGGAAGGCGCGGAGGATCGGCACCTGGGTTTCGAGGTACTCGCTGGGTGTGATGACGTCCGCGTTGAGGCCGCGGTGCGCAGCGATCGCGAGGATCTGCAGATCCTCGAGCAGACGGTCAGCATCAAGCGGCGCGCTCCACTCACGAAGCCCCGAGAGGTACGCATCGCGGGCGACCACGAGGTGGCGCCGAAACTCGAGCTTCAGCGGCGCTGGGACCGGTGGTCGCTCGCGTAGCTCGTACGTCCTCGGCGCCGGTTCGTCGGGCGACTCGCTCTCCCGAACTCCGGCTGCGTCGTCGTCATCGGCATGGCCGTTGCGACTAAAAAGGACGCGAGCGAGCAAGCGCACCGGGTTCGTGATGCCCGTGCGCGCCCCCGTGGACTCCTCGTGCGGGGCGGCCCCTGGGCCGCGGAACAGGTGCCAGCGCGGCCCCTCGGCC
>JBPOHC010000597.1:0-4671 GCA_052035985.1 Myxococcota bacterium | reverse complement strand
TGGCGCCAGCGCGGCACCCGCAGACGCCGCTGTCGCACAAGACCCCCGCGGGGCAAGCGATGCCGCACGCGCCACAGTTCGCGGCGTCGGACGCGAGCGACACCTCGCAACCGTCTCGGTCGTCGCCGTTGCAGTCGGCGACGCCCGAGGCGCAGCGGGGGCGACAAGCTCCGCGCGCGCAGACCTCGTCGTCGGCGCACCGCGTCGCGCAACCGCCACAGTGATTCCGGTCGAAGCTCACGTCGACGCACGCGCCGTCGCAGAGGGTTTGATCTGCAGCACACTCCGCGGGCCGCGACGCAGGGTCGCTCGTGCACGCGAAGAGGAGGCTCCACGCGACGAGGAGAAGCGGCACGAGCCCCCGAGGTCGCAAAGGACGCGGTGTCATCGTGGAACCATCGCTCAGAGAAGGGTCGCGAACACGGGCCGCGATCATCACTACGGTGCGCCCTCGGCGCGAGAGGTTCACGCGGCGCCCGACGCGGGCCGTCGAAGCCGCGCGACGCGTCGGCGCGCGCTCGTGCGCAGCGTCGATCAGAGCAGCGAGCCGGGGCGCTCGTCGAGCGGGAGCGCGCGTCCCCAGAACGCGTCGACAGCGCGTCCCGTGGCGGGAACGCCGCCGCCCGGCAGCGACACGGGGAGCACGATGTCGGCGAGTCCGTCTCCGGTGATGTCGCCCCACGCGCTCGCGTTCGACGCGTCGACCGAAGCGCCCTCGCGAACGAACCACTGCGACGGCGCCGCGGCGATGCCCATCGCGCCGCCGCGCGCGACCTGCACGAGAACGCCCGTCGGGATGTCGAGCGCGAGCACGAGGTCGTCGAAGCCGTCACCGTCGACGTCGCCGCCGCCTGCGAAGCTCTGACCGCTGAAGCGCGCGTCGCCCGCGCGAGGCTCGTGTGTCCAGGTCGGTGCGCGCGCTGCGAAGTCGACGCTGCCGCGGAACACGTACACACGCCGCGTCGTGGGGTCGCTCGGATCGCTCCACGCCGCCGCGTCGACGACCACGTCGGAGAGGCCGTCGCCGTCGACGTCGAGGGGTCCCGCGACGACGCGGCCGAAGCCGGGATCGCGCGCCAGCGGGCTCGAGAGCACGACGGGCGGCGCCGCGGTGAGTCCGCGCGCGCTCCCGAGGTAGACGCGCACGTGGGGCGGGATGAGCGCCGAAGGATCACCGCGCACGAAGCCCGCGGAGTCTGTGAACGCCACGTCGGCGAAGCCGTCGCCGTTGACGTCTCCGAGCGCGACCGGACGCCCGAAGCCGGTGTACTCGGTGCCGCCCGTGAGCACCGCGTCGGGGGCCGTCGACGGTCCTCGCGGGCCTCCGTGGTAGACCTCGCACTGTTGGAAAAAGCCGCCCGTGACGGGGGAATCCACCACGAGGTCGCCGTAGCCATCGCCGTTGACGTCCCCCGCTCCCACGAAGTGACGCGGGCGCACGCAGGTGTAGCCGCTCCAGCGGATCGAGTACTCCGGCGTGAAGGAGGGGCCTCGCGGGCCGCCGCGGTGGATGTCGACGCGATCGGTCGCGCCTCCGTCTCCGCACGTGCTTCGAATCGCGAGGTCGACGAATCCGTCGCCGTCGACGTCGCCCACGACGCGCGCGGCGTACCCCTGTGGAACCTCGATCGCGCCACCGAGCGCCGACGGGCGCCCTGTGAGCGGTCCTCGAAAGAAGCGCACGGTGAGCGACGTGCCCGCGCTGTTCTCGGCCACATCGAGGAGGTCGGCGTAGCGATCGCCGTCGAGGTCGGGCTGCGCGCCCCAGCTCGTGTCAGCCGAGGCGGCCCCCGCGGGGACGATGAACTGCCACGTCGCGCTCACCGCGGTTCCTGACGCACCGTTCTGCACGCGTCGAAGGCGCCAGAAGTACACGCCAGGACGGAGGGCGCCCGCGTCGACGGGGGGGCGCGCGGAGTCTCCTGTCGCGGCGAACTGCGCGACCATGAGAAGCCCATCGCGGTCGCGAGAGATCTCGACCCACGTTCCCGTCGCGTCTGCGTCGAGGCGCCAGTGAAGCGTCGGACGACCGTTGGTGACGCGCGCTCCCGAGAGCGGCGCGAGCGGTCGTGGAGGCGCGAGAAGCGGCGCGTCGACGATGCTCTGATCGGCCACGGTGTCAGCGAAGATGGCGTCACGAACGGCGTCATCGACAGCGACGTGATCGAGGGCGACGTGATCGAGGGCGACGTGATCGAGGGGCGCGCTCATGTCGACCGCAGCCGTGTCGGAGAGGCTCGCGTCGACGGTGTTCGTCACGGTGCTCGGCAGGCAACCGTGGAGCGCAAACGCCCAGAGCGCGACGTGGGAGCGAAGGACTCGACAGCGGGGCGTTCGGTTCACGCTGCGAGTGTCGCACGGGCGCGACGATGGGAGCGTTCGAGCGCAACAGGTCGCTCAATCCGCGAAGTCGTCGCGGCGACGCCCGCCACAGAGCTCACCCGGGACCTGACGACTTGCTATCCAGCATCGGCGGAGAGAGCGTCGCTCTGGACGCGAATCACAAGGTCGAGGAGGAGGGTGTCATCTCCCCTGAAGGCCTCTTCGAGCGCTCGAATGTACTCCTCGCGCACGACATCAAACGACACGGGCGGTAGCTCGAGCCGCACGAGGAGCCAATCGAGAAGCAGGCGCGAGCTTCGACCGTTCCCGTCTTCAAAAGGGTGAATGCGAATCACCTCAGTGTGCGCCCGAAGCGCAACCCGGAGGGCCGACTCCGTGTACTCCGCAGCTTCACGGTGGGCCTCCAGCTCCGCCACGGAGTTCGCAATCCAGCGAAACAGAGCCGTCAGTTCGCGGTCGACCTCGTTGCGGCGGGTGGAGTACCAGGGGCCGAAGCGCAGCACCTCACTCCCGAAACCCGGGCAGCGAGCGCGTCCCGCATGGCTTCGCACTTCGAGAAAGAGAGACCGGTGTAGATCAGCGAGCACTTCGAAGCGAATCGGTCGCAACGAAAGGGCTCCCCCGTGGACGACTTCAGTCACCGCTCGGAGGTTTTCTGTCAGCGCGGCTTTCTCGTCGTCCGTGTAGTGAGGGGCGTCAACTTCGGGTTCGTTCACCAGGGGACGTCCGTGTGAAGTGGGGCCTCGCGTCGATCCCCTCGATACGTTGAGAGGCGATCACCGAACGTCGTACGAGGTCTTGCGGTCGAGCGATCCCCGCGCGCCTGGCGAGACGGTCCGCGTCGAGCTTCGCGAGGCGCTGCCGTCGCGCCTCTTCCGAGAGACGCAGCACACTGCTCGGACGGGCAATTTTGAGCTCTTCGAGGCGTGCAACGGCGTCAGGCACGTCGAGCGACCAGCGCTGCGCGAGCTCGTCGATGGAGAGCTCGGCGCGCTCATAGCACTCGCCCGCAGCGAGGTGCTCCTCGAACGTCTCGAAGAGCACGTCCCCACCCAGGAGCTGGTCGAAAGTTGCCCGCACGTCACCCACGTAGAGGAGGGTCGAGCGCCGGGCGAGACGCTCACGGAGGGCGAGGAGCGCCGCACGGTTGAAAGGAGTTCCCGCGAGCGCTGCGTCGATGGACCGCGAGAGGTTGTTCGCGCTGCGAGGCCACAGACCAAGCTCACGCGCACTATGGATGAGCCAGCGAGTCTCGGCGAAGGACCGCTCCGACGGGATCAGATCAACGCCGACGTGGAGCGCTTCGAGACCACGGAAAACGACGCGCTGCCTGCGCCACGCGGCCGAGCGGCCGAGCGCCTCGTGAAGTCCGAGGAGGGCGAAGAGGGAGGCTTGCGACGTGAGAATCGAGCGTCCCAATGGGTCACGGAGCATCGTCTGGAGATCGTCTCGGCGCAGGTCGAGCGCGCGGTCCACGACGTGCGAAGGCGTCTTCGCGAGGAGTCGCAGGAACATCCTCTGTTGGAGCTGGAGCATCGCGCCGAACTCCGCCACAAGCACGGATGCATCGAGGTCGCCCGCGGTCCGTTGCAAGAGCCACGGGAGCATCCGTGCGGCGTCGTTCATCGAGGGATCGACCACGCTCGAGGGGCGGCGGAGGAGTGTATGAAGCGTCTCGGGGAACGCCTCGACGGCGCCCTCGAAGGCCCGGTCGAGCGCCTCTTCACTCGGGGCCTCGACGAGGGGTGCAACGAGAGACCGGATCGCACGATCGGTCGCATCGGATGAGGTTGGAGTGGCGCGCGGGGTGACCAGATCAAGCACCGACATCAGGGCGCGCGCGAAGAGATCCTCAGAGCGGTCGATGGTCTCTGCGAGGCTCACAGAGCGCGTATACCACGGTCTCGGATCGGTGAGTCCACCCCGACGCGAACGAGCACATCGTGGCAGGCGACCGAGGCATGTGCGTTGCCGACGTGCTCCTCCAAACTTCACGTAGGCCGACGCCCCCTGCGTCGCTCTCGCTATCCCGTCCGCGCCAGAGCCGGGGGTCGCACGGTTGCGTGGCATCTTCGTCCCGAGGCACGACCTCACGACGAAATCGAGCGCCTCACACCACGCGCGATCGGATTCGCCGACCACTCACACTGTCCGCCGCGGTTCGCGGCGACCGCAGACAACTCCTCGCTCAGCGCGTGTGCTGGGCGTTGGGGGGCCTCGCGGCCTCCTGCCACGCGCGCACCGCGGGCGGCGGGTGCACGAGCATCACGACGTTGAGCGTGAGGTTGTCGCGCACGGTGAACGCGAGGCCGAGCTCCATCACGATCA
>JBPOHC010000783.1:0-1965 GCA_052035985.1 Myxococcota bacterium | reverse complement strand
CGAGCTCGGCGAGATGGTGCTCGGCACGCGCCCCTACTCGGGCGACATCGCGCGACCGGGGATGCTCCACGGCGCCGTCGTGATGAGCCCCCACGCGCGCGCGAAGGAGGGCGAGCAGCCCGGCGATCACGGGGACCATGACGTCGACGGCGACGCGTGGCGCGAAGGGCCCCTCACGCGCGAGCGCGGCGGCGAGGTCGATTCCGCGGAGCAGCGGTTGAACGATGTAGGGCGCTCCGTCGGTGGGATCGCGGCCGACGTCGAACACGGCGATGAGGTTGGGGTGGCTGATGCGCGAGGCGAGGTGCGCTTCGAACTCGAAGCGCTGCACGATCGCGTCGTTGCGGGTCATCTCGCGACGCAGGGTCTTGATGGCAACCTCGCTGCCGTCGGAGAGGCGCTGCGCGGAATACACCACGCCGTACGTGCCAGATCCGGCGATCCGTCCCAGGCGGTAGCGTCCGGCGACCGTGTCTCCGGGCTTCACGGGAGCTTCGCGAGGGTGGTGCTCAGAGCGTCGGCGAACATCGCGGCGCGACTGTATCGCGGTTGGATGTGCGACGGGAGCATGGTTGGAACCCGTGGGGCAGGCGCAGCGTTCGTGTGATGGCAGAGGGATGCCGCTCGCGATCGTCGTGCTGGCGGAACTCCCCGCGCGCGCGGACACGCTCGCGCTGCGGCTGATGGGCGCGGGGGCGTTGTTCCGCGCGGCCTTCGACGACCTCTGCACGCGCTACGGAGAGGCCCCGCGCGGAGAGGCGCTCTACGAGATCGTGATACAAACGCACCTCGACGCCCGACGCAGGGGCGCACCCACGGAGAGCATCATGGTCGACACGTCCGAAGCGCGCGCGCTCATCGAGAAGGTCTTCACCAGAGGGCTCAACAAGGGCCTCGACGAGGGACGCAGCGAGGGCCTGGCGCCGCTGGCCCATCTCTTCGCGCGCAAGCTCGATCGGTCGCTCACCGAGCGCGAGCGCGAGAGCCTCATCGCGCGCCTCGACGCCCTCGGCCCTGATCGCCTCGGTGACGTCGCCCTCGACCTCGATGGGACCGCGCTCGCCCTGTGGCTCGCAGACCCGAACGCTCGCTGAGCGCAGCGGTGCCTGCGTACGCGCCTGGCCGCAACGCCCGCCTTCCCGCTGTCGACGAGCGCCTCGTCGCGCTCGAGTTCCACGCCGAGATCGTCGACGGGGTAGTCGCGGGCTCCGTCAGGCGTCCTACGAAGCGCGAGACTCGGCAGGCACGCGCCGCACGCGATGGTCGCGGTGCGCGATGAGCCGACGCAGCCACGCGACGGTGTGCGTGAGCTCGGGTTGCCACTCCGCGCCGTCGAGGAGGGCCGTCGCCTGGTCGAAGCGCCCGAGCTCTCGCGCGACCTCCGCGCGTTCAAGGCGCGCCTCCGGTGTGTCTGCGTCGAGGAGCGCGTCGAACGCGACGAGGTTCGCGACGAGCCTCGGGTCGACGTCCGCGGGGGGCCTCCGCGGGTCATCGCGATAGGCTGAAGGAGAGATCGGGAGCTCGCTGATGTCGCGCTCGATCGCCGCCTCCTCGAGCGCAGACGCGCGGCGCTCGTCGCGGTTGGACCACACCACCCCCACGACGAAGAGCACGCCACAGAGCGCCGCGAATCCGAGCGTGAATCCCGACGACAGGGGGCCGCGCCCCACGGCCGCCACGAGCATCACCACGCAGGCAATCGAGAGGAGGCAGCCGTACCCTCCGCCGGGCGGTCGCATGGGGGTTCGACGCGCGTCGTTGGCGAGCCACCACGCGAGGCGACGCACGGTGCGCTCCTCGTCCGCGGTGCGCCAGATGCGGGCGTCGATCGCGTCGAAGAGGTCGTCCGCGCCGAGCTCCATCACCTCAGGCGTCGCGTGCACGCCTGACGGCGCGGTCTCGCCATCACCCCACGTGAAGCTCTTGCACGACGCGCATCGAAAGAAGGGGATCGTCATGCGCATC
>JBPOHC010000546.1:0-14580 GCA_052035985.1 Myxococcota bacterium | reverse complement strand
CGACGGAGGTCGTCGCGCGATGCGGCCGCTGCGATACGCTCGGCGGCGATGAACCCGCGCTCTCGCATCCGTGACGTCGCGCTCGTGACCTTCACCACCGTGGGGTGGGCGCTGCCGCCGTGCGTGGGCGTGTACTCCCTCGCGTCGGGCGTCGCGTCGCCGCTCGGCGGCCTCGTGGCGCTCGGGCTCTTCTCGCTCGTCGTCTGGGCGATCGTGCGCGGGTATCAGCGCGTCCGCGTGAACGGCCCGAGGCGTTGCCAGACCGCCTACGCCGCGCTCGTGCTCGCGGCGCTCCCCGCTTGGGGCGTCGGGGTCAATCACATCCTCTCGACGACGTGCGTCCGCAACGAGTCGTGCGGTGATGACATGGACATGTTCCGCGCCTTCGCGGAGCCGTGGGTGCTCGCGCCCCTCGCGCTGCACGTCGTCGTGGCGCTCGCCTTCGCGCTGTCTCGACGGAGGCCCGATCGGCTCCCGCCCGTGGTCGAGGCCCTCACGCTCTCGCTGATGATGGTGGGTGTGATTCTGCACGCGGCGCTCGGCGTTCAGCTCGGCGCGAGCTTCCTCGCGCTGGGACTCGTGGTGTTTCCGCTCGGGCTTCCGGTGGTCGCGCCGTGGCTCACCGTCGCGCTCTTCGCGGGCGAGCTCCGCGAACGGCTCCAGCGTCGCGGCGACGAGGAGCGCGTGACGGAGCCCGCTCCGCTCCCCGCGGACATCTATCGTCACGTGGAACTCGCGCCCGAAGAAGCTCCTCCGCCCGTGATGAGCCGCGCGTGGATGGCGCGCGCCGCGGCCCTCACGCCCGCGCTCCTGGGTGCGTACGGCGTGCTCTCTGCGCTCGTCGGCGGGCGGCGCGGCGCGGCCGTGGCGGCGTTCACGGACACGTGCGGGCACACGTTCTCGCGCGTCGCGGTCACGGTGGTTCACAACGACTGCCACTACCTCTGCACCGTCGCGGCGCAGGGACATCCGTGGCTCGTGCGTCCCGAGCGCATGGGCGTGCGCAACGGAAACCCCATCATCGTGAACCGCCAGCTCGCCGTGGCGAACGCGTTCGAAGACCTGCTCCACACGCGGTGGCCTCGCTTCGGCGCGTGGTGTCGGCGCGTCTACGACCGCTTCGGGCTGCCCGTGAGCCGCTACCTCCGCCGCCGCTGGATGGCCGACGCCGTTTACGTCGTGATGAAGCCCTTCGAGTGGTGCTTCTACGCGGCGCTCCTCGCGCTCGACCCGGGCGACCCCGAGGCGCGCATCGATCGCATGTATCGGTGAGCGCGGGTCACCGTCCGTTGCGCGCGATCACGCCGAGGCCCGAGAGCACCAGTAGCGCGCCCACCACGGCCGTCACCGGAGGCACGTCGCGCAGCACCACGAAGACCAGCGCCGTGCTCGCCACGGGCTCCGCGAGGATCGTCGTCGCCACGGCCCACGCGGGCAGGTAGCGCAGCGCCCAGTTGAGGAGCGTGTGGCCGAGGATCATCGGTCCCACCGCGAGCACCAGAAAAAGAAGGTGTTCGCGCGGGTCGGAGACGCGCAGCGACTCGCCCGTCACGAGCGCGAGGAGCCCGAGCGTCACCGCCGCGATGCCGTACACCGGGAGCACGTAGGCCATGAGACCCAGCGAGCGACGGAGCCTCCCGCCGAGCACGAAGTACGCGGCGCCCGCGATCGCGCCGAGAAAGGCCAGCAGGTCGCCCGTGAGGCGGTGATGCCCGCGGCGGTCTCCCCACGCGATCACCGCGGAACCCAGGAGCGCGAGCGCGATGCCCGGCACCGCGCGGCGGGGGAACGGGCCGCCCGTGATCCACGGCGTCGCGGCGGCCACGAGCGCGGGGTGAATCGCCACCAGCGTCGCGCTCGCCGCCACGCTCGTCGCCACGGGAGATGATGGGGCGAGGCTCGCGATCCACGCCGCGAAGTGTAACGCGAGCGCCACGCCCGCCCCGACGATCAGCCATCGGTCGCGCCGCGGGACCGCCGGGAGCTCGCGCCGCGCAGCGCCGAGCGCGAAGGGCGAGAGCAGCGCCGTCGCGTACACGAGGCGATAGAACGAGATCGCGAGGGGCCCCGCGTGCGCCATGCGGATCCACAAGGCCGCGGAGCTCACCGCGACGAGCGCGGCTGCGAGGGCGCCGACGAGGCGCGCGGCGGTGGGCGCGGACTTCATGCGAGGGCGCTTCGATTAGCACGAAAGGCGCGGCGCGATGGTGTACCGTCCGAGGCCCCGTGAGTGCCCCGCTGCGCGCCGCGATGGTGCGGTTCTCGACGTTGGATCCTTCGCTCTGGCCCCGTGTCGTGCGCGCCCTCGCGTCGCTGGGGTTCAACGCCATCGACGTGCCCATTGTGTGGCGCGAGCACGCGCTCCCCGACGGGCGCCTCGACTTCACCGCTCGCAACCTCGACGTGCGCGCGTTCCTCGCGGTCGTCGCGGGCGAGGGGATGCGCGCCGTGGTGCGCCTCGGCCCGTGGCCCACGAGCGATGTGTCGTCGCTCGGTCTGCCCGATCGCGTGCTGCGCGACAGGGCGTGTCAGGCCCGCACGCGCCGGCAGAACCCGGTGTACGTGCTCGACCTGCCGGCCCTCTCGCCGCTGCCCTCCGTGGCGAGTCTTGCGTATCGACGCGCCTGCGCCGGGTGGGTGCGCGCCGCGGTCGCCGCGCTCGGTCCGCACGCGAATGACGGAACCGTCGCGAGGGTGATCGTCGGACACGGTCCGCCCGCGGTGCTCCGCGATGATCCCTTCGAGATCGATCATCACCCCGACGCGCGCGGAGACGTTCCTGCGCAGGCGCCGCCGCATCGGGCGCCGCGCGAGGCCGCGGTCGAAGAGGTCACGCGTCAGTCGCTCCACGAGCGCGCGTTCCTGCTCGGTCTCTCCGACGCCGCGCGCGCCGAGGGGATCGACGACGACAAGATCGCGCTCGCCGTCACGGGCTCCGCGCTCGCGTCTCCGGTGGCGATGTCGCTCGGCGGAGAGCGCTCCCTCGTGCTCGCGGCGCCTCCGACGCGCGCGGGCGTCACGGGGATCTGGCGTCAGGTGCGCTTCGCGTGTTCGTTCGGCGCTGCGCCGCACATTGATCTGCGCGCGGGCAATCCGCCCTTCGAACCTCCGACGCGCGCGACGCACACGCTCCATGCCGCTCGCGTGGCCCTCGCAGCAGGCGCGCGTGATGTCACCGTGCAGATGGGGTGCAGCGGCAGCGGCTGGATCGGCGCCCTCCTCGACGAGCGCGCCGACGTGCGCCCTCACGCCGCGCGGTGGCAGGCGCTCCTCGCGTGGGCCGCGACGCTTCCCGAAGGACGCGAGCTCGGCGTCGATCTCTCCGTACGAGCGAAGGACGCCATCGAGGCGCGCGCTGCGACGGGCGTGAATCCGCTGCCGCTCGGGCTCCTCGCGTGGGTGGGCTTCGCGCCCGAGGAGCTCGCCGCGCAGGGCGCGCTTCCGCCGAGCGATCTCGACGATGTCGAGCATTCGCTGGCCGAGAAGGCCGTCGCGTTTCGCCGTGTGCTGCGTGCGGATGACGCCGTCGAAGACCCGACCGCGCGCGATGCCGAGCGTTGGGCTCCGCTCGCGCCGAAGGTGTCGCCCGAGGGCGCCGCGCTCGTGCGCATCGTGGAGCGCGACGGCGCGCGCGCGGTGGTGGTGGTCTCGAAGGTCGAAGGTCCCATCAAGGTGTCGCCGCCCGAGGGGGGACGCTGGCGCGACGAGGCCGGTGTGGTCGACGGTCCGAGGCCGCTCCCCGGTGGCGAGGTGACCGTGCTCCGCGAGGTGGTGTCGTGAGCGTGCGGTTGACGGGATTCGACGCGCGGAGCTGGCATCGCCTGGTGACCCTGGTCGCACCCGGTCTCTCGTCGCACGCGCCCGCTGCGAGGGAGCGCGGCGTCCGCGTCGAGGGCGGCATGCTCTTCGTGCTCTACGACGAGGGCGGCGTGGTGCGCGCGCTACACTCGCTGCGCGGCGCGGTGGAGCTGCCCATGTGGCACGGCCCCGCGGACCTCGAAGCCTGCGCGGCGTCGCTCGACACGCGCTTCGCCGTGGCCGCCGAGGCGGGGGCGATCGAAGAACTCTACGAGCGCGTGGGCGGTCGGCTGCATCCCGGCGACGACGCGTGGGACACGCTGCTCATCGTGCTCGGCGCCGCGCGCGACCTCGCCGACGAGGGCGAGCTTCGGATGATCCCCGCGATCGGGCGAGGGGTTCCGCTGCCTCCGCCCGAGGTCGTGCGGCGCGCGTGGGATCACATCGTCCCCGACGGTCACGCGCTGGTGCTCGCGCTCTTCGAAGGCGTGGAGCTCGAGACCGCGGTGGTGCTGCGTCGGCGGGGCGCGGGCGTCGACACGGTGCTCGGACCCGAGGCGCTGCGACGCATGGTGGGCCCCCTCGGCGGGGACTTTCGTCGCGACTACCGCGTGATCCGCGCTGCGGTGGAGCGCGAGGTGGCGCCCGTGTCTTGCGGTGTGTTCGCGCCCACGTCGACCCTGCGCGAGCTGCTCATCACGGCGGAGAGCGGCGCGTGGGCGAAGGCGCTCGCGACGCGTGAGGTCGTCGTCGACCCCATGCCTCCGTGGATCGCCGTGGCCGCGGGTGCAGGTGCGTTGCGGGCCGCGGGCAAGCGCTCGCGCGAGGTGCTCTCGGGCATCGAATCGTTGGGGCTCCTCGGTCCCTTCGCGCGGCGCGCGCAGCAGCTCGGTGACCTGCTCGGGAGCGTCGACGTGAGGGCGATCCTCGGCTTCGATCCGCTCGACGTGATCGGCACGATCCTCCGCGGGAGCAGCACCGCGCGCGAGCCCGCCGACGACGACCGCGAGCCGTGAATCAAGCGCGAACGCCCTTGTGGAGCTCCTGCGAAGCGGATTAGGGTCTTCGCCGTGCAGCCCTCTCCGCCAGCGACACGTCACACGATCGCGCTCGAGGTCGGCGGCCAGCGCTTGAGGCTCACGGCGAACGGCAACGAGCGCCACCTCGAGCAGCTCGCCTCGGTGGTGAATCAGCGCGTCGAAGAGATCCAGCGCACCGCGAAGGGCGCGCCCGCTTCGACGCAGCTCGCCCTCGTTGCGCTCGACCTCGCGGACGAAATCCTCTCGACGCGTCGCAAGCTCGAAGAGGCGCAGCGCGACGCCGCCCGCGCCATCGCCGAAGCCGAGGAGCGCGCCCGCAACGCCGAGCGTACCGCGCGCGCCGCCATCGCCGACGCGCTCGCCGAGATCGACCGCGCCATCGCCGCTGACGACGCGCTCATGGCCGAGTCCGCGAGCTCCTCCGAGAGCGCGTAGCGCAAAGGTCTCCGCGATGAAGCCGCTCAGGGTCACGGCGGCGCACGCGCGGCGCTTTCATCGGCGCGCAGTGATGCTCGACGAGCCCGCCGACAGCGTCGCCTCGGCGCTCGCGCATCACGGCTACGTGCAGATCGATCCGATCAACGTGTGCGGTCGGATGCACGACCTCATCCTCCGCAACCGCGTGCGGCAGTACCGCGAGGGAGACCTCATGCGGCACGTCCACGGCGACGGCGACGTTCTCGCGCCCGAGCGACGCGTGGCCTTCGAGCACTTCATTCCGTACCCCGGCGTGCTGTCGGCGTTTCCGGTCGAGGCGTGGCCGTGGCTTCAGCGCGCGATGCGGTGGCGCAGCGAGCGTGACGACGCGTGGTCGGGCAAGCTCACCCGCGAGGAGCGCGCGCTCGGCGACACGCTGCTCCGCGAGATCGCGCGTCGTGGCCCGTCGAGCTCCGAAGACTTCGACGACGACCGCAAGGCGCGTCCCGTGTGGGGCGCGGCGACGCTCGTGAAGCACACGCTCCAGAAGCTCTTCTTCCACGGCCGTCTCGCGGTCGCGCGTCGCGTCGCGGGGCAGCGCCGGGTGTACGACCTGCCCGAGCGCGTGCTGCCCGCGAGCGTGATCGCCGCGAAGGCCCCCGACGAGGCCGACGCGCTGCGCTGGGAGTCGCTCCTGCGGCTGCGTCAGCGGAGGCTCGTCGCGCTCAAGCGCGGTGAGCTCCCGCGCGTCGAAGATGCCGTGGCGGCGGTGGTGATCGACGACGACGTGACGCTCCACTGTCTGCGCGAGGACCTCGCCCTCTTCGACGCGACGGCGACGGAGCCCGCGACGCGCGCGGAGCCGGTGCTGCTCGCGCCGCTCGATCCGCTCGTGTACGACCGCAAGGTGACCTCGGCCCTGTGGGGCTTCGACTACACGTGGGAGGTGTACACGCCGCCCGCGAAGCGCACGCGCGGCTACTACGCGCTGCCGGTGCTCTCGGGCGCGGAGCTCGTGGGCCACGTCGATCCGAAGGCCGACCGCGACGCGGGGAGGCTCCGCGTGCAGGGCCGCGCGGTGCGACGCGGTCACGCGGTGACGGGCGCGGTGGGCGAGCTCGCGCGCTTCCTCGGGCTGCGGCGCTGAGTTGTTTCGACTCGGCGAGCATCGAGCGCACAAGCGGGCGAGCGCAAGCTCGCCGTAGCTGACGCAATCGTCCGCAGCGCTACGCGGAAGCGCGACGGAAACGCTTCCAGCGTCCATCCGCATCGCACTGCGGGCGTTGGCGTCAACGACGGCGAGCTTACGCTCGCCCGCTTGTACGCCCGTTTGTACGACCTACCGCGCGCCGAAGAGGGCGCTCCCCACGCGGACCACCGTCGCGCCGCACGCGATGGCGACCTCGAGATCGTGCGTCATCCCCATCGACAGCTCCGGCAGCCTCGCCGCGCCGCCCATCGCATCTCTCAGCGCGACGAGCGCGCGGAACACCGGCGCGGCCTCGTTCGCATCCTCGCTCGCAGGCGGAACCGTCATCAGCCCACGCAGCCGCAGCGACGGAGACGCCTCGATCGCAGCGAGCACCGCGCCGAGCTCCGCGGGTTCGCTCCCCGACTTCGACGCCTCGCCCGACACGTTCACCTGCGCGTACGCGTCGATCACACGCTTCGCGGCTTCTGCGCGTCGACCGAGCTCCGCGGCGAGCTTCGCCGAGTCGATGGAGTGCACCGCCGACACGACAGGCGCGATCACGCGGGCCTTGTTGGTCTGGAGGTGACCGATGAAGTGCCAGCGCAGCCCGTCGAGGTCCGCGAGCGCTGCGGCCTTGTCGACGAACTCCTGCGCGTAGTTCTCACCGAAGTCGCGCAGGCCCACCGAGTACGCCGCGCGCACGACCTCGGCGGGCCACGTCTTGGTCACCGCGACGAGGCGCACCGACGACGGGTCACGTCCCGCGCGCGCACACGCACCATCGATGCGCGCGCGCACGGCGGCGAGGTTCTCTGCGATGCGTTCGGGGGAGGTCACGCCGAAGGGTCGAGGGGATATCCGTCGAGCGCGCCCGCGCGGAGCAGCACCTCGACGACGCGGTGGATCGGGAGGCCGACGACGTTGTGGTAGCTGCCCTCGATGCGCTCGACGAAGGCGCCCGCGAGGCCCTGGATGCCGTAGCCGCCGGCCTTGTCGCGCCCTTCGCCCGCGGCGACGTAGCGGCGCACCTCGTCTTCGCTGAGCGTGCGGAAGGTCACCGCGGTGGTCTCGGCGTAGGCGGGCGCGTCGAAGGCGTCGGCGCCGTGGATGACGAAGCCCGTGGTGACGTGGTGCGTGCGGCCCGAGAGGAGGCGCAGCATGCGGCGTCCGTCGTCGTCGTCGCGGGGCTTGCCCATGAGCTCGCCGCCGATGTGGACGATCGTGTCGGCGCAGAGCACCCACCGCCCGTCGAGGCTGCGGCCCTTGCGGTTCATGGCGTAGAGCACCGCGGCGCCCTTCTGGCGCGCGAGGCGCGTGGCCATCGCGTCGGGCCGCTCGCCCGAGAGGAGCTGCTCGTCGACGTCGACCGCGAAGGGCTCCGCGGGGATCGCGACGGCGCGCAGGATCTCCAGCCGACGCGGAGACTGCGATCCGAGCAGGAGCGGGTTCGTCGAAGAGATGCGC
Organism: Myxococcota bacterium; assembly: GCA_052035985.1. GTDB lineage: Bacteria > Myxococcota_A > Polyangia > Polyangiales > CAISKJ01. The sequence goes on along the minus strand of JBPOHC010000546.1, from coordinate 6,669 downwards.
TCGTGCATCACGCGTCCAATCGTGCCGTGGTTTGTGGATTCGTCAACCGTCTGCTCGCTCGGTGAATCAGCGCGGGCTCGCCGCGGGCCTCGCGACGGCGGGTCTCGCGGCGGCGGGCGCCTCGGGTGAGGTGTCGTGTTCGAAGGTGCTCTGGAGGTCGATCGCGCGGCCCCCGATGGTCATCTGGACGTGCATCGCGCCCGCGGTGTGACCGCGCCCGAGGCGTCCCCGACCGAGCTCCATCACGGACTCTCCCGTGGCGTTGCCCGAGCCGTTGAGCCGCACGCCGCGCACGTTGGCGCCGGGCGGGGTGCTGAGGGTCATGGCGATTCCCACCACGGCGGTCTGGGCGGGGCCGACGCCTCGCACCTCCCGCAGCGTGCAGGTCACGTCGACGCGCATGTCGAGGCCCGCGCCCGGCAGCACGTGCAAGGTCCGCTGCTCGCGCCACGTCGAGCCCGGGATGACGGGGCCGTCAGGGAGCTGCGCGCCGATCTGATCGAGCGAGTCGAGCATCCCATCGAGGATGGGCCTCGCCTCGTCGGGCACCGTCCCGATGGTGCGTCGCGCGCTCACGTGACCGCGGGCGTCTTGCGCGAACTCGAGCGTCACGCCCGTCACGGCCGACGTCACGCGGCGCCTGAGATCCTCGGGGATCGTCGCGCCCGACACGTCGAAGCGGGTGATGCGGAGCCGCTGCTGCGCGGAACCGTCGGGGTTCACGCGCGTCGTCTCGACCTCGTGCGAGGCCGTCGTGGTGGTCGTGCCCGCGCCGCCCGGCATCACCTGCGTGGTGCGCGTGGTGTAGCGCGCGTGCTGTCCGGCGACGTAGCGGAAGCGCAGCGTGACAGGGCTCCGCGTCTGCGCGCCTGCGGTCGTCGACGCGATGCAGAGCGCGAGGGAGAGCGCGCGGAGTGGCGTCTTCATCGGCAAGGGTCGCGACCCTATCACCGATGCGCGGAGCCCACCACGTCACCCACCGTCGCGACGCCCTCGCGCTTCATGCGGGCCGCGAGGCCGCGCGCGATGTCCCTCGCGATGGTGGGGCCCTCGTAGATGAAGCCCGTATAGACCTGCACGAGCGACGCGCCCGCGGCGAGCGTCTCCCACGCGTCGTCGGCGGTGAAGACCCCGCCCGCGCCGACGATGGGGACGCGCGCGCCTCCGCGCCTCCACAAGCGCGCGATGACGGCCGTCGCGCGGCGTCGGAGGGGAGCGCCCGAGAGTCCGCCCGCGCCGATCTCCGCGACGCGCTCGGGGCTCGCGTGAAGACCTTCGCGCGAGAGCGTGGTGTTGGTGGCGACGACGCCCGCGAGGCGCTCCTCCCAGGCGAGGTCTGCGACGGCGTCGACGTCTTCGTCGGCGAGGTCGGGCGCGATCTTCACGAGCAGCGGGACGTGCCTGTCTCCCAGCGCTCCGCGCACGGCCCTCACGATGGGGCGCAGCGCGTCGACGGACTGCAGCGAGCGCAGCCCCGGCGTGTTGGGCGACGACACGTTGATGACCATGTAGTCCGCGAACGGGCCGAGGAGTCTCGCGCTCTCGGCGTAGTCCGCGGGCGCGTCTTCGAGCGCGGTGACCTTCGATTTGCCGAGGTTCACGCCGAGCACGACGCCGTCGGGCGGGTGCGACGCGATGGCCTTCGCGGCCTCTTCAGCGCCGGGGTTGTTGAAGCCCATTCGGTTGATCACCGCGCGGTCGTCGGGGAGCCTGAAGAGCCGCGGACGCTCGTTTCCAGGCTGCGCGCGCGCCGTGATGGTGCCGACCTCGACGGCGCCGAAGCCCATCGCGCCGAGCGCGTTGTAGAGCACCGCGCGCTTGTCGAAGCCAGCCGCCACCATCACAGGCGAGCGGAACCGCACCCCGAAGCACGTCGTCGCGAGGCGGGGATCGGGCGCGCCGCCCACCATCAACCGAAGTGCAGCGCGCGCGAGCTTCGACCGATGCGCGACGCCGAGCGCCGAGGCCGCGAGCTCGTGGGCGCGCTCGGCGTCGAGGTGAAAGAGCGCGGGGCGCAGCGCGTGCTGATAGAGCGATCGGATCACGGCGGCGCTCACCACGCGCAGTCGAGCACGCGAGACACGCCCGGCGCGCTCTCGGCGCTCGTGATGACGAAGCCGCGCGGGGTGGCGCGCACGTGCCGCTCGTCGCACGAGAGCGACTCGGCGTGGTGCTGCGCGACGATGGCCCGCGCCGACAGGTCGACCACCGTGATGTCGCAGCCGCCGGTGCTCGACGCCGCCGTGTGGAGCGTGAGCACGCGGTCGCCCGAGACCACGGCGCCGACGACGTCGTTGACCGGCGAGGTCACCGAGAAACCTCCCGCGCCCACGAGGCGATCGAAGTGGAGGCTGGTCCCGCCGAGGCCGTCGCCCGCGGAGCCCTCGCGCCCGACCTTCACGCGCACGCAGCCGCTCGCGGGGCACGCGACGACGCCATCGAGGCCGCCGTACGACCCCGACCAGAGCGCCTCGCCCGACGCGTCGAGCACCCACGCGGTGTCGAGCGGAGCGTCGCTGCGCTGCGCGACGACCACGGCGCGACCGAAGTCCCACCGCGCGCGGAGCGAGCGCACGGCCACGTCGCCGCCGCCTTCGGAGAGCGCGCGCGCAGGGCCGAGCGCCTCGCCGCGGCGACCGAGGAGCTGGTATCCGCCGACGCCTCCGTTGCACCCCTCGCGGCCGCGTCGGAACCACGTGAGCATCACGCGTCCGGCCATCTCGGTGACCGCGGGCGCGCACGCGTTCTCGGGGAGCGCGGTGCGCGTGACGGATTGGTCTCCGTGGTCGGCGTCGAGCGTGACGACGCGGTGGTGGCGCCAGTCGTTGAACGCGAGGTCGTCTTCGTAGGGCAGCGTGCGCTCGCTCAGGATCGCGACGAAGCGCTCGCCGGTCCAACCGAACGCGCCCTCGCGGAGCCCCTTCTGCGCGGGCACGTCGCCCTCGCCGCGCGCGCTCTTCCAGTGGAGCTCGGAGCCCGATCCGACGCGCGCGTAGACGCGCACGCCCTCGGGGCCGCGCGTGGCCCACGGGATGCCCACGAGCGCCGCGCTGGTCGCGGGGAGCACCGTCGACGGGTCGCGCACGAGGCAGCGATAGGTGGCGTTGTTGAGCCCGTCACCCGCGCCGCTGTTGGCGGTGTCAGCGTCGGGCGGAGCGGGCGTACTGGAGCATGCCCCCGCGAGGGCGGCGCACACGGCGAGCGAGATCACACGCACGGCCGCGAGCGTACAGCATCCGCGCGGCCGTGACGAAGCTCACGAGAGCGTGACGGCGTCAGCGCGCATTGCGAGGGTATCGGGGGCAGAGCGGGCGTTCGTGACGGATGTCACGCCCGCACGCGGAGCCACCAACTCAGTTGTGAGCGACGGCTTCGGTGGGGGCGGGGGCGATGACGGGCTCTTCGAACGCGGCGGCGAGCACCTCGTCCATCTTCGACACGGTGATGAACTCCAGCGTGTCGCGGATCTCCTGCGGGACCTCCTCGAGGTCGGGCTTGTTGCGCTCGGGCAGGATGATGCGCTTGATGCCCGCGCGGTGCGCGGCGAGCACCTTCTCCTTGATGCCGCCCACGGGGAGCACGCGGCCGCGCAGCGTGATCTCGCCGGTCATCGCGACGTCGTGGCGGATCTTGATGCCCTTGAGCATCGAGACGAGCGCCGTGAACATCGTCACGCCCGCCGAGGGGCCATCCTTCGGCATCGCGCCCGCGGGGATGTGAATGTGGATGTCAGACTTCTCGAGGAAGTCCTCGGGGAGCCCGTAGGTCTTCGACTTGGCGCGCACGTACGAGAGGGCGGCCTGGGCGCTCTCCTTCATCACGTCGCCGAGCTGCCCCGTGAGCTGGAGCTTGCCCGTGCCGTGCATCCGCGTGGCCTCGATGAAGAGGATCTCGCCGCCCACCGCGGTCCACGCGAGGCCCGTCGCCACGCCCGTCTCGTCGGTGCGCTCGGCCACCTCGGACGTGAACTTCTGCGGGCCGAGGTAGGGCCGCACGTCGTCGCCCGTGTCGATGAGATACGGACCGAGCTCGCCCTCGGCGATCTTCACGGCGACGCCGCGGATCACGGCGGCCACCTGGCGCTCGAGGCTGCGCACGCCCGCTTCGCGCGTGTAGTGATCGATGATCTCCTCGACGGCGGAGTCGGTGATGTTGAGCTGCGCCTCCTTGATGCCGTGCTCGTCGAGCTGCTTCGGGAGGAGGTGCTGCCGCGCGATGGCCTTCTTCTCGTTGCGCGTGTAGCCGGGGATCTCGAGGATCTCCATGCGGTCGCGCAGGGGCGGCGGGATGGGGTCGGCGATGTTGGCCGTCGCGACGAACATCACGTGCGAGAGGTCGTACTGGATCTCGAGGTAGTGATCCGCGAAGGAGTTGTTCTGCTCGGGGTCGAGCACTTCGAGGAGCGCCGCCGAGGGGTCGCCGCGGAAGTCGTGGCCGATCTTGTCGACCTCATCGAGCATGAAGACCGGGTTGATGGTCCCCGACTTCTTCATGCCCTGAATCACCTGTCCGGGGAGGGCGCCGACGTATGTGCGGCGGTGACCGCGGATGGCCGCCTCGTCGTGCACGCCGCCGAGCGAGATGCGCACGAACTTTCGTCCGAGCGCGCGCGCGATGGAGCGGCCGAGCGAGGTCTTTCCCACGCCGGGAGGCCCGAGCAGGCAGAGGATGGGGCCCTTCTTGTCCTGCTTGAGCTTGCGGACGGCGAGGTACTCGAGGATGCGCTTCTTGACCTTCTCGAGGCCGTAGTGGTCCTCGTCGAGGACGGCGCGCACCTTGGCGATCTCGAGGTTGTCCGGGGTGCTGTGCGTCCACGGCAGGTCGAGGATCCAGTCGAGGTACGTGCGCACGACGGTGTACTCCGCCGAGCCCACCTGCATCGACCGGAGCCGACGGAGCTGCTTGCGCGACACCTGCTCGGCCTCGCTCGGGAGGTTCGCCTTGGTGATTCGCTCCTCGAGTCCGTCGAGGTCGCCCTGGTCGCCCTCGTCTTCGCCGAGCTCTTCTTTGATGGCCTTGAGCTGCTGGCGGAGCACGTACTCGCGCTGGTTCTTGCCCATCTCCTCCTTGATCTGGGAGTTGATGCGCTCGCGCATCTTGAGGATCTCAAGCTGGCGCGTGAGGAGCTTGAGCACCTGACGGATGCGCTCCTTCACGTCGACCGTGTTCATGAGCTGCGCCTTCTCGTCGACGGGGGCGTCGAGGTTGGCGGCCACGAGGTCAGCGAGGGAGCCCGGCTCCTGAATCGAATCGATGAGCGACTGCGCCTCGCGGGGCAGCTCGGGCATGAGCTGGATCACCTGCTTGGCCACGTCACGGAGCGACATGGCGAGGGCCTCGGCCTCGACGTCGTCGATCACGGGCTGCTCCTCCATCCGGCGGATCTTCGCCTTGAGGTAGGGCCCGTGCTGCGTGATCGAGTCGAGGCGGATTCGCGTGAGCCCCTGGAGGATCAGCGAGTAGTTGCCCGTCGAGTGCTTGAGGCTCTTCAGCACCCGCGCCGCCGCGCCCACGGGGTAGAGGTCGGCCTCGCTCGGGTCGTCGATGTTGGGGTCACGCTGCGCGAAGATCGCGATGACGGGCTGCGAGAGGTTCTCGAGGTCCTCCACGAGCGCGACTGACTTCTCACGACCGACGTCGAAGGGGGAGACCGCGCCGGGGAAGAGCACCGCGTTCCGGATCGGAAGCACCGGCAGCTCGTCCCCAAACTTCAGATCGTTCTCGTCCGGGGGCTGCGCCCCACGCTTACGCTCAGGCATTGTCACCTCAGGTCTCCCGCTGCTTTATGGCGGTTGATCGGGGGACAATAGTCACGGCCCCCCCGCAGCGCAACGCACAAAACCGCGCGCGGCACATCGCGTGAATCCCGTGAAAAACATGGGCTGCGGAGGGGGATGAGGCAGAGGCGAGGCGTCGAACGCGACGCCAGATCGATCAGTCGGGGTACGAGCGGAGGTACGCCTGCCCCGGAACGCCCGCGCCCGTCGAGAGCGCGCAGAGCTCGTGGTCATCGAGGGTGGGCGTGAACACCGGCGCGAGCGCGCACGACGCGGGGAGCACCGAGATGCGAATGCGTCCGATGCCGCCGTGTCCGCCCGGTCCGCCGCCGCCGACGGCGAAGCCGCCGCCGCCAGCGTCGGCGCCGATCACGCTGCCCATCGCGGTCGCGATGGCGCGACCGTAGAGGTAGATGATCCCGCCCGATCCGCCGCCGCCGCCGCCGCCGCCGCAGTTGCCCTGCGCGCCGTTTCCACCGCGCGCGAGGAGCTGCGCCATCGACCCGATGGTGATCGACACGGGCGTCGCGACACGGATCGCACCGCCGCCGCAGCCTCCACCGCCGCCCGAAGGACCGCCGCCGCCGCCGCCCGCAGAGCCCGCGCGGAACGTGTCGCGATCGATCGGGAGATCCGCAGCCGCGTCGGCGCCGATGGAGCCTCCGCCGCCGCCCGCGCCGTAGCTGCCGACCATGCTGCAGAGCCCGCCGGGCGCGCCGGGGTTGCCGCCGTAGGTCGTCGCGATGACGCCTGTTCCGCCGACGCCGCCGAGGCCCTGAGAGCCCGCGAGGGAGCCTCCCGCAGCGCCGCCGATGCCGCCGCCCGCGCCGCCCGCGCCGCCGTTGCCGACCGCCGCGGTGCATCCGCGACCGGCGCCAGCGCCGCCGCCGCC
>JBPOHC010000075.1:0-24509 GCA_052035985.1 Myxococcota bacterium | reverse complement strand
GCTCCGAGCGACGTCGCGGCTGACACCAGCGACGCAGACGACGTCACCGACGCGTCGGACGCCGCAGACGCAGACGACGCGAGCGACGCCATCGACGCATCGGACGCCGCAGACGCAGACGACGCAGACGACGTCGACGACGCCAGCGATGTGCCCGTCGACACGGGCCCCACGCGCTGCACCTCGGACATGAACTGCGCGATGGCGCCCGAAGGGGCCGTATGCAACGCGCTCACGGGGCTCTGCGTGCAGTGCCTCCCCTCGCGCGACACGTGCCCGAGCGACAGCTACTGCGACCCGGGGACCATCACCTGCGTCGCCGGCTGTCGCAACGACGAGGCGTGCCGCACCGTCGACGCCGACGGAGGGACCACCGCGCTCCGCTGCGACACGCGCTCGCACACCTGCGTGCAGTGCGTGACTGACGATCACTGCCCGCCCGGCAACCTCTGCCGCGCGAGCGCGTGCGTCCCCGGCTGCGACGCCACGAGGGCGTGCCCCACGGGCCAGACCTGCTGCACCGGCGCGTGCGTCGACACGAACTCCAACGTGTCGAGCTGCGGCATGTGCGGCCGCGCCTGCACCGTCGCCGGCGGGACCGCGACCTGCACCGCAGGCGCGTGCGCCATCGACCGCTGCAACGCCTCGTACGGCGACTGCAACCGCATGGCCGCCGACGGCTGCGAGACCAACCTCCAGAACGACGTCACCAACTGCGGCGCGTGCGGGATGACCTGCCCCGCGCTCGACAACGCCACGCCCGTGTGCCGCATGGGCGCCTGCGCCGTCGGCATCTGCGCGGGCGGCTTCGGCAACTGCGACGGCGCGGCATCCAACGGCTGCGAGACCAACACGCGCACCTCGCCCACGCACTGCGGCGCGTGCGGAATGGCCTGCCCGGCCCGCGCCAACGCGGACCCGAGCTGCACCGGCGGCGTCTGCGGCTTCACCTGTCGCACGGGCTTCGCGGACTGCGACGGCATGGCCGCCAACGGCTGCGAGACCGACACGCGCACCAACGTGGCGAACTGCGGACGCTGCGGGACGCGCTGCACCGCGGGGTCGAACTCCACCGCGGCCTGCGTGGCGGGCGCGTGCGCCATCGGCGCGTGCACCACGGGCTTCGCCGACTGCGACACGACCGCGGCCAACGGCTGCGAGGTCGACACGCGCATCAACACCATGAACTGCGGGCGCTGCGGCACCGTGTGCCCCTCGGGGAACATCTGCGCCGACGGACGCTGCGGCCTCCCCTGCCCCGCGGGCCAGGCCCGCTGCGGCACCGCGTGTGTGGTCACCGCGAACGACCCCGCCAACTGCGGCGCGTGCGGACGCGCCTGCGCCACGGGCCAGCTCTGCGGCGACGGCACCTGCCGCGCGACCTGCGGCGCGGGTCAGACCATGTGCGCCCGTTCGTGCTCGACGCTCTCGACGGACCCGACCAACTGCGGCATGTGCGGGCGCGTGTGCCCCTCGGGCCAGAGCTGCGTTGCGGGCGCGTGCACGCTCGTGTGTCCCACGGGTCAGCGCGCGTGCGGCGCCGTGTGCTCCGACGTGCAGACCGACAACTCCAACTGCGGCGCGTGCGGAACGGTCTGCCGCCTCGCGGAGATCTGCACCGCGGGCGTGTGCCGGCTCACCTGCCCCACGGGTCAGAGCGCGTGCAGCGGCGCGTGCACCGACACCTCGCGCGACCCGTCGAACTGCGGCGCGTGCGGAACCGTGTGCCCGTCGGGGTGCTTCAGCGGACGCTGCGCCAGCGTCGCGGACATCGACAGCGCGCAGTACAACGGCTGCCTGCTCTACACCTCGGGGCGCGTGTTCTGCTGGGGCGCGCGCACGGGGCTCCTCACCAACGTGAGCACGAGCTACCTGCACTACGCGTCGCCGCAGCAGGTGACCGACGGCATCCGTCGCCCGCTCGAGAACGTCGCGCAGATCGCGCTCGCGCAAGACCGCGGCTGCGCCCTCGGCCGCGACGGCTCGGTGCAGTGCTGGGGCGCGGGCTACGCCGTGGGCTCCGTCGCGGGGCTCTCGACGATCCGACAGATCCACGGGCGCTACGCGGCGAACTTCTTCGCCGTCACCACGGCGGGGACGGTCTTCACCTGGGACGGCATCCCGCGCGCATCGACGGCGCCTGCCACGGCCGTCACGGGCGTCACCAACGCGGCCGAGGTCGCGGGCGGCGTGGGCTTCGGCTGCGCGCGACGCAACGACAACTCCGTCGTGTGCTGGGGCACGGGCACGAGCGGGCAGCTCGGCAACGGCGCGAGCCTCACGAGCGCGACGCCCGTCTCGGTGATGGGCCTCACGACCGCGACGCAGATCACCGCGGGCTACAGCCACGCGTGCGCGCTCCGCACGGGCGGAACGGTCGTGTGCTGGGGTCTCAACACGGCGGGACAGCTCGGCGACGGCACCACCACCACGCGCAACGCGCCCGTGGTGGTCACGGGGCTCACGGGCGTGACGCAGGTCCGCGCGGGCACCAACCACACCTGCGCGGTGCTCTCGGACGGGTCGGTGCGCTGCTGGGGCGCGAACAACTGGGGCCAGATCGGCAACGGCGCCACCGCGCCCTCGCAGACGACGCCCGTCGCCGTGGCGGGCCTCGCGCTCTCGCGCGCCGTGGCGCCGTACGAGCACCACACCTGCGCCGTCGGACGTGACGATCGGGTGCGCTGCTGGGGCTACAACCCCTGGGGCGAGGCGGGCGGCGGGACCGAAGCCCAGAGCGCGCCCGTGGCCGTGCGCGGGATCACCGGCGCGACGGACCTCCGCGGGCGCATCACCGCGGGCAACACGAACGACAGCACGTACTTCAAGTGCGCGCTGCTCTCGACGGGCGCCGTCAACTGCTGGAGCACCACCACCGACGCCGCGTCGACGGTCGGCGCGCTCGGCGACGGACGCTCCGTTCCCTCGACCACGCCCGTGGTCGTGACGGGCCTCACCAACGCGACGCAGATCACCCTCGGCGGCGCGTTCGTGTGCGCGCGCAAGAGCGACGGCACCGTGGCCTGCTGGGGCAGCAACGGCCGCGGACAGCTCGGCGACGGCACCACCACCAACCGCGCGACGCCCGTGCTCGTGCGCACCGCCACGGGCACCCTCGGCGGCGTCGCGGAGGTCTACGCGGGTTCGAACCACGTGTGCGCGCGCCGCACCGACGGCACCATCTGGTGCTGGGGGTACAACTTCCACGGAGAGCTCGGCGACGGGACCATGAACGACCGCTCCGTGGCCGCGCAGGTGGCGGGCCTCACGGGCACGGCGCAGCTCCAGGTGGGCGCCAACTTCGCGTGCGTGCGCCTCGGCGACGCGATGAACCGCGTCCAGTGCTGGGGGCGCAACATCGAGTATCAGCTCGCCGACGGGAGCAACACCAACCGCTTCCGTCCGACCTACGTGACCTCGACGGCGTCGACCATCGCGGTGCCCGTCACGCAGACGGGCATCACGGCCCTCCGCTGCGACCAGATCGGGTGCTGGGCGAGGTTCACCGACGCCTCCGCGCACCGCTGGGGCTTCGGCAGCTACTCGCGCGTCACGACCGACCCGAGCGCGATCATCGGCATCCCGCAGTACGAAGACCAGGGCTTCGGCGTGACGTGCCAGATCCGCACGGACATGAACCTCTACTGCTCGGGCCTCAACGAGTTCGGCCAGGTGGGCGTCGGCCGCGTCTCGTACAGCGAGCCCGCCACGCTCGTCACCGGGATGTTCTCCCGCGTGCAGGGCGGCGTCGCGCCGGGCGTCCCCTGCGCGATCGAGCGCACCACGGGCCGCGTGCTCTGCTGGGGTCCGACGCGCAACGACTACCTCCTCAACGCGGGCACCGCGCCGGGCGTCACGGGCATCACCCGCACCCCCTCGGCGATCACGCTGCCGTAGCGTTCCCATCCCCTCCGCCCGCCCGCGCGCTCGCTCGCAGTCGAGCGCGCGCGGGCGCTCCATCACACACACCCGAGAGCCGCGTCGTCGCGAGGCGCTCGTCGCTCCTTGCGCGACGAGGTCTGTCGCGTCGTCAAGAGCTTCCGAGCGAGCGAAGAGCGCTGCGAGGATCGGCCGTCTTCCGCCGAATCACCGCGTCGAAGCTCAAGGTCGAGGTTGCAACCGTCGATGGATGCCGGTGAGAGCGCACGAAGGAGCCCCCGCCGATGCTTTCGACCTCGAACGAACCCAGTCACACCTCCTCGAAGCCTTCGCTGGCGCTCGTGTGCGGAGACGGGCGGACGACGTGCGAGCTCGCCCTGAAGCTCCAACGAAGCCTCGGCCAATTCGAGTGCTCCGGGGCGGCCGAAGGGCTCGCGGACTCGTCGCCGTACGACCTGGTGGCGATCCACTTCGACGCGCTCTCCGAGGCCGATCGACGGCTGGTGATCGAGCGCCTCCGCGCGCCGTCGCGTCCCCCGACGCTCTTTCTGTTTGAACGCTGCTCGACGCAGGAGTTCATCCAGCTCCTCGACACGCACTCGTTCCACAACATGCTGGTCGTGAACGAGTGCGGCGTCGACGCGTCGGACCTCGTGGTCACCGTCGGCAAGCTGCGAACGGGTGACATCTTCGGGCTCGAGAAATACTTCGTCTGGGGCGTGGCGCCGCGCACCATCCGGGTCGTCTCCTCGACGCAGACGAAGGACGTCCTCGACGAGATCGTCGAGCACGCGCGCGGCCTCGGCGTGGGGGAGCGCCTCCGAGGGACGATCTGCACGGTCGTCGACGAGTTCCTTTCGAACGCGCTCTACGACGCGCCGGTCACGCGCGACGGCAGGCCGCGGTTCCTGTCGCAGTCGCGCGCGCTGCCGGTCGACCTCGCGCCTTCCGAGGCCGTCGAGATCCGCTACTGCTGCGACGGACGTCGCTTCGGCATCTCCGCGGCAGACCCCTTCGGCTCGCTCAGCCCCACGATGCTTCAAGCGCACCTCGCGCGAACCTTTCGCCGCGGCGAGGACCAGGTGAACGACGCCTCCGGCGGCGCGGGCGTCGGCCTCTACCAGATCTTCGGCTCGCTCTCGCACTTCATCATCAACATCGAGCCCGGCGCGCGCACCGAGATGATCGGCCTCGTCGACGTGAGCGGTAGCTACCGCTCCTTCGCGAGCTCGGGCAGGTCGTTCAACATCTTCGTGAAGGGCGGCGAGAAGAGGCACGCGGCGCCCCCCGTCACGTCCCCGCGGGAGGGCTGAAACCATGTGGTCCGCGAGCACAGCCCGATCGCCCCAGCAACGACCGCTCACCCTCGGCGACTACGAGGTCAAGGGCGAGCTCGGACGCGGCGCGATGAGCGTCGTCTACCGCGCGACGCGCGACGATCGCACCTACGCGATCAAGATGCTGGCGACGATGCCCGGCATCGAAGCCTCCGCGGCGCGCGCCCAGTTCCGACGCGAGGCCGCCGCCATCGCGCGCGTTCGCCACCCCTCGCTCGTGCACATCGTCGAGGTGGGCGAAGGCGAGCACGGCCCGTTCCTCGTGATGGACTTCGCCGACGGCGAGACCCTCGAGGCGCGCATCGCCCGCGGCCCCCTCAGCGACGACGAGACGGTCTGCCACGCGAAGGCCATCGCAGACGCCCTCGTCGAGGTGCACCGCTTCGGCCTCGTGCACAGGGACATCAAGCCCGACAACATCATCGTCAGCCCGGCGGGCGTCGCGCGCCTCATCGACTTCGGCCTCGTGTCGGAGTCTCCCGACAGCGACATGATCGTCGGCACGCCGCGCTACGCGTCGCCTGAACAGGTGGGCGTGCTCAGGCGCGCGGTGACCGCGACGTCGGACCTGTACTCCCTCGGCGCGACCCTCTTCGAGTGCGTCGCGGGGAGACCGGCCTTCGGCGGCGAAAACCCCAGCGACCTCCTGCACCAGATCGCGGCGGAACCCGCACCCGACCTCCGCAGCGAGCGACCGGGATGTCGCCCCGCGCTCGCGGTCATCGTCTCGAAGCTGCTCTCGAAAGACCCCGACGACCGATACCAGTCGGCGGCCGGGCTCCTGACGGATCTCGCCGACCTCGGCCGACTCGACGAGGAGTGCCGTACCGCAGGGAGCGCGGCCCTCGGCACGCGAGACGCGCCCGTTCGCTCCGATCGTCAGGTCCCGCTCTTCGGTCGCGCTCCCGAGCTCGCGCGCTTCGATCACGTCATGCAGAGAGCGGCGTCGGGCGAGCTCTGCTTCGTCCAGGTCGAGGGCGAGAGCGGGAGCGGCAAGTCGCGCCTCGTCCGCGAGGGGATGGAGCTCGCGGCCTCCGAAGGCGCCCTGGTGCTCATCGGGCGTTGCCAGGAGCTCGAGACCGCTCCCTTCGGCGCGCTCCGCGACGCGGTGGATCAGCACACGCTCGCAGTGCTGCGTATGCCCTACGCGCAGCGCGAGGCCGCGACGGCGCGGCTCCGCGAGGCCGCGGGAGAGTGGGCTGCGCTCGTCCGGCGATTGTCTCCGACGCTCGCGCAGCTCTTCGGCGACGTCACCGAGATCCGAACGCTCGAGCCCGACTCGGAGCAGCAGCGGTACTACGGCGCGCTCGCGAGCTTCCTCCGCAACCTCGGGAGGCCCGGGTCGCCGCTGGTGCTCGTGCTCGACGACACGCAGTGGCTCGACGAGGGCAGCCTCCACGTGTTGGAGCGCATGGCCGCGAGCGCCGAGAGCACCTGCGGCCTGGTCTTGACGACCGCCCGCAGCGGTGCGCCCGGTCGCGCGCGCATCGCAGACATGCTCGCGCCTCACATCGCCGATCGCATCGAGCTCAGCCCCCTCGACCGCGACGCCGTCGGCGCGCTCGTCCGCGCCCGCCTCGGGGGACGCCCGCTCGCGCCGCAGATGGTCGACAAGGTGATGGCCCTCACCTCGGGCAACCCCTTCGGCGTGGAGGAGTACCTCCGCGCGCTCATCGAGAGCGGGGTCATCCGCCCGGTGGCCGACGGCTGGAAGGTCGACGCCAACGCCCTCGACGCGGTGCAGCTCCCGTCAGACGTCGCGGAGCTCGTCCTGCGACGGCTCAGCTCGCTCGGCGAGGGAACGGCGCGCATCGTCGGCCTCGCGGGGATTCTCGGGATGCGCTTCTCGATCGACCTCCTCACGCGCGCGTCGAAGCTCGACGCCGCGAAGGTCGAGCACGGCGTCGAGCTGATGGTCCGCGCCGGGCTTGTCGAGCACGTCGGCGCGGACGCGTGCGCGTTCGTCCACGCGAGGGTTCGCGAGGCCGCCATCGAGCGCCTCGCGGAGTCTGATCGCCGTGACTTTCACCAGTCCGTGGCGGAGGTGCTCGACGGCGACGCGACGGCTTCGAGCAAGGACCTCTACGCTCGGGCCCGACACTTCGAGCAGGGCTACCCCGAGCGCAACCCGCGCCGCGTCGCCGAGGTGTGCCTCGCCGCCGGTCAGCAGGCGCTGCGGCACCACGCCAACGATGACGCGTTCGAGCTCCTCAACCGCGCCCTCGAGATGGCCGAGCTGGCGGGCGTGAACGCCGAGATGGCGCTCCCGATCCGCGAAGGGCTCGGCCGGGCGTGCGCGCTCACGGGCCGACTCGACGTCGCCTTCGGGCACCTCGAAGAGGGGCTCAAGCACGCGCACGACCGCAACGAGCGCTTCCGCCTGAAGCACCTGCTCACGCTCACCTACGCGAGCCAGGGGCGCAACGACGACGCGCTGCGCACGCTCAACCACGCGTTTCGTGTGCTCGGGCGCCCGCTCCCCCGCAGGAGCGTCACGCAGCTCGTCGCGACCCTCACGATGTGGGTCTTCGCGCTGGCGCTCCGATGGACCGGGATCGGGTACGGGCGCGCGAAGGGCGAAGAGCGCGAGCAGCGCAAGGTGCTGAGCCAGCTCCACTACGCGGGCAGCATGATCGCGCTCTTTCAGGGGCGCCCCTTCCTCATGCTCCAGTTCATCGTGCGCGACTTCTACAACGTGCACTTCCTCGGCGAGACCGCGGAGACGGCCATCGCGTCGTCGGTGTACGGCGCGGTGCTCGGCACCTTTCAGCTCAAGCCCGTGATGCAGCACCACACGCGCCTCGGCGTCGAGATGGCCGAGCGCCTCGCCGACAGCTCCGCCCTCTCGGTGTGCAGGGCCTACGAGGCGATGGGGACGAAGTGGTCCGGTGAGCTCACGCGCGGCAACGCGATCCTCGTGGAGACGCTCCCCGATCTCCACCGCCACGTGCCGGGCTCCTGGTACGGCGCGATGATGATCTGCGAGCAGGCGTACTCGTACCTCCACGCGGGTCGCTCGGCGTCGGCCATCGAGCACGTGCGCGCCAACGCCCCGTGGCTCGAGCGCACCAACAACCTCATGTTCCGCTACAACACCCGCTCGGTCTTGTACGCGGAGCTGATGGTCTGCGGCGAGGTCGAGGCCGCGACGGCGCTCTGGCGTCAGCTCGAGGCCGAATACGCCCCGCTCGCAGCGACGATCTACGTCCGCCTCGCGCGCTGCATCGCGTCGCTCGAGGTGCTCATCGACCAGGAGGAGACGGGCCCCGAGGTCGACGCCGTCATCGCGGAGTTTCAAGACCTCGTCAGCGAGGACTACTACAGCAACGCCGCGTGGATGCTCTCGGGCTACGCCCGCATGGTGCAGTTCCAACGCGCGAAGGACGAAGGCCGCGCCGCCGCGAGGGCTCACCTGGAGCGCATCATCCGGTCGTGCTCGTTCCGCGCGCTCGTCCCTGTCTTCCGCTGCCACCTCTTCGTCTGGCGCGCGGTGCTCGCGCGCGACGACGGTCGGTACGGTCGCGCGCGTCAGCTCCTGGCGCAGGCCGCGCGGCTCGCGACGCGCTGCCAGAGCCGCCGTGGCCTCTTCTACGTCGCCGTCGAGCGCGCGCGCGTCGCTCGGGCCGCGGGCGACACGGCGTGCGGCGCCTTCGCGAACGAGGCGCTCGACGTCGCCGTCACAGAGCGGTGGCGCAACAAGGCCGCGAGCGTCCGCGCCGAGTTCTCGATCAGCGAAGAGCCCTCTGGCCGTCGCGGCAGCGCGAACTACGGAACCGCGCTCTCGGGCTCACGCTCGGTGGGCCAGGCGCAGCGCTACGCCGACGCGCTCCTCAGGGTGAGCCTCGCGTCGGCCTCGACGCTCGACGGCGACGCCCTCGCGCGCAACGCCCTCAATGAGCTCGCGCGGGTGCTCGGCTCGGAGCGCGCCCTGCTCTTCCTCATCGACGCGGCGACCGGTGAGCTCGCGCTCAAGGCGAGCGCGGGTGCCGCCGTTGAATTGATCAGTCGAACGGTGGTGCGCAAGGTCCTCGACACGCGCGCGCCGATCATTCTCACGGGCACCGACTCGGGCGAAGCCATCGGCTCGCAGAGCATCATGACCTACGGCCTCCGAAGCATCATGGCCGCGCCGCTGATGCTGCGCGACCGCCTGATCGGGGTGGTGTACCTCGACAGCCGCCTCGCCAAGGGGATGTTCACGGAAGACGACCTGAGCCTCCTGCGCGGCGTGGCGAACCACATCGCGATCGCGGTCGAGACCGCCAACGCGGCGCGCCTCGAGGCCGAGCGAAGCGCGCTCCAGCGTGACCTCGAGCTCGTCGGAGCGGTGCAGAACCTCCTGCTCCCCAGGTCGCCGGTGTTCCAGGCCGACGGGCTCCGCGGCGCGGGCTTCTATCACCCCGCGTCTCAGAGCGGCGGCGACTGGTGGTGGCACGAGGTCGACGACGACGGCTCGGTGCTGCTGCTGCTCGGCGACGTGAGCGGTCACGGCGCAGCCTCCGCGATGGTCACGAGCTCCGTCGCGGGGACGTTCCACACGATTCGAAGCACGCGCAGAGACGCTGACCCCGGGGAGATCCTCCGCGAGCTCGACGTGCGAGTGCGCGGCTTCGGCGGCGGATTCCACATGACCATGACCATCGTTCGCATCGACCCGGCGCGCGAAGAGCTCAAGGTGTGGAACGCCGCCGGTCCCCCGGTCTTCATCGAGCGCGCCGGGGGCAGCGCGTGCGTCTCCGTCGCCGGGAACCTGCTCGGCGAGCCGAAGACGCTCCAGATCGGCGAGGCCACGGTGCCCTTCCTCGCAGGCGATCGGCTGCTGATGTGCACCGACGGGATGCTCGAGCTCCGCCGCACCAACGGCCGGCACCTCGGCGCGAAGCGCGTGCAACAGCTCCTCGCGCGCGCGGCGAGCGAGCGCTTCGAAGACGTCCCCGCGCTCCTCGCCCGCGAGATCGACGCGATCCTCGTGGGCCACGCGCAGGACGACGACATCACCTTCATCGTGGTCGAGGCGACGCCCCGATCACACGCGACCGGACGCGCGTAGGCGCCAGAAGAGAGAAGCAACGATGAACCCCAACTCCTACGACAACCTCGTCTCTCTCCTCTCGGCGCGCACCCGCGAGACGCCCGACCGCGTCGCCTACCGCTACCTCGGCGAGACGCAGGGCCCCGTTTCGAACACCTACGCGGAGCTCGATCGTGCGGCGCGCGACATCGCCGCTCAGCTCCGCGAGGGATGCGAGCGCGGCGAGCGCGTGCTGCTGCTCTATCCCCCGGGGCTGGAGTTCATCCACGCGTTCTGGGCATGCCTCGGCGCGGGTGTCATCGCGGTGCCCGCGCCGCCGCCCAACCCCCTGAAGCCCAAGCAGAGCCTCCAGCGCCTCGTGTCCATCGTCGAGAGCGCGAGGCCGACCTTCGCGCTCACGCTCTCGAGCACGCTCGAACGGGTGAGCCCGGTGGTCTCGGAGATCCCCGCGTTCGCAGGGATGCGTTGGCTCGCGACGGACAAGATCGTGGGCGCCACTGCGAACCTCGCGGCGCTCGACGTCGCGGAGCCCGACGACATCGCGCTGATCCAGTACACCTCGGGCTCGACATCGTCGCCGAAGGGCGCCGCGCTGAGCCACGCCAACATGATGCACAACATCGCGTGGTTCGACGACGGGTGGGAGCACGGCCCCGACGCGGTGCTCGTCAACTGGCTCCCGGCGTTCCACGACCTCGGGCTGGTCTACGGGATCATGGCGCCGGTGTGGGGCGGCTTTCTCGGCGTGCAGATGTCTCCCATCGACGTGATCCAGCGCCCCGCGGTCTGGCTCCGCGCCATCTCCGACCTGCGCGCGACGCACAGCTGCGGGCCCAATTTCATCTACGACCTCAGCGCGCGCAGAGTCGGAGCGGAGGACTGCGTCGGCCTCGACCTCAGCGCGTGGCGCGTCGCGCTCACCGCGGCGGAGCCCGTACGCGCCGAGACGATGGAGCGCTTCGCGCAACGCTTCGCGTCGGTGGGCTTCAACCCCCGCACCTTCTCGCCCGGTTACGGCCTCTCGGAGGGGACGTGCAAGGTGGTGGCGGTGACCGCGCGCGAGGAGCCCACCGTGCTCCGACTGCGAGCCGACCAGCTCGAGCGCGGCGTCGTCGAGCTCGTGGAACCTGGCGCCGAAGGCAGGCGCGCCGTGGCCTGCGGTCGACCCGGCTTCGGCGCCGACGTGGCCATCGTGAACCCCGACACGCGAACGCCCGCAGCCGCAGGGCGCGTCGGCGAGGTGTGGGTGTCAGGGAGCGGCGTCGCGCAGAGCTACTGGGGTCACCCCGAGGCGACCGAGGAGCTGCTTCGCGCGCGCATGGAGAACGACGAGCGGCGGTTCCTGCGCACGGGCGACCTCGGGTTCATTCACGACGGGCTGCTCTACATCACGGGGCGCATCAAGGACGTGATCATCGTCCGCGGCGCGAACCACTACCCGCAGGACATCGAGCACACCGTTCAAGACGCTCACGCGTGTATCCGCGCGGGCTGCGTGGCGGCCTTCTCGTACGAAGAAGACGGCGAGGAGCGCGTGGCCGTCGTGGCCGAGTTCGACGCGCGGCGCGCGGAGTCTGTGAGCGCCGAAGGCCGCGCGGCCGGAGCGGGATCGTCGGCGCGCGCCCCCGGTGTGGCGCCCGGGGCGTCCGAGGTGATTCAGGCGATCGTGAAGGCGGTCTCGGCGCTGCATGGCCTCCGCGCGCACCGCGTCGTGTTGATCCGCGCGAACACGATCCCGAAGACGACCAGCGGAAAGATCCAGCGGCAGGAGTGCAAGCGCATGCTCTCGAAGCGCGCCCTCGACGTCGTCGCGGAAGAGCGCGCCGAGAGCCAGGAGGCCGCGAATGAGATGCGCGACGAGGTCCGCGCGAAGCTGCTCAACGTCGTGAGCTCCGTGGGCGCGATCCAGCGGGAGCGCGTGCGGCCCGATCAGTCGCTCCACAGCTTCGGGATCGACTCTCTGACCGGCGTGAACATCGCGTACGAGATCGGGCTCATGACCGGGCGCGACGTGCCCGCGGAGCTCCTCGTCGAGCACGACACCCTCAACAAGCTCGTGAGCTACGTCATCTCCATCGGAGGTCTGCGATGAAAGTCCCCGTGCTCTGCGCCCTCGTCACCACGCCGGGCTTCGCCTCGACCTCCGCGTGCCACTGCGACGTGCTGGCGCTCTCCGTCTCTGGCGCGCTCCTCGTCGGCGCCCCGCTCATTCCCGTAGGTGCCGACATCGAGGTCGAACTCCTCGTCGAAGACGGGATCGCGCAGCGTCTCCCCGCGATCGTGCGCCGACACGAGTCGCTGCCCGGCGCCCGCACCGCCCTCGGCATCGCGTTCGTGGGCCTCACGTCGACGCAGGACGCGAGCCTCGCAGCGACCGTCTCGCACGCCTACCGCTCGCTCGGGATGCAGGTGCTCGGACAGGTGCGCGCGGACATGCAGCGCCAGGGCGTGACCGACGTCGCCGCCGTCGCCGAAGAGGTGCACCGCGTGAGGACCGAGCAGGCGATGGCCCAGCTCTGCGGCTCCGACCTGCACACCGAGGTCGGCAGCGACACGGTCGCCGAGATCGTCTCGTGCGCGACGGGACAGCGCCGCGAGTGCGTCGTCTGGTCGCTCAACCTGTACCTCGGGCTCAACCGCGAGCCGCGGGTGATCGAGAAGACCCGCGACGCCATCGCGCGCTACGGCACCGGATGCGGAACGTCAGCGCCGTCGGGCGGGCTCAACACGATGCACCGCGAGATCGAGGCGCGCGTCGCGCGCATGGTCAGCAAGCCCGCTGCGATCCTCTTTCCGACGGGGTACAGCGCGAACGTCGGCGCGCTCTCGGCGCTGCCGGGGCCGAAGGACCTCGTGCTCCTCGACCGCGAGGCGCACGCGAGCATGTTCGACGGCGTTCGCCTCTCGGGGCGCAAGTGGCTGGCGTTTCAGCACAACGACGTGTCGGACCTCGCGAGCAAGCTCGAGCGCTACAGCCCGCACCACGAGAACGTCTTCGTCGTCGTCGAGAGCGCGTACTCGATGAGCGGCGACCTCGCGCCCCTCCGCGAAATCGCCGCGCTCAAGCGCGCGCACCGCTTCTTCCTCTACGTCGACGAGGCCCACACCTTCGGCTTCTACGGCGAGGGAGGTCGCGGGTACTGCCACGAGCTCGGCGTGAGCGACGACGTCGACTTCATCATGTCGACCTTCTCGAAGTCGACGGCGTCGATGGGCGGCTTCTTCGCGGGCGAGGCGAAGTACTGCTCGCTGCTCCAGAGCACCGCGACGCCCTACATCTTCCAGGCGTGCCTGACGCCGCCCGACGCGGCGACCATCCTGGCCGCGCTCGACGAGATCGAGGGCGACCCGAGCCACGCGCGGCGCCTCCACGAGAACAACGCCTACATGCGCCGCCGACTCGTGCGTGAGGGCTTCGACCTCGGCGCGAGCCGCAGCCCCGTGGTCCCCGTGTACGTGCCCGACATCGAGCGGCTCTACCGGCTCTGCGCGCACCTCCAGTACGAAGGCATCTTCTCCGTACCGGTCGTGTACCCCGCGGTCGGGCTCCACGAGGGCCGCATCCGCTTCATCGTCAACTCGCACCACACCCGCGAGCAGATCGACCGCACCGTCGAAGCCCTCGGCAGCTACGGCCGCGCCCTCGGCGTCATCCCCGAGCGCCGCGCCTCGATCGCCCCGAGCGTGATGCCTCGCGCGACGCAACGTCCGTCGAGGCGCCCCTCGATGTTCCCGCGCGGCACCGACTCGATGGCCCCGCCTTCGGTCTAGACCACGGCGAAAAACGCACCGGACGCGTCACAACCCCCTTGCCCGTCTCGCGCCGTGGGGCGCACGATTCGTCATCGTGTTTCCCATCACATCCATCCTCGAATATCCCTACTGCCCGACGCAGTGCCCTGGGATTTCACCGAGATCAACGGGAGCCTTCGCTTGAGCTCGTTGCGCGTCACCACGGCGCCCGAGGGCGAGGAGACCCGTATCTCGCTCTCGGGTGACTTCACCAGCAACTCCGACTTCTCGCCCGTGCTCGCGGTCGACGCCGACGCCATCGTGTTCGACCTCGTCAACGTCGAGCGCATCAACTCGTGCGGCGTGCGCGAGTGGATCAGGCTCATGTCCTCGCTGAAGGTCACCGATCGCCGCATCGCCTACGAGCGCTGCTCGGTCCCCTTCGTCACCCAGATGAACATGATCGTGAACTTCTCTGGAGGGGCGCGCGTGCGGTCGTTCTATGCGCCCTACCTCTGCGGGAGCTGCGGGGCGGAGTACGTCGAGCTCTACGAGGTCCCTGCGTCGAACGCGGTCGTGCTCCGCGACCGCTCGACCTGCCCCACGTGCGGAGCGGCTTCTGAGTTCGACGACATCCGCGAGTCGTACCTCAACTTTCTGCGTCGCTGACCGCGGCTCCGGGGCACTATCCCCGCGCGATCACAGACGACACCGCGCGGGCCTCACCCGACGACAGCCCCAACCACAGCGCTTCATTCGCGAGGTCGCGATCGGGTCCGTGCGCCGACGCGTAGACCCGCTCGACCACGTCACCGCGCACCGCGCGTCCGCCGAACACCGGAAAGCCCATCGCAGTGTAGGCGTCGCGAGAGACCTCCTTCGCCGCGCGCAACGTCACCGCGCCGTCAGGAACGTCGACCGCGCGCGCGAGGCCGTGGTGCACCGCGACCAGCGCCGCGCGCACCTGCACGGACCGCGCGTCGAGGAGCGCGGGCGCGTGCACGAGGCATCCCCCGAACACCACGCCGAGCGCCTCGAGCGACGAGCGATCCTCCGCGGTGAGCGCCTCGATGGGGTCGCGCAGCTCGCGACGGAGGGCCGTGCCGAGGCCCTGCTCCACGCGGTAGAGCACGCCGCGCATCGAGGGGCTCACGTCGCGCCCCGCCCTGAGCGGCGCGAGGAGCTCGTGGACGACGTCGCGCGCCCACGCGACGAGCCTGCGCTGCACCCGCGCGTGACCGCCTCCGCCCGCGCCTTCGAGCGTCGCGATCTCGACCCCGGGGAGCGTGATGGCGGTTCCGCGAACGAGGCGACCGAGCACCTCACCGCCCTCGATGATCCGCCCCCTGGCATCGAGCGAAAACCTCTCGTGCGGAGCCTCGACGAGCTCATCGACGCGACGCTTGAGCGCCTGATCGGGGGCCTCGACGCGCGGCCTCATCGCGTCGCGCATCGCGCGCAATCGCGCGAAGGGATGACCGGGTGACACCTCGGGCTCGTCGGGCTTCGCGCGCTGCCTCGGACGCGGCGCAGGAGAGGCTCCCTTCGCGCCCGCGGGCTGATCGACGAAGCGGCGCACGAGCGCGCGGTGGAGCGCGTCGCTCAGTCGGTCTTCGACGTCGCGGGCGCGCGCCTGCCACTCAGACGCGTGCTCGACCCAACCGGGCTGGTGCGAGACGTAGGTCCACGTTCGGATGGCGGCGATGCGAGAGACCAGCGCGTCGACGTCGGCGTCCTCGTCCGCGGCGGTCGCGACGCGCGCGGCCATCCACGCGTCGCGGAGCGTTGCCCGATCGGCGAGCTCGATGAAGAGCTCGGAGAGTTCTTCGACGTGCGCTTCGAAGAGCAGCTTGCGAAAGTCGGGGACGGTGCACACCTCCCAGAGCAGCCGCACGCGCGACGGGTCGGTGAGCCTCTCCCTCACCTCGGGACGCAGCGCGAGGGACGCGAGCGCGGCCTCGTCGTCGGCGCCCTTCGCGCGAGAGACGCAGCGCAGCGGCGTCGGGGCGCGGAGCGAGTCGGTGAGCGCGTCGAGCGAGTCGAACGAGAGCGCCGTCGAGCGCCACTGGACCCGTCGCACGGGCGCGAAGCGGTGCTGCTCGATCGCGTCGATGAGCTCGCGAGGGAGCGCGAGCGGAGACACCGCGCTGAAGGTCCCGTCGGTGGTGTGACGACCCGCACGTCCTGCGATCTGCGCGAGCTCCGAGGGGTCGAGGCCGCGCACGTCGTGGCCGTCGAACTTTCTCAGCGACGCGAAGGAGACGTGTCGCACGTCGAGGTTGAGCCCCATCCCCACGGCGTCGGTGGCGACGAGGTAGTCGACCTCGCCCGCTTGAAACATGGCGACCTGTGCGTTGCGCGTGCGCGGAGAGAGCGCGCCGAGCACCACGGCGCACCCGCCACGCGCGATGCGGAGCCGCTCGGCCAGCTCGTAGACCTGCGGCAGCGAGAAGGCCACGACGGCGCTCCTCGCCGGTAGGCGTTGCAACGGGACGGGCTCGACGTGTGAGAGCCGCGAGAGCCGCGGGTGGCTCAGCACCTTCGCCGCGGGCGCGAGCTCGCCCATCACCGCGCGCATCGTGTCAGACCCGAGGAACCACGTCTCGCGACGCCCTCTGCAATGGAGGATTCGCGCGGTGAAGACGTGCCCTCGTTGCGGGTGCGCCGCGAGCTGCACCTCGTCGACGGCCACGAAGTCGACCTCGCGCTCGACGGGCATCGCCTCGACGGTGCACACCCAGTAGTCGGGCCTCCGCGGGATGCGCTTCTCTTCACCCGTGACGAGCGCGACGCGGGCCTCGCCGACGCGCGCGGTGACCTTGTCGTAGACCTCGCGCGCGAGGAGCCGCAGGGGCAGACCGATCATCCCCGAGTCGAAGTCGAGCATGCGCTCGATCGCGCGCCAGGTCTTGCCGGTGTTGGTCGGCCCGAGGAGGGCCGTGAGGCTCGTGGCGTCGGTCATGGGCGGTGCGTCTTTCGAGAGACGCGACGCGCGGAGAGGTCAGCGCGCGCAGGTCGAGGCGGGGATCGCTCTGCTCACGGGCGTGAGGCTGCGGAGGTACGCGAGCAGCGCGCAGAGGTTCTCATCGGGGAGCATCGTCGGCGAGAAGGGTGACATCTCACAGAGCCGACGGGTGCCATCGGCGGTCACGCTCTGACGGATGGAGCGCAGCACCTGCTCGTCGGTGCGCGCGCCGATGCCGGTCATGCGGTCGGGCGTGAGGTTCGCGCCGTAGGCCGTGGTCCGAGGGCGAGGAAAGGTCTGCCCCGAGAAGTCCCCGGCGCCGGGCATCGAGTCTTGATGGCAGAAGTTGCAGAGCGACATGGCCACGCCGCGCCCGATCGAGAGCGTCGTCGCCGAGGGCGCGCCGCCGTCCCAGTCGCAGCGGGGCAGCGGCACGGGCGCGTCGGTCGCGTCGGTCGCGTCGGTCGCGTCGGTCGCGTCACTTGCGTCGGTCACGTCGGTGGTGGGGGTGACGTCGGCCACGTCGGCGGGGCTGCGATCGGTGGCCGCGTCGGTCGGCGCGACGTCGTCGGAGCACGCGGCGAGCATCGACGAGAGCGCCAGCGCGAAGGGCCACGGCGCGAACGATGAGCGAGGACGATTACGGTGCATCACGTCTTCTCCGTGCGAAGCTGATGGAAGGGATGGTGCGCTCCATAGCATCGTTGCGCGGGGGCTTCACAGGGGGAGCGCGTCGAGTGCGCAGCGCGGTTGCGACTCGATCCTCCGCGGGGTGCGTCGATGCGCCCTTTCGGCGGAGCGCGAACCGTCTAGGTTGCATCTCCACAACGGAGGAATCGAATGACGAAGGTCGCAGTGATTTACTACTCCTCGACGGGCACCAACCACGCGATGGCCGAGGCCGTCGGCGCGGGCGCGCTGGGTGCTGGCGCCGAGGTGCGCGTTCGCCTCGTGGCCGAGACCGCGCCCGACGCGGCGATCAACTCGAACCCCAAGTGGCGCGAGTTCGTCGACAAGACCGCCGATCAGCCCCGCGCCTCGCTCGACGACCTCGACTGGGCCGACGCCGTCGTGTTCGGCACGCCCACGCGCTTCGGCAACGTGGCCGCGCAGCTCAAGGCCTTCCTCGATTCGGCGGGCGGACTGTGGTTCCAGGGCAAGCTCGCGAACAAGGTGTACGCGGGCTTCACCTCGGCGCAGAACGCTCACGGCGGCCAGGAATCGACCCTCCTCGCGCTCTACAACAGCTTCTATCACTTCAGCGGCGTGATCGTGACGCCGGGCTACTCCGACCCGCTGATCTTCGGCGCGGGCGGCAACCCCTACGGCCCCTCGGTCACCGCCGTGGGAGCGCCCACCGAGGGCAACATCGCCCACGCGAAGCTCCTCGGCAAGCGCGTCACCGAGTTCGCCGCCAAGATCCGCGGCTGATTCTCTCCGTCTGCGTGCGATCATCGCGCGCGTGACGGCATCACCGCTCTCGCTCTCCGCCCGCGTCGATGTGCCCGACGCGCCCCAGCCCGGCCGCGGACTCACACCTCGCATGCGTCACGCGACGCGCGCGCTCGTCGAGGCCCTCTTCGCCACCGGAGACGGACCCGCGCCCGCGGATCGCGTCGACTGGCTCTGCGACGACCTCGACGATTTCATGGCCCGCTCGGGCGCTCGCGCGCGCTCGCTCTATGAGCTCTGCCTCTTCGCCGTGACGTGGCTCGCGCCGCTCCACGTACGCCGCGTCGGAGCCTTTCACGGCCTCGACTTCGCCACGCGCGCCGAGGCCCTCGAGCGCATGGAGCGCGGCCCCCTCGGCATGGCGGTCTTCGGCGCCAAGGCCGTGCTGTGCTTCATCTGGTACGAGCACCCCGACAACGCGCGCATGACGGGCTACGACGCGCGCTGCCTCGGAGCGTCGCGATGAGCGCCGGGGGGTATCACTCCGCGCGCGATCACAAGCGCGACCTCACGCTCGACGCCGACGTGGTGGTCATCGGGTCGGGCGCGGGCGGCAGCACCGTCGCCACGGAGCTCGCCCTCTCGGGCCTGCGCGTCGTGGTGCTCGAAGAGGGACCCAACGTGCCCGCGCAGCTCCTCGGCGCGATGCGTCCGAGCGAGTCGATGCGCCACGTGTGGCGCGACGGAGCCTTCACCGCGGCCATCGGGATCGGTGACTCGCCCACGATCAACGTCACCATGGGGCGCTGCGTGGGCGGGTCGTCGGTGCTCACGGGCGGCGTGTGCTTCCGCATCCCCGACCTGGTGCTCGCCGAGTGGACCTCGCACCTCGGCCTCTCGGGCTACACGCCGCGCGAGATGGAGCCCTACTTCACCCACGTCGAGCGGGCCATCCACGTCGAGGAGGTGCCCGCTTCGATGCGCTCGCGCTCGACGCGACTCTTCGTCGAAGGGGCTTCGCGCAAGGGCTTCGAGGTGAAGCCCATGAGGCGCAACACGAAGGGCTGCGAGGGCTGCGGGCGGTGCAACTTCGGGTGTCCGCACCAGGCCAAGCTCTCCGTCGACCTGAGCTATCTGCCGCGCGCCGTGGCCGCGGGCGCAGACGTGTGGTCGCACACGCTCGTCGAGCGCGTGATCGTCGAGGAAGGCCGCGCCGTGGGCGTCACGGGGCGACTCCTCGATCGCGAAGACGGCAAACCGGGATCGAAGCTCACGGTGCGCGCGCCGAGGGTGGTGGTCGCGTGCGGCGCGTGGTTCACGCCGGGGCTGCTGCGACGGAGCCGCATCGGTCATCCGCGGTGGGTCGGTCACGGGATGACGCTGCACCCGGGCTTCCGTGTGCTGGCGCGCTTCGATGAGCCCGTCGAGGGGTGGAAGGGCGCCCTCCAGAGCGCCTACAGCGACGCGTTCGAGCGCGAGGGGATCACCCTCACGGGGCTGTTCATCCCCAACGGGATGCTCGGTGCGACGATGCCCGGCGTGGGCGTCGAGCACACGCGAAACGCGGCACAGATCGGTCATCTCGCGATGTTCGGGGGAATCCTTCACGACGCGGGCGGAGGCACCGTGCACCGCTGGATCGGCCGCGCCCCGCTGGTCACGTACAAGATGTCTCCCGAGGATCGGGCGAAGATCCCGCGCATCGCGACGATCATGGCCGAGACCTTCTTCGCCGCGGGCGCGAAGGAGGTCTTTCTCCCCGTGCTCGGGATGCGCGGGGTCGACGCCGACGGGCTCGCGAAGGTGCCGTGGGAGAAGATCCGCGGGCGGCAGATCGAGTGCACGTCGCAGCACCCGCTCGGGAGCGCGCGCATGGGCTCGTCGGAGCACAACTCCGTGGTCGACGGCGACGGGCGCGTGTGGAACGTCGAGGGGCTCTACATCGCCGACGGGTCGATCCTGCCCACGAGCCTCGGGGTGAACCCGCAGCTCTCGATCATGTCGGTGGCGACGCGCGTCGCGTGGCGCATGCGAGACGGGGTTCGGGCTCCATCGCGGCGCCCGGTTGCAGTATCGTCCGCCGCGCCATGAGCACCTTCGAGTTCCAGGAGATCCTCCCGCTCGGTCACGACGACACGCCCTTCAGGCTCGTCACGCGCGACCATGTCTCCACCTTCGAAGCCCAGGGGAAGACCTTTCTCAAGGTCGAGCCCGAGGCGCTGACCCTGCTCGCGAAGGAGGCCATGCGCGACATCGCGCACCTCTTGAGACCCGGTCACCTCGCGCAGGTCCGCAAGATCCTCGACGACCCCGAAGCCTCTTCGAACGACCGCTTCGTCGCGCTCGATCTCCTGAAGAACGCCGTCATCTCCGCGCAGGGGATTCTCCCCATGTGCCAGGACACGGGCACCGCGATCGTGATGGGCAAGAAGGGCCAGTACGTGTTCACGGGCGGCGGCGACGAGGCGGCCCTCGCGCGCGGCATCTTCGACACGTACCAGTCGAGCAACCTGCGCTACTCGCAGATGGCGCCGATCGACATGTACACCGAGGTCAACACGGAGACGAACCTCCCCGCGCAGATCGAGGTGAGCGCCGTCGACGGCGACGCGTACAAGTTCCTCTTCATGGCCAAGGGCGGAGGGTCGGCCAACAAGAGCTACCTCTATCAAGAGACCAAGAGCCTCTTGAACCCGAAGTCGCTCATGGCCTTTCTGGAGAAGAACCTGAAGTCACTCGGCACGGCTGCGTGTCCGCCCTACCACCTCGCCGTGGTCATCGGCGGAACCTCCGCGGAGCAGACCCTCAAGGTCGCCAAGCTCGCGTCGGCGCGCTACCTCGACACGCTCCCGCGCGAGGGCAACAAGCTCGGTCGCGCGTTCCGTGACGTGGCGCTCGAAGCCGAGGTGCTCGCGCTCGCGCAGAAGACCCACATCGGCGCGCAGTTCGGCGGCAAGTACTTCTGCCACGACGTGCGGGTGATCCGTCTGCCGAGGCACGGCGCGTCGTGCCCCGTGGCCATCGCGGTGTCGTGCTCGGCCGATCGTCAGTGCGTCGGCAAGATCGACCGCCACGGCGTGTGGATCGAGGCGCTGGAGCAGAACCCCGCGCGCTATCTCCCCGAGGCCGCGCGCGCGGAGATGGGCGGCGAGGTGGTCTCCATCGACCTCTCGCGTCCCATGGCAGAGATTCGCGAGACGCTTTCGAAGTACCCGATCAAGACGCGCCTCTCGCTCAAGGGACCGATGATCGTCGCGCGCGACATCGCCCACGCGAAGCTCAAGGAGCGCCTCGACCGCGGCGACGGACTGCCCGAGTACTTCAAGAACCACGCGGTCTACTACGCGGGCCCGGCGAAGACGCCCGATGGCTTCGCGTCGGGATCGTTCGGTCCCACCACGGCGGGCCGCATGGACTCGTACGTCGACCTCTTTCAGTCGCACGGCGGGAGCATGGTGATGCTCGCCAAGGGCAACCGCTCGCAGGCCGTGACCGACGCGTGCAAGAAGCACGGGGGCTTCTACCTCGGCTCCATCGGCGGCCCCGCGGCGAGGCTCGCGCAGGACTGCATCAAGAAGGTCGAGGTGCTCGAGTACCCCGAGCTGGGGATGGAAGCCGTGTGGCGCATCGAGGTCGAGGACTTCCCCGCGTTCATCATCGTCGATGACAAGGGCAACGACTTCTTCGCGGAGATCCTCAACGCAGGAGCCGCGCACCTCCCCGTCGTGAAGTGACCGCACCGCGGCGCACACAGGAAGAACGCCGCGAGGCCACGCGCGAGGCCATCTCGCTCGCCGCGATGAGCCTCGTGGCGGAGCGCGGCGTCGACGCGGCGACGCTCCTCGACGTGGCCGAGCGCGCGGGTCTTTCGAAGGGCGCCCTCACGCATCACTTCGACGGCAAGGAAGCGCTCCTCGACGCGGCCCTCGACCGCGCGGCCTCTCAGATCGAGCGCGCGCTCACCGCCGCGTGGGACCCGACGGAGGCTCCGTTTCCGCGGCTGCGAAAGGCGCTCTCCGCGATCGTGACGCTCGGCCACGAGCGCCCCACGGAGCTTCGCGCGCTCCTCGTGCTCTCGACGCAGGGAACCTGGGACGCGCGCCTCGGCCCCCTCGTGCGAGGGCGCATCGAAGCCCTCGAAAGGGTCTTCTGCGAGGGCTTCACGCTGACCCTCGCGGAGCTCCACGCGCACCCGAGGGTCGAGCCCGAGGTTCTGTGCAGAGCCCTCGTGGCTTCGACGCTCGGCGCGGCGCTTCGACCCGACGGGGCGACGCCGCCTCCGCCGGGCGAGCTCCACGCGACGCGGCGCTTCTGGGAGAGCGCCATCATGGCGGCGATCGATCCCTTCATGGTAGAGGCGCCCTGAGATGGCGATGGACCGCGAGCAGCGACGCGCGCAGATCCTCTCGGTGGCCACGCAGGTCTTCGCCGAGAAGGGCTACCACGACGCGCGCATCGACGACATCGTCGTGCGAGCGGGCATCGCGCGCGGCACGTTCTATCTGTACTTCGAAGACAAGCGGGCGATCTTCGAGCACATCGTCGACGGCTTCCTCCTGCGCCTCGACGACGCGATCCGCGTGATCGAGCTCGACGACCCGACGACGCCTCCGTCGGAGCAGCTCCGCGACGACCTCCTGCGCGTGGTCGACCTCTTCGTCGCCAACCCCCAGACGGCGCAGATCCTCCTGTCGGCGGCGGTGGGCCTCGACGCGGATTTCGACCGTAAATTACTGGCCTTCTACGACGCGCTCACGGCCCTCCTGGAGCGCGCGCTCACGGAGGGCGAAGAGGCCGGGCTCGTGCGCGCGGGCAACCGCCGCGTGCGGTCGTTCTGCGTGACGGGGATCATCAAGGAGCTGCTCTATCAGCTCGTGCTCCGCAAGACCGAGGCGTCGCCGAGGGAGCTCGTGGATGTGATGCTCGACCTCGTCGCGCACGGCCTCTTCACCGAGGTCGGCGCGAAGGCCCTGCGGGGGGAGTAGCGCTCTGGGAAAGGATGCGAGCGGGGGAATCACCGACGCGCGGTCGCGCGATCAGTCGGGCGTGCTCGACGGGCGAATCACGAGACACGCGGCTCCGGCCTTGAGTGCGGTTCGTACCTTCATGCTCGACGCTCCCTTCGTGTATTCGGGTCAGATCGTGCGGAGCGCGGCGACCCACGCGCCGCGAACGGGAGCCCAGCGCTCGCGGTACATACCGTTCCACGTGGTGGCGGCTTCGAGCGCGAGGAGCGTCTGCGCGACCTCGTGAGGCGCCACCGCGACGCGCGCTCGGGCGAGCCAGGGCGCCCGCTCCGCGCGCCAGCGGGGGTACATCGCCTCCCACGTCATGATGGTCTCGACTTCGACCGTGAGGGCCGCGAGCTCAGCGGGCGTGGTGGCCGCGCGCACGCGCGCGATCCAGCCCGTGCGTCGCGCTCGCCACGCGGGCGCCATCGACTCCCAGCGCGTCGCCGTTTCGAAGCTGATCAGAGCGTTCGCGAGGACCGTCGTCTGCCTCGCTTGAATGACTCCGAGGGGTTGAGCCTCGGCGATGCTCGCGGTGAAACCCCCTCCGAGCGAGAGAGCCGCGAGTAGAGACACCCCTGCCGCCCAGAACCGGATCGACTTCATTGAAAGCCTCACTCCCCGATCGTGTGTGCGCGGGATGTGATCGCTCGCGACGCGTCACTGTCAAGCGGTTTTCGCGCGCAGGGCATCGCGTCGAGCGATGGAGTCGCCCGATAAAACAGGCGTGAGCGGGGCCTTGGTGCTTGCTGAGGTTCGTGCGGGGGTGGGAGCGCGCGGAGAGCGCTGAGATCAGTGCGGCGCAGCGGCGCCGCCGGCGCCCTGCTGCTGGAGCTGACGGCGGATCTGCTCCATCACGCCGGGGGGAATCTGGTTGCCGGGGCCGCCCGGTCCGCCGGGTCCGCCCAGGCCGGGCATCTGAAGGCCCGCGGGGAAGCCGCCACCAGGAGGCTCAGCGGCAGCAGCAGGCGCGCTCGCGTCGGTAGCGGCATCAGGTCCACCGTCGACCGGGAGCGGCGCCTGGAAGGCCGCGAGTTCGGGGTTCACCGCGTCGGCCTGCGAGCGCGAGATCACGAACACCACGTCGGAGCCCTCGCGCTGCGCGAAGGTCTCCTGATCGCCGCTGTTGTTGCCCACGCGCACGGTCACGCGCTGCTCGCCCG
>JBPOHC010001004.1:0-15230 GCA_052035985.1 Myxococcota bacterium | reverse complement strand
GGAGGCGCGAGGTCCGCGGACTGCGCTTCGTGCGGCTGGTTCACGCGCGAAGGACCCGCCAGCGCAGAGGTGACGGGCGCCGTCTGCGCGCGGCCCATTCGCGTGAGCTCGCCCGATCCGAACATGTCCGTCGACACCCACGGCGTGACCGACCCCTGCGCGCCCTCCTGCTGCGCGCGCTGAAGCGGCTCTCCGAGAGACGCGTGTGGGCTGTGTGGTACGAAGGTCTCCGTGACCGCAGACTCTCCGCTCCTTCCTCTCGTCGCAAACCCAGAAGCGCCCGGCGCGATGCGCCTCGATGACGCGCTCTTCGCGCCCGCGCTCGCTGTGATCGCACAGCGCCACGCGCTCGATCTCTCGGGCGCCGCGCGGTGCCGTTACGGCAGCTCGCCCGTGTTTCTCACCGAGCGCCTCGCGATCAAGCTCGTGCCGCCGAAGTGGGCGCCCGAGCTCGAACGCGAGTCCGTCGCCCTCACACACATCGAGGGAAGGCTCCCCGTCGAGACGCCCGCCGTCGTCGCGCTCGGCGGACTCGAAGGGTGGCGCTATCTGGTCACCCGGCGCGTGAGCGGCGTCTCGTTGCGCGACCTCCGCGACCAGCTCTCGCCGCGCGAACGCGTCACGCTCGCGGGTGACGTGGGCGCGAGCCTCGCGGCGCTGCATCGGCTGCCCTGCGACGACCTGCCGACGCTCACCGTCGACTGGCCGCGCTTCGCCGAGGCGCGCGTCGCCGCGTGCATGGACTTTCAGCGCCGTCACGGACTCGGCGATGCGGCCGTCGAGGCCATTCCCGCGGTGCTCGCCGAGGCTGCGCCGCTGGTGCCCGACGGGCGGCGCGCGCTGCTCCACGCCGACCTCCACCACGAGCACGTTCTGCTCACGCAGCGAGACGGCGCGTGGACGCTCTCGGGCCTCCTCGACCTCGGAGACGCCGTCGTGGGACACCCCGACTACGAGCTCGTGACGCCCGCGTTCTTCGTCGTCGACGCGTCGACCGAGGCGCGCGCGGCCTTCTTCGACGCGCTGGGCTTTCGCTGCGACGAGCGCGCGTCGAGGCGCATGTTGGCGTGGTCGGTGTTGCACCGCTTCAACGCGCTCGCACGCTTCATCACCGCGCCGCACGATGAGCGTGTGTTTGAGCAGCTTCGCGCGCTGCACTGGCCCGTGCTGGCGTAGCCCGCGCGGGCTCCGACGGCGCGCGCTCACGCTGGAGTCGCGCACCGCGAGTGCGGTACCACTAGCGCCCGCATGACCGACCGCTCGCTCGACGAGACCCGCGACTCGACCGAGCGCGACGGCGATCCCCTCGATCGCGCCGCGACGCTGCCGCCGAAGACCGAAGGATTCTCCGCGCGCTACGAGGTCCTCGGGCCGCTCGGGCGCGGGGGCATGGGCGAGGTGCTGCTCCTGCGCGACGGCGTGATCGGACGCGACGTCGCGATCAAGGCCCTGCGCGACGACCTGCGCGACCCCGAGGGGGGCCTCGCGCGATTGCTCCGCGAGGCGCGCGTGCAGGGACAGCTCGAGCACCCCGCGGTGGTGCCCGTGTACGACCTCGGCATCGACGCGCAGGGCAAGGTCTACTTCACCATGAAGCGCGTGCGGGGGCAGAGCCTCGCCGACGTGCTCAACGCGCCCGAGACCACGCGCTCGCGGAGGAGGCTCCTCAGCGCGTTCAGCACCGTGTGCCTGGCCGTCGACTACGCGCACTCGCGCGGCGTGCTGCACCGCGACCTCAAGCCCTCGAACATCATGCTCGGCGACTTCGGCGAGGTGTACCTCCTCGACTGGGGGCTCGCGCGGCTCCAGGGCGTCGCCGAACCTACCGTTCCTCCGCTCACGC
Source organism: Myxococcota bacterium (assembly GCA_052035985.1). Lineage (GTDB taxonomy): Bacteria > Myxococcota_A > Polyangia > Polyangiales > CAISKJ01. The sequence goes on along the minus strand of JBPOHC010001004.1, from coordinate 13,387 downwards.
TCGTCGACGACAGCAGCGTCGAGACCCTCGTCGGCGCCGTGCTCGGAACGCCCGGCTACATCGCCCCCGAGCAGCTACGCAGCGCCCCCGACCTCGACGCGCGCGCCGACGTCTACGCGCTCGGCGCCATCCTCTTCGAGATGCTCGCCCACGAGGCCCTCCACAACAAGCGCACCATCGCGGGACGCGTCTTCAGCACGGCCTCTCCCGGCTCGCTCAAGCCCTCCGATCGACGGCCCGAGGCGAACATTCCCCCGGAGCTCGACGCGCTGTGTGAGCGCGCGCTGGCCTTCGATCCCGATGACCGGCTCCCGTCGGCGCGCGCGCTCTCCGACGAGATCGAGCGCTACCTCGACGGCGACCGCGACCTCGAGCGCCGTCGCGACGCCGCCGTCACGCATGCCGCAGCGGCGCGCGCGGCCCTCGAACGCGCGCGAGGCTCCGACGCCGACGAGGCACGCGAGCGCGCCGTCGCGATGCGCGAAGCGGTCGCGGCGCTCGGACTCGACGCTTCGAACCGCGACGCGCTCGACACCTTCGTCAAGCTGCTCTCGTCGCCGCCGAAGGACGTTCCACCCGAGACGCGCGCCGAGCTCGCGCGCTCCGCCCGCGCCATTCAACGGAGGGCCATGCGGTGGGGCGTGGTCTCGTTCGGAGCCTTCTTCGGCACCATTCCGATCCTCGTGTGGATGGGGGTGCGCGACGTGTGGCGCCTCGCGCTGCTCTTCGTCTTCATCGGCGCGGCGACGGTGATGCACGCCCTCGGCGCTCGGAGCCGCACCTCCGACGCGAGCATCCGATGGCCCGTGCTGATCGCCACCAACGGCGCGGTGGCCCTGTCGTCGTGGCTCGTCGGCGCGCTGTGGTTCACGCCGCTCCTGTCGGTCACGAACGTCATGGGCCTCGTGCTCACCTCGGGCCGCGCGCGTCGCGGGTGGGCCATCGGTCTCGGCTGCGCGTCGGTGCTCGTCCCGCTCGCGCTCGAGCTCATGGGCGTGACGCGTCCCTCGTACGAGTTCCACGACGGACGCATCACGGTGAGCTCTCAGCTTCTGCATCTCGCGCGCGTTCCGACGCTCCTCGCGATGGGCGTCGTCGCCGTGGGTGGGGTGCTCGGCGCGGGGCTCATCTCCGCGTGGTTTCGCGACGAGCTCACGGAGGCCGAGCGCGCCGTACTCCTGAACTCGTGGCAGTTGCGTCAGGCCGTCCCCGCTGCGCTCGCGTCGCTCGATCGCGAGGCGGTGCCCGCGGCGCCGCCCTGACCTGTCTCAGACTGTTGTGGGTGGAGCACCGAGCAGGAGCCGGCGGCCATGAGCACGCCGGGGTGTCGCGCCGAGATCGCTCCCGGCGTCGTTACCGCCGCCGGTCCTTTGGGGCGATCGTTCGTGCGCCTGCCTCGTGCGGCGCTCGCTCTGGGACAGTAGCGTTAGACCGCGCGGAGTTTTTTGATGCGCGTGGCGCCCGCTTCGACTCAGAACGGACGCGTCTCGCCCTTGATGAACGGGAGGTACCTGGGACGCCAGAAATGGCTTCGCACGTAGCCTTCGAGGTCGTTCAGCGCGCCCTTGTCGATCCAGCGCTGCGGCAGCGAGCCGACGCCGTCGGCGAGGGCGCGTGCGAGCACCTTCCACCCGACGAAGATCGACACCTCGTCGAGCTCGGCCACGGGCGGATAGAGCAGCGTCGGGTGCTTCGTCGCTGTGTACTCGGTGAGCGCGTCGGACGCGGTCATCACCATCGCGTCGGTCACCTCGCGCACGTACCCGATGATCGCCGCGAGCCCGAGGCCGGGGAAGATGAAGGCGTTGTTGCCCTGGCCGATGATGTGCGCCTCGTCGTGCCAGATCACCGGATCGAAGGGGCTCCCCGTCGCGCAGCGCACGCGCCCGTCGGTCCACGCGAAGAGGTCGTCGGGAATGGCCTCCGACGATGAGGTCGGGTTCGAGAGGGGAAAGATGATCGGCCGCTCGCAGTTGACCGCCGCCGCGCGCACCACGGGCTCGAGAAAGGCGCCCGGCTGACCCGAGAGACCGAGCAGCACCGTCGCCTTGCCCTCGCGCACGCAGTCGAGGAGGTCGGGCACCTTGTTCGACGACTTCCAGTGCGCGATGTCGGCTTCCTTCTGCGCGTACGGGGCCTTGTAGCCCTTGATGCCGCGGCGCTCGCAGAGGAGCCCGCCCGAGTCGAGCACCAGCACGCGTCGCCGCGCCTCGTCGAGCGACACGCCCTCGCGGATCATTCCCTGTCGAATGGCGTCTGCGACACCGACCCCACCAGCGCCCGCGCCGTGCACGATCACCACCTGTTCGCTGAGGCGCTGGCCGTTCAAGCGACACGCCGAGCGCACGCCCGAGAGCGTCACCGCCCCGGTGCCCTGGATGTCGTCGTTGAAGGACGCGACGTTGTGACGGTGGCGTTCGAGCACCTCGAAGGCGACGTCTTTCGAGAGGTCCTCCCACTGGATGACCGCCATGGGCCAGCGCTCCTTCACGGTCGCCACGAACCTGTCGATGAAGTCGTGATAGGCGGGGCCGACGAGGCGGCGCGAGCGCGTGCCGAGGTAGAACGGATCGTCGAGGAGGTCCTGTCGATCGGTGCCAACGTCCATCACGACGGGCAGCGTGTGGAAGGGCGAGACGCCGCCGCCCGCGGTGTAGAGCGCGAGCTTGCCGATCGAGATCGCGAGCCCGCCGTAGCCCTGGTCGCCGATGCCCAGGATCGCCGAGCTGTCCGTGGCGACGATCATGCGCACGTCTTCCATCGGGTAGTTGCGCGCGGCGGTGAGCGCGTCGTCGATGTTGTGCGGCGAGAGCGCGAGCCCGCGCGGCGTCTGATAGAGCGCGTTGAACTGCTTGACCGCGTCGCCCACCGTCGGCGTGTAGACGATGGGGAGCATCTCGGTGAGGTGCTTCGAAAGCAGCGCGAAGAAGAGGATCTCCGCCCGCTCCTGAAGCGAGCGCAGGTACTGGTACTTCGCGATCGGCGTCGGGAGCTGGCGGTACCCCGCGTAGACGCGCGCGACCTGCTGCTCGAGCGTGTTCGTCGCGGGCGGGAGGAGGCCCTCGAGGCCGAGTTCTTTGCGCTCCTCCACGGTGAACGCGGTGCCCTTGTTCGTCAGCACGAGGCGCAGGATCGCGATGCCCTTGAGGTACACGACCATGCGCTGTTCGCCGGTCGTCTCGTCCTCGAGGATGTCGAAATAGGGGCTGATCTGGCGGGTACGCATCGAAGTTCTCCTATTGCCCCCCGTTGCGGCGTTGATTGAATCACGCCGGGGCGACACGACGACGACGCGAATTCAGCGTCGCTCGCCTGTGCCGCGCGATGGCCATGCATGATCCGCTCTCGCGCGACGTCGACCCCCGCGCGGTCGCGCTCCGTGCGATGGTCCGCCCATGCAGATCGACCCTTCGAGTGACTTCGCGGCCTTTGAACTTCTTCCCTCGCTGCGCGCTTCGCTCGACGAGATGGGCTTCGTGACCCCGACGGAGATCCAGCGCCGCGCGCTCCCCGTCCTCCTCGCGGGGCGCTCCGTCGTGGGCGTCGCCGAGACCGGCAGCGGCAAGACGCTCGCGTACGCGCTCCCCGTGCTGCACGCGCTCAAATCGCTGGAGGGTGAGGGCGTGGCCGTGACCGTCGACGCGCGCCCTCGGGCAGCCGTGATCGTCCCTTCGCGCGACCTCGGCGAGCAGGTGACGAAGGTGTTCAAGCGCTTCACCCACGCCACGCGGCTGCGCGTTCGCTCCGTGCTCGGCGGCACCACGATGGAGATCGCGCGCCGCAACATCGCTGGTCCCTTCGAAGTGCTCGTCGCGACGCCGGGGCGACTGTTGAAGCTCCTCGAGCGCGGCCTCATCGACCTCAGCGACGTGCGCACGCTCGTGTTCGACGAGGTCGACCAGATGCTCGACGCCGACTTTCTCCCCGACGCGAAGCGCATCGTGGCCGCGTGCCCGCCCTCACGTCAGCTCTGCCTCTTCTCGGCCACGGTGCCGAGCGCGGTGCAAGACCTCATCGCCGAGCTCTTCGCCGACGCCGAGGTCATTCGAAGCGAAGGGAGCCACCGCGTCGTGCCCACGCTCACCACGGTGAACCGCACCGTCGTCGACGGGAAGCGCGTCCCCGTGCTGCGCGCGCTGATGGCCGAGGCCGTGACCGGCGGGACGCTCATCTTCGTGAACACCCGCGCGCAGTGCGACAAGGTGGCCGAGGAGCTGCGCGCGATGGGCCGCGCCTTCGTCGTCTACCGCGGCGAGATGGACAAGATCGAGCGGCGCGCGAACCTCCGATCGTTCCGCGACGGCACCGTCGGCGTGCTGATCTCGACGGACCTCGCGGCGCGCGGGCTCGACGTCGAGCACGTGGGGCGCGTGATCAACTATCACCTCCCCGAGCAGCTCGATTACTACCTGCACCGCGTCGGGCGGACGGCGCGCGCGGGCCGCGCGGGCGTGGTGATCAACCTCGTGACCGAGCGCGATCGGGAGCTCATGCGCAAGCTCGAGCGGGCGTAGCGCTCCGCGAGGCTCTTCCCCCTGCGCGGCGCGCGTCGGCGACGATCTGCGCTGTGCCCCGACGCCCCGCGCTGATACCCTCCCGCTCGAGGTGGATCGATGCGAAGCGGCTCCCTGACCACGAAGTTGATCGTCGCCCTCGTGACCCTGCTCACGACGCCCCTGGCGTGGGCCGACGGGTGCTACATCTGCGCGCGCGGGAGCTCGGACTCCTGCCGCGACTACTGTCGCTACTCGGGCTCCGACACCTTCGCGAATCGCCGCGTCTGCGAGCGTCGCGGGTGTCGCGTAGGCGGCACCGCGAGCTGCCCCACGGCGGTGAACTACCGCGTCTGCATGGCGCCCGCCCCGACGCGGACGCTCGCGGTCTGCGACGCCGCGCACCCCAACGGCTGACCCGCGGACGCCTCCGCGCGCGGCATCCCCGCGAGCGCCCCGCGCTGGACAACCCCGCCGGTCGCGTGGGAAGCCCCGTCACCATGAACACCGCGCTCTCACTCCTCGACCTCGCGCTCGTGGGACCCGGCGAGACGCCCTCCGACGCCCTCGCGGGGTGCGTGCGCATCGCGCAGCTCGCCGAGGCGCGCGGCTTCGCGCGGGTCTGGTACGCCGAGCATCACAACATGGCGGCCATCGCGTCGTCGGCGCCCGCGGTGCTCATCGCCCACGTTGCAGCGCACACGAAGACGATCCTGCTCGGCGCGGGCGGCGTGATGCTCCCCAACCACGCGCCGCTCTCGATCGCCGAACAGTACGGAACCCTCGCGACGCTGCACCCGGGCCGCATCGAGCTCGGACTCGGACGCGCGCCGGGCACCGATCAGGTCACGCTTCGCGCGCTGCGCCGCGACGCGCACTCGGCGGAGACCTTTCCGCAAGACGTCCTCGAGCTCCAGGGGTACCTCTCGGAGAAGACGCGCGTCGCGGGCATCGAGGCGACGCCGGGCAAGGGGACGCGGGTGCCGCTCTACGTGCTCGGCTCGTCGCTCTTCGGCGCGCGTCTCGCGGCGCGGCTCGGGCTCCCCTACGGCTTCGCTTCGCACTTCGCGCCGGGCTCGCTGCGCGAGGCGGTGGCCCTCTACCGAGCGAACTTTCAGCCCTCGGAGCAGTGCGCCGCGCCGCGCGTGCTGGCGGGCGTGAACGCGCTCGTGGCGAACACCGACGACGACGCGCAGCGCGAGCTCATCGCCGTGCGACGCGTCCGCGTGGGGTGGTTCCTCGCGCGCGGGAGGAGCGTCTCCGAGGCCGACGCCGACGCGCTGCTCGCCTCGCCCGAAGGAGCGTTCATCAACGAGATGATGCGCTACTCCGCCGTGGGATCGCCCGCGACGGTGCGCGCGTACCTCCGAGAGTTCGCCGCGCTCGCCGACGCCGACGAGCTCATCGTGTCGCCCGCGGGGCTCTCCGTCGACGCGCGCCTCCGCTGCGTCGAGCTCCTCGCCGACGCGTGGGGTACCGCGACGCGCTGAACGCTCAAGGCACCGGGGGCGTCACCATGGTGACGAGGTCCCAACCGTTGCACTCGGTGTTACGCCAGCCGCGTTCGACCGTGGCCGTGGCTTGGATGCGCAGCGTGGGCTCCCCGGGGCCGTAGGCGGGCCAGGGCGCGTCTGCCGCCTCGGGGTTGCCCATCGCGGCGAAGCGCGTCCAGAAGCCCAGGACGGAGCGCTCGACGGCGAGGTCGTTGGGTGCGGGCGAGGGGAAGCGGTCGATGTTCTGAAACACGTACGCCAGCTCGAGGCCGTGCCACGCGCCGAGGGCCCGCACGAGGGCGGTGCTCGACTCCAACGGCTGCGCGAAGAGGTAGCGCCACGTCGCTCCGCCGCCGCGGAGGTGGGCGCGCGCCGCGGCCCGCGCCTGACAGCCGAATCGCGCGTCTGTGAGCACCTGAACGAGCGCGTTGCGCGGGGTGCCGTAGCGCGAGACGGGGTAGAGCGCCATGACGTTGGTCGCGAACATCGCCCCTCCCACGCCGACCAGGATCTGCCGGTACGCCTCCTCCGTGGGGACCATTCCGACCGAGAGCCCGACCTCCTCGCTGTTGTGGCCGACGAGGAGGGCAACGCGGTTCTGCCGCCCCGCGAGCATCGCGTCGTAGGGGCGCTCGGGCAGCGCGGGGCCGAGCACCACCGGGCCCCATCGCGCCGTCGTCGCAGCGTCGAGGCCCGAGATGGTCACGGGCGCCGGGAGCGCGCGGAGCACCGCGTCGACGGAGAGGTCGCGCATGCAGCGCGCGACGTCGGGTGCGCTCGCGCAGCTCGCCGCCGTCGCGAAGCGCTGGCCCTGTGCGCGGGCGACGTCAGCGCTCTGCGTGGAGAGGCAGCTCCCGCTCTCGATCGCGGCGCGCGCGAAGAGCCCCGAGGCCATGGGCGACGCGAGGAGCGCGCAGGTGTTGACGGCGCCCGCGCTCTCACCGAAGAGGAGCACGCGCGCGGGGTCGCCGCGGAAGGCCGCCGCGTTGCGCTGCACCCACTGGAGCGCGGCGATCTGGTCGAGCATCGCGAGGTTGACCGCGCCGCCGGGCTCGCCCTCCAGCGCGGGGTGGACGAGCCAGCCGAGGGGCCCGATGCGGTACTGGATGGTCACCACCACGACGTCGCCGCGCGAGGCGAGGCGCGAGGCGTCGTAGGTGCGGTTGCCGTTGTGGGCCGCTCCCGCGGAGCCCACGACGTTGCCGCCGCCGTGGATGAACACCATCACCGGGAGCGACGCGCCCGCGGGGACGTTGGCGGGGCGCCAGACGTTGAGCGTGAGGCAGTCCTCCTGGCCCTGCACCGGGGCCATCGGGTCGAAAGGCGTCGTCTGTGACTGGGGGATCTGCGGGCACGACGGCGCCCATTCGGTGGCCGCGCGCGGCTCGGTCCAGCACGCGGTGACAGGCGCCGGAGGGCGCCAGCGCAGCGCGCCGGTGGGAGGCTCGGCGAAGGGGATTCCGAGCCATCGGAGCGACGCTCCATCGGCCGTGCCGCGCACGAGTCCACGGTCGGTCCGCGCGATGAGCGGGTCGGCGGACGCGGCGGGGGCGCAAGCTCCGGGGGCATTCCCGTCGTTCCCGTCGGCGACGTCTGCGGAGGCGTCACCCGCAGGCGCCGCGTCGAGGGTGACCGTGGAGGAGGAGCACGCCGAAGCGAGCGCGAGAAGGAGGATGACGCCAACGGCGTCGAGCATCGAACGCGGGCGCATGCGCGGGAGGGTAACGCGAGAACCGCGCGGGAGACACCGTCCTCGTCGCTCGCTCGGCCTCCGTTGCGGCATCCTCTCGCGCGGTCATGACGAAAGACCCCACCGACACGGTCGACCTCGCACCCCCCGCGCGCTGCGACGTCGTTGAAGCCTGGACGCGCACCGACACGCAGCGCTACACCCCCGAGACCATCCCCGCGCGAGTGAGCCAGGCCGAGACGCCGAAGCCGGTGTTGCCGCTCGTGATGAAGCTCTTCGCGCCGATCGCCTTCGCAGCGATCGTTGGGGTGCCGCGCGAAATACTCGGAGCGACCTTCGCGATGTCGTGCGCGTGGTTGCTCTACGCCCTCATCGGCGGCGGCCATCGAACCGGAGGGAGCGACGACACGAGCGAGCCCTTCTCCTGGCTCGACGCCCGCGTCGCGATGCGAGACGCGATGCGCGCGCCGGGCTTCGCGGGCGAGCGCGACGTCACGGGCGAGCGCGTGAAGATCCGCGGTCGCGTGCGCGCTCGCACGGTCCTCGACGCGCCCGACGGAGGCTGGTGCGTCGCGTGGGAGCAGCACACGCCCGTGGAGGGCGCGCGCGACGAGCGCTCCATCGAGCGGGCGGGCGGCGTGTTCGACGTGGTGACCGACGACGGGTTCACCGTGCGCGTCGACGCCCGACACGTCGCGGTCTGTGACTGGCGCGCGCAGCCGCAGCGACCGCGGTTTCACCACGACGTCTGGACGGTGACCGTCCCCGACGGAGCCCTCGTCGACGTGGTGGGCGAGCTGCGCGTCGCGTCGAGCGCATCGGGTGACTATCGCGGCGGACTCTCCCTCACGATGGAGGGCTCCGAGCTCACGCCCGTCTACGTCGCCAGGGTCGACGCGTCGGCGCCGACGAGGGTCCGCGTCGACGCCGACCGCGCGTCGGGCTCTGACGAGGCCAGTGTCGCGGTCGCGCGTGACGACGATTCGGCGAAGCGCGCTGCGAAGGGCGGATGACCCGCGGCCTCGTGACGGCACGCGCGATGCGAAGTGGGCTCGTACGCGCACGAGACACCGCAATTCCGCGGCGCTCCGGTGCGCAACGGTGTGCCACGCCATGACGCTCTCATCGCGCCTCGCTGTTCTTCTGGTCGTCACGCTCGCGGCATGTTCGAGCACCGTGACCGGCCCCATCACCACCAACGACGCGTCGAGCGACGTCGCGGTCGACGCGCCCGTCGATGTCGCGGTCGACGCGCCGCTCGACTACTGCATCCTGCCCGACGGCAATCGATGTCCGCGCGGAGCCACATGCCCCGCGGGTGACGGCTGCAACACCTGCTCGTGCTACGGCCCCGGACTCACGGCCGGATGCACGCTCATCGGCTGCCTCCCGCCCGACGCGGGAACGCGGTGTCGGACCGGCGCAGACTGCGGGCGTGGAGAGTTCTGCAACTTCCCCACGACGGGCTGCGCCGCGACGGGGACCTGTCAGCCCGCCGTTCCCTGCGCGGACCCCAACGTGTTCTGCGGATGCAGCGGCTCGATGTACCTGGCCTGCGCCGCGGATCGCCCGACGAGCACGCCGGGCGCTTGCGAGCGTCCCGATGCGGGCGGCCCGAGCGTCTGTCGCACGAGCGCCGACTGCACCGGCGGAGCGATCTGCCAGTACGTCTCCCCCGCGTGCGGCGGTCTGGGCGTGTGCGGCTTCCCGCGAGACTGCGCGTTCATCACGGAGTACTGCGGCTGCGACGGACAGACCTTCCGCGACTGTCCCGGTGGGATCACCTCGACGCCGTACCGCTTCGTCGGACCGTGCCCCGGCATCGATGACGGCGGCGTCGCACCCGCGTGCGACGGCGCTCACTTCGGACGCGACGGCCGCTCTTGCGTGGGCCTCGCCGATGAGCCCCTCGCGCTCGACTGCTGCACCTGGAACTGCGACGTGCGCACGGCCTCGTGCGAGTCGCTCCCGCCCCGCTGCCCCGCAGGCCAGGTGAACACCGTCACGGGCGCTTGCTGGGGGCCGTGCGTCTCGCCCACCTCCTGCGCGCCGATGCGGTGCGCGCCCGACAGCGCGTGCGTCGCTCCGTGGCGATGCAATCCGAGCGCTGGAATGTGCGTGTACGCGGGGTGAGTCCGAGCCCCTCTGACGCCCGTATGCGCATTGACGCGCGCGGGTGTCGGCGCCTATACCGCCGCGCAGGAACGCATCCGAGCGCGGCCGACACGTCGGCGCCACAGGAGCGAGGGACATGAAACGCTTTGGCTGGCTGGTGATCGCGTCGTCGGCGCTCTCGATGAGCTGCGCCGTCACACCCGACGACGACGGAACGGGATCAGACTCCTTCGGCGCACAGGCGGTGCCCAACGCCGCAGAGGGTGTTCGATGGATGCGCGACACGCTCACGGATGCAGCGAGCGGTGTCTCCGTCGGCGTCGAGGTCGCGGTGCAGAACCTCGGCTACGAGAAGCACGTCGGCGTTCACTACTCGGTCGACGGAGGGCCGTGGCGCGACGTCGAGGGGCGCTACGTCGCTCGCGGCGTCGGCACCACCGAGGCGTGGCGCGTCGAGCTCACGCCGGGCCGCACCTGGACCGCCGTCGAGTACGCCGTCTTCTACCGCGACCCGAGCAGCGGACGCGTGTTCTGGGACAACAACCGCGGCGCCAACTTTCGCGTCGAGCGAGAGGCGCCCGTGCACCGCGCCGACGACGCGCTCTCGGGCAACACCTTCACGATCGACGTCGACGTGAAGAACCTCGCGTACCAGAAAGCCTGTCAGGCCACGGTCACCGGCGACGGCTGGATGAGCACCTCGAACGCGATGGGCGCGTACGTCGGCCCCGCCGCGCGCGCGGGGTACGAGCGCTGGCGCTTCACGCTCGACGGCGCGGTCTACGGGTCGAGCTTCGTGAGCCGCGCGGCCGTGATCGAGTACGCGCTGAGCTGCACCTTCGGCAACGGCGAGTCGACGCACGCCGACAACAACCGCGGGCAGAACTACCGCTGGTCTCGCGGCCCCGCGCCCGTCGAGCGGTGGCGCGCGGAGTTTCGCAACGGCGTCGACGTCGCCGCCGCCCCCGACGGACGCGTGTTCGTCGTGTCGTCCGACGGCGGCTCGGCGCGGCGGTGGATCACGGGCTACGCGGCCGACGGGCGCTTCGCGTTCACGCGCGAGCTCGACGCCGACGTGCTGAGCGTCGCGTACTCCGCGGCGACGGCGGGTCCGCTCGCGAAGCTCAGCGCCGCCACGGGCACGCGATGGGTCGCGCTCGACGCCGACGGACGCACGCGATGGGACCTCACCGCAGACCTCCCGATCTTGGTCTCGCGCGTCTCGGGTGAGTACCTCCTCGGCCGCGCAGGCGCGGCCCGCCTCGGCACCGCGAGGCCCTCGGTCGTGGGACCCGCGACGGGCTGTGACGAGACTCCGGTGCTCTCCTCCGACGGCACGCTCTACTGCTCGGGCGCGAGCAACGTCGTGTCGTTCCGCGTGCCCACGCGCGCAGCGGGGCGCACCTTCCCCGCGGGCGTCCCGTGGGGCGTCGCCGACGACGGGACCGTGCTCATCATGGGCGCTGACCGGCGCACGCTCACGGGCTACAGCTCCGCGGCGCGGCGGCTCTGGCAGAAGACATCGATCTACGTCGCCTGGGACTCGCAGTACGGCTACGGCCGCGCGTGCACCAACCACGTCGCCAACGGCTTCGCGGTGGTGCTCCATCAAGACCCCGCGGGGCCGTCGTCATCGAGCGCCGCCATCGGCATCGACGCGCGCACCGGCGTCGAGCGCTTTCGCGTGGCCGATCAGCGCTACGCGTCGAACCCGTGCCCCGAGGCCGACGGGCACTTCTACACACAGCAGTCGTACCAGCGGTATGGGCGCTCCATCGAGCGGTACCGCCGCGACGGAGCCTTCGAGAGCGTCAACCTCGGCTTCTCGGGGATGCTCATGGGCGTGCTCGCCGACGGCAGGATCGTGCGCCGCGAGTGGCCCTACTACCCCGCCGATCGCGCGCGCATCGTCGTGACCCGCAGCGACCTCACCGAGTCGTTCAGCCAGACGATCGAGGGAGCTCCCACGAGCGGCGCGCTGCTGGCCGCGCTCTCGGGGCCGCGCCTCGTGGTCTACGCCCGCGGCGCCGTCACGCAGTACGGCTTCTGATCTCGCTGCGCCCCTCCGCGCGGGACTAGAGTGCGCCCCGCGATGGACCTCGACGACGTTCTCGAACAGACCCAGTGGGACACCTTCTGGCTCCCCGACGACGCAACCGTCGTCGAGCGCGAAGAGATCCTCTACCTCACGTCTCCGCGTGACGAGGGCTACCTCAACGCCGTGCTGCGCGTGCGAGCCGACGCCTCGCAAATCCCCGCGCTGCTGGCAGAAGTCGACCATGCGCACCGCGCCGTCGATTCGCGCTGGATGCTCGCTGGACGCAGCCGTCACTCCGCGCTCCCCGCGGCGCTCACCGCGGCGGGCTACGCGATCGAGCACGAGCACTTCGCGTACACCATCGACGTCGCCCGCTACGGAGCTCGCCCCACGCCATCGCTCGTGGCGCGCGCCGTCGAGACCCTCGAAGACCTGCGCGACTGTCAGCACGTCACCGCGCGGGCCTTCGATCGACCGAGGCTCTCCGACGATGCGCTCGACGCCCGAGAACTCTCGATGTGCACGGGCCCCCGCGCGCGTGTTCGTCGCTTCGTCGTGCGCGACGCCGTCACCAACACCCCGCTCACCTCGGGCGGAATGAACGTCTATCCGAAGCTCCGGTTCGGCTTTCTGTGGGCGGGCGGAACCGTGCCCGAAGGTCGCAACCGCGGGGCGTACTCGGCCCTCGTCGCGGCCCGCGTGGCCGAGGCTCGCGCGCTCGGGCTGACACACGTCGGGCTCTATGCGCGCGTCGAGACCTCCGCACCCATCGTCGCGGCGCAGGGCTTCACCCGCGGCGGCCCCATGACCTATTGGGTGAAGCGCCGAAGCTGAGACACGCGTGGGCGCCTCGGCCGTCTGCACCTCCGACGCGATCTGCGCGTACACTCGACCGGAGCAACACGCCCATGCGACCGCGATGGAACTGGTGGCTGACCGCCTCGCTCGCCGTACACGCGACGCTGATGACCGTCGCGGCGACGGTCGTCCCTTCACGCGGACGCGAGCCCACGCATTCGTCACAGACCGCGATCGAGTTCGACGCGCCGACGCCCGCGGAACAGACCCCCGGCGTCGCCTCGGGACCCGGACACGTCGCGTCTCCGACCGACCCATCGCAGCGCTACGGCGGATCGCGCGCCTCGCAGAACGTGTCGTCTGACAACCCCGGCGAGCGCGGCGACGGACGCAGCTTCGAACCCGCGCGGATGCTCGCGGCGCGCGCCGACGGCGTGAACCTCGACGCCCGTCAGCTCAACGCCCTCGACCGCACGCAGGAGCAGCGCATCCGAACATCGCGCGAGCGGGCGTCACCGCAAGACGATCGACGCACGCCCAACCCCGCCGACGATCCGTGGGTGGCGAGCGGTCACGGCATCCTCCTCGTGCGCATGACCGAGTCTCCCCTGATGCCGGGCGAGGGGGCCCTCGTTCGTCGCGGAGAGGCTTCGAACGCGGGTGATCCGACGGTCGCACGCGCCGCGCAGGTCGAGCCTCCTCCCACGATCGCGGTGGGCTCGGAGCGTCACGCGGGCGCGCAGCCGAGGCTCGCCGCGGG
>JBPOHC010000396.1:0-1555 GCA_052035985.1 Myxococcota bacterium | reverse complement strand
CCGCGGCTGTCGACGACGAAGCCGCGCTCCTGTCCGATCACCTCGGTGAGGTCGAGGGGAAAGCCGTAGGTGGCGTTGAGGTCCCACGCGACGTCGCCGGGCAGCACGCGCTGACCGACGGCGTTGGTGGTCCACTCGCTGAAGCCTTCGAGCAGCCCGAGGCCCGTGGGGATCGTCTCGCGGAAGCGCTGATCCTCGACGCGCGACTGCTCGATGATGAAGTCCCTGTGCTGCACGAGCTCGGGGTAGGCCACGCCCATGCGCTCGATCACCACCTCGACGACGCGGTGAAACGACGGCTCCTTCACGCCCTGGAGGTACGCGTGACGGATGGCCCTGCGCATCACCGAGCGCAGCGCCGCGCCGCGGTCTTTGTTCGACGGCGTGACGCCCTCGGCGAGCGAGAAGGCCGCCATGCGCGCGTGGTCGGCGATGACGCGGCAGGCGACGTCGAACTCGCCTTCGGTTCCGTTGTAGGGCCCTCCCGCGATCTCGGCCGCGCGGTCGACGTAGGGGCGCAGGAGGTCGGTGTCGTAGTTGGTCGTCGCGTGCTGGAGCACGGCCGTGATGCGCTCGAGTCCCATGCCCGTGTCGACGCAGGGGGCGGGGAGGGGCGCGAGGGGGCCGTTCTTCTCCGCGCGGTTGAACTGCATGAAGACGAGGTTCCAGATCTCGACCCAGCCGGTGCCGTTGGCGTCGGGCTCCTGGTTGAAGGTGCTGAGGTCAGGCGTCGCCGTCCCCATGAAGTAGTGGATCTCGGTGCACGGGCCGCAGGGCCCCGTGTCGCCCATGGACCAGAAGTTGTCTTTGGCGCCCATGCCGATGATGCGCTCGTCGCCGAAGCCGGTGACCTCGCGCCAGAGCGCGCGCGCCTCGTCGTCGGCCGCGAGTCCGTGTTCGCCGCCGAAGACGGTGATCACGAGGTGGCTCTTGGGGAGGCCGTAGACGTTGGTGAGGAGGTCCCAGGCGAAGGTGATGGCGTCGCGCTTGAAGTAGTCGCCGAAGGAGAAGTTGCCGAGCATCTCGAAGAACGTGTGGTGTCGGCGCGTGTGGCCGACGTTCTCGAGGTCGTTGTGCTTGCCCGACATGCGGATGCACTTCTGGCTCGACGCGGCGCGCTTGTAGGGGCGCTTGTCGTCGCCGAGAAAGACGTCCTTGAAGGGGACCATGCCGGCGTTGGTGAAGAGGAGGGTGGGGTCGTTGCGCGGCACGACGCCGGCGCTCGCCACGACCTCGTGGCCCCGCTCGCGGAAGAAGTTCAGGAAGGTCGATCGGATCTCGTCGGAGGTCTGCGGTCTCATGGCGTTGGCCGGGGCATATACCCTCCGCCCGCGCGCGTGGCTAGACGCCGGGGGAGCACCGGGGCGGGGGAGGGAGGGCGCAGCCGGGGGCGAGGCGCGAGGAGAGCGGGGAGCGGCGGGGGCGACGTGCGGGGGTGCCGCGAGGGGGTGGTGGGATAGGCTGCAGTACGGTGGAGCGTAATGCAGCGGGTGGTGGGATAGGCTGCAGTACGGTGGAGCGTAGTGCAGCGGGTGGTGGGATAGGCTGCAGTACG
>JBPOHC010000107.1:0-4398 GCA_052035985.1 Myxococcota bacterium | reverse complement strand
CCCGTGCTGCGGCGGACGCTTCGCGCCATCGGGCGTCTCGTCGGCCGTTCCCGGTAGATACTCGGCGTAGTGCAAGGTGATCTGCACCGCGTCATCGGCGCCGGGCGGGAGGAGCACCGAGAGCCCGATCGACGCGGGCAGGAGCTTCGGCACCTTGGGCTCGGGCGAGGCTTCGCTCTGTTCCTCGTCGTCGCTGTCGCTGCCCGAGGCGAAGTCTTCGTCGTCGGTGGGATCACCCGCGTGACGGGCTCCAGACGGCGCGAGAAAACCCGCGAGGTAGAAGCGCGACGGAGGGAGCCGCAGCACCTCGACGGAGTTCGCGTCGCCGTCGAAGGGGCCGACCAGATCGGCGTGGAGCGCGTCGACGAGGTGCGTGCGCACCGCGACGCTCGTGGTGGGGGCGGTCATCGCGCGGGATGATCACAGACGGCGCCTGCGAGAGGCCAGAGGGATGCGGTGGGGCAGGGGACATTGTGTGACCCGCAACGGGGCGATGGGTGAACGACCGCCCGTGAGGTACCCTCGCGCGCATGGTCGCGGCCCCTCGAACTCGCGTCTCCGTCGACGAGTACCTTGCGATGGAGCGGACCTCCGCCGAGAAGCACACGCTCTGGGACGGCGAGGTCTACGCGATGGCGGGCGCGCTGCCCGACCACAACGCGATCACGGCCAACGTGCTCGCCGAGCTTCGCAGCGTGACGCGACGCGGGCCGTGCCGTGTTTTCTCGTCGGACCTCAAGGTCTACGTGCCGCTGCGCAAGGGCTTCGTGTACGCCGACGCGTCGGTGGTCTGCGGCCCCCTCGCGCTCTACGGCGAGACGCGCGACGTGATCACCAACCCCACCGTACTCGTCGAGGTGCTCTCCGAGAGCACCGAGGCTTTCGATCGCGGTGAGAAGGCGACCGGGTATCGCGGCATCTCGACGCTCTGCGACCTGATCTTCGTGTCGCAGACCGAGCAGTACGCCGAGCACTTCGCGCGACAGGCCGACGGGTCGTGGTTGCTGCGGGAGTACCGCAACGACGACGAGGTGCCCATCGCGACGCTCGGGGGCGCGCTGCGCCTCGCGGAGCTTTACCTCAAGGTGTTCGACGCGTAGGTGTCGCGCTCCTCGATGCGAGGCGTGCGGACCGTTGTTGCGCGGCTCGAGGCTGGCCACGGCGTGGTGGCGTGGTGCATGCTTGCGCAATGCGTGACGTCACCACGGTGCAGAGAGGCGTGTCGTACGAGGCGTATCTCGCCCTCGAAGCTTCGAGCGTGCTCCGTCACGAGTGGTTTGACGGCGTCGTCTACGACATGGCCGGTGGAACGCTCGACCACAGCGCCCTCTGCGCCTCGGTGATCACGGCGCTCTCCGTGGGCCTCGCGGGCAAACCGTGCCGGGTCTTCACGAGCGACGCGCGGGTGCGCGTGCGTGCGACGGGCCTCGCGACGTACCCCGACGCTGCGGTGGCCTGCGGGCGAATCGAGCGTGACCCCGACGACGCCAACGCGCTCGCGAACCCGCTGGTGCTCGTCGAGGTGCTCTCCGACAGCACCGAAGACTGGGATCGAGGCGGCAAGTTCGCGCACTACCGCCGCATCCCTTCGCTGCGCGACTACGTGATCGTGTCGCAGCGTGAGCACCTCCTCGAACACCACGTTCGCAACGACGACGGCACCTGGACGATGCGCGAGCACGGCCCAGGCGAGACGGTCACGTTGAGCGGCGTGTCCGCGCAGCTCGCGGTCGACGCGGTGTATCGCGACCCGATGGCGGGGTGATCGAGGGCGCGTCATCGCGGAGCGCCAACGCGTCGCTCGGAGTACATGAAGCGGCGGTCAGAGGGCGTGCAGGCAACATCGCGGCTGGCGGAGCGGTGCGGCGACCGCCGGATTTCAACCGATGGGTTACCGGAACGGTGGTCGGACCATCGAAATTCAATGCGCGGGTTGGATTTGGGGTGGTCGGACCATCGAAATTCAATGCGTGGGTTGGATTTGAGGTGGTCGGACCATCGAAACTCAATGCGCGGGTTGGATTTGGGTGGTCACCCCCACCGAAATTCAATGCGCGGGTTGGTTTCGCTGGGGACGTCGGGGTGTCCCCGTACTGTTGGGGTTGCCGCGGCTCGTCGAGGAGCCGACGAGAGCGAAGTGGAGCGCGTCGACGCGGAGACGCTCCGTGCGCTCGCAGACGCGCGACGCTTGTCGTCCTCCGCGCGACGGTTGTGTCAACCACGCGCTCTGATACCTTCGCGGCGCTGTGAGCGACTCGAAGCCTCCGCAGAAGACGTTTCCGATCGACTGGCCGGAGGGCTGTCCGCCTTCGGAGGCCGCGCCGACTTCGGGTGAGTACTACCGCGTCGTGCGTGGAGCGGCCGCGAGCACCGAGGACTTTCGCAGTCACCGCGAGCTCGGCAAGCTCCCCAAGGCGCCCCCCTGCCTTCGCGCCGGGCTCTCGACGTTTCGTGTTCTCGATGAGGCGGAGCGCATGGCGCTCCTGTTTCCCGTGCTCGGTAGTTTCGTTGCGCAAGGCACGCTCGACGCCCTGTTCGGCGTCTCGATGCGCACGCAGGGGCGGGAGCCCTCGCACACCACCCTCTGGCCCTTCGAGAAGACGGACCGGATCGCGCCGTTCCACCTGGTGACGCCCGTGCGGAGGCCATCGTGAGCTCGCTCTGGGACATCCCCGGTCGCGATGTTGCCGCGGAGCAATCCGTCGGCGCGCTGGTCCCCGTCGAAGTGCTCGTCGACATCGACGGGCCTCGCCTCTTCGTCGCGCGTTCGCCCCTTGGAGACGAGCTCCTCGCGTACAACGCGGCCGAGGCCGACGGGCGTTTCGGGTGGGTCGTGGTTCCCACCGACGTCCACACGCTCTCGCGTCTTCGTGCGGGGGAAACCGCGCTGCTCGACGGGCTTCGTCAGTCGTGGGTCTGGATCGTCGAGCAGGGTTACGACGGGGCGTTGCAACGGGTGCGACGGGCGAGCTTCGATGACATTCCTGCGGCGTCGCTCCCGGCCCCCGGGGTGACGCTGGTCGCGCTCCCCGCGCCGTTGCTGGTCGTGCGCGCGATGGGACCGACGCTCTCGCACGCGGAGGTGCCCGCCAGCGTGGTGCGCAAGGTGATCGACGGTGCGATGCACGCGATGAAGGCGCTGATCGAGCACGCCTTGGAGGTTGTTCCGTCCGACGGACGCCCGACGGAACGCCTGCGGCGGTACTACGATCTGCCGACCCGTCGCCTCGCCTTCGGGAGCTTCGAGGCGGTCTTCGGCGAGCCGGTCGCGGTCGGGGAGCAACCTCTTCTGCCTGCTGAGCAGCGCGTGCTCGACGTCGCCACCAGGCTGCTACGACGGGGCGTCGCGGCCCTTCAAGGCGACTCGAACGCGATCGATGGAGACACGCCCGACGCGGAGCTCGTCGTCGCCCTCGATGCACTCTCGGGGTTGCTCCCGCCAGGAAGCGGCGTGATCGAAGAGATGCAGCTCGGTGGGCGGCTCGTGGGGAGCGTCGGCGTGAAGATGTCCCGCGAACATGGGGCTCGCGCGAGGCGCTTCCTCCGTCGCGCGCGTCCCGCGGTCGAACCCGTTCAGATCAAGGGGACGATCCGCGAGCTCGACAAGGACGCGATGACCTTCATCGTGCGCTCCGCGGACCTCTCGCAGTCGTGGTCGTGCAGGTTCAGCTCTGCCCACCGAGACGACGTGTTCACCGCGTTCTCGGAGGATACGCCGGTCGCGGTGTCGGGACATCGCCGTGCGGGGAAGGCCGTGATCGAGGTGCTGGCGATCGAAGGGGTGGGGTGAGCGTTCGCCCGGGAGACGTCGCACAAGCAAGGGGCGGGAGGCGAGAGGGAGGTACGACTCGTCGGTGACAAGAAGTGAGGCGGGCTCAGCCACACATGCAGGGCAGGTAGGCAATATCACTGGCGTGGGGCGATCATCGCGCGGTCGACGCATCGCGAGGCGTGTTGCGGCCGTAGACGAGACGCCCCATCGAGTAGGACCCCGGAGGGAAGAGCCGCGCGTACGATGCCTGCCCGAGGTCGATCACGGCCCCGTCGAGTCGCTCGGGCGTGCCGTAGATCACCGCCATCAGCCCCGGCACCGTAATCCTGCGCATCTCCGCCATGTCCCACTCGGGGCGAAGCGGCCACACGCAGCGAAAGGTCCCTTCGCCGCGCGGCGAGAGGAAGTAGCGCTCGCGCTGCGCACCGCGATCCTCGATCCAGTCGAAGTAGTGGTGCTCGACCGTGAGGCGCAGCATCGTAACCCCTCTGCCAGCGGCGTCTTGATAGGCGACCGCGGGCGTGGTTGGCGCCGCGCGCAGACCGGATGCTCTGCGGTATCGTCGCCGTCGCGATGGACGAGGCAACGCTGCTCGACAAGCTCCGCAAGATCGAGGCGCTCCACGC
>JBPOHC010000160.1:0-14550 GCA_052035985.1 Myxococcota bacterium | reverse complement strand
CCCGTGCCGCCGGGCCCCCGACCCCCGCCTGGCGCTCACGCGCGAGGGCGCCGCCGTGCGGGCCTCCCGGCAGCTCGGGGTGGAGCTCGCCCCGCCGACGGGCTCGACCGCGACGCCCGCGGGGCCGCGGGTGAGCCCCGAGGGGCTGTGCCTCCCGGAGCGCTGTTTTTAGAACTCAGTCGCAGCGAACCGGTCGCACCAACCCGCGGCTGATGAGCGCTTCGAAGTGGAGCCTCAGGTCGCGCGCGAACACCGGATCGCGCAGAAGCACCCCCGCCTCGATGTTGCGCTCGTGGGCCGACTCCGTGAGGTTCGCCGACGTCACGAACGCGCGCTCGTCGTCGACCGCGATGCACTTCGCGTGAAGGCACGCGTCGCCGTCGCCCTCAAGCGAGCGAGGGTCGTAGTACACCTCGGGGACGCGATCCCAAGGCCACAGGTCGCGGCGGAACCATCGGGCCCAGCGAGTGACCTGTGCGGCGATGTCCTCGTCGCCATGCCGCTTGATGTTGAGAAAGAGGCGAACCGACAGGGATGGCACCGACGCCATGCGAACGGCGAGCGGCGCGAGGAGCGGATGCCCTGGAGCTTCGCCGTCCTTGTGGCGATGTCCCATGTTGAACGTGGACACCAGCACCGAGGCGCGCGCCTCGCGGAACAGCTCGTGCGCGACGACCGCGGTGTCGCGTGCGCCGCGAAGGTCATGATCGGACCAGACGAGCTGCGCGCGAGCCTCCTCGAAACGGCGACGTTCCTCCGCGACGAGATGCAAGGTCAATGCGGCCTGTTCTGGCTTCATCGCGCGCGTCCGCAGCGACTCGAATAGACGCAGCGCCGCGGGGACCTCATCCTCGCCGAGGACCCGCGCGAGCTGCGTGGGCGTCGCCTCCAACCCGACGGCCCCTCGCGCGAGCGCGTTCGAGAGCGCGACGAGACCCGTGCGAGAGACGCCCGACTGCGCGCTCACGCACGTTCACCGAAGAACGCGAGGTCGGTGCGGTCGACCGTAGGCACCACGAGCGCGCGATCGAGGAGCTCGTTTCGACGCTCGCATGAGGGCTCTGCGATCAGCAGGCAGCCGTGACACGCGGCGCCGTGCACGGCGCGACCTTCATGCGGCGCGTCAGGGTTGTGCTGCGCGCAGACGGGGTCGTTGCTGCACAGCGAGCCGAGCTCCAGCGCGGCGCGGAGGTGACGAGGGAGGTGACGCCCCACCTCGACGAGCCCGCCGAGCGTCCCTTCGGCGTCGGGCGTGCCTGTGTAGAGCAGCACGCCGTAGCCCGCGTCCCCGAGGTAGATGCGCTCACGAATGCTCGCCGCGGAGTAGCCGCACTCGAGCGACACGGCCGTGAGGAGGAGGTGAGAGAGCGTGTGAAGGAGCATGTACGGCATGTAGACCTCGCACACGAGGTCCTTGCTGAGATCCTGCCGGGTCGCCGCACGCAGACCGGGAAGGAACTGTTGCGCGCGCCCCTTCACCGCTTCACGGCTGCGCCAGTCCTCGACGGCCTTGCGGTCGAGGGCGATGAAGACCCCTTCGCCGCGGTTCTCGATGGCGGGAAGCCAGCGGAGGTCGAGCGCGAGCGAGGCGCGGCGGACGTTCAGCGCCACGTCAGCGTCGACCGGGAGCGCCGGTGACTCGAAGCGCGTGAACCCGAGCTGTACGACGACCTCCCGGAGCCGATGCGCGAGCACCACGCGATCGATGTGCCGCATGACCCCTGTGTGTGATCTCGCGAGCGGGAGCCGTCGCGCGTAGAAGTCCCCCTCCGGCGCGTCCTCCCCGAGCTCGTCTTGCGCGGCGAGGAACGTGTCGAGCTCGACCTCCTTGAGCGTGCGAGCGCCCTCGGAGCCGCCTGCCTTTCGGCGCGCGCACTCGGCCCATACCTGGTCGTCGCCATAGGGCTCGAGGGCCTTCTTCACCCGCTCGCGGCGGCGCTCCTTCTTGATGTCCTGCGCGTCCTCGGCGTACTGGAGAAAGTCCTCCCATACGGCGTCGACGGCCTTGCGGAGCGCCTCGTTCGCGTCGGGGATCGAGATCGCCCGCTCGATCTCGGGGAAGTACGCGTTGCTCGCGTGCCGGATGAGCAGCTTGTTCATCACCGGCAGACCTGTCTCGCCGCGGCAGATCTCCCTCGCGTGCGGCCCGAGCCAGGGGCGATCACCACGGCACTCGCCCAGCGGGTTCTTGCTCGTGGCTGCGTCCTTCGACCCCTGGAGCCGCGCGAGCGAGAGCGACTCGGCACCGCAGCCGTCACAGCGGAGCCAGAGGTCCGTGAGGTCGCCCGTCGTGCCTCGCTCATCGATCCACAGGGTCCCGCCGCACGCTCCGTTCGGACCGTGAAGGAGCTCGCGCCACTCGATGTCGCTGATGTGTCCGTTGGGGCATCCCTGGACGAAGCGCACGGGTACGACGGGCATCCGCAGACGCTTGCCGTCCTTGCCCTCGGTGACGTAGCGCCCGCGGTCGAGCGTCTTGCGGTGAATGAGGGGGCGCGAGCGGCCGTGCTCCTTCGTGACCTTCTCGTACTGCGCGATGAACCACTCGGGGAAGAGCCACGCCCCCACCCCGACGCCGAGGTCATCGTCGCGGTCGGGCACGGGCGGCGCGCGCAGCTCCAACCCCGGGAGATGGAGCGCGTACCTGAGCTTCTGGAGCAGCCTCGGCTCGTGGACGAGCGGGGCTTCTCCGCGCCAGTGTTCGAGCCCTGCGATGAGCACGGCCTGCTCGGGGAGGTCGACGAGCGCGCCAGGGCCGAAGGTCGACACCACCTGGCTACGACGAACGTGTGCGCGCGCCATCAGACCGCCCCTCCATCGATACGCTTCACGAGCAACGGCACCTCGGGCTCGACGTCGCGCATCGACCACTGCGCGCGGAACTTCCTCAGCGGCGAGTTCGGCGGCTCTCGACGCAGGTCGGCGTCGAGGGGCGTGTGAAGGAGCGACGGCACCCCGACCAGCTCGTTGCCATACTGGAATCGCCCCGTCCGCACGGCGTCTGCGGCGATGCGCTCCCAGCTATCGAGCAGGTCGTCGACGCGGGCCTCGAGGTGCGCCCCGAGGGACTGCTGCTCTGCCGGCGTGAGATCCTTCCGGTGCGCCGCTGCGCGCTCGCGAAGCACCGATTTTATCCAGGACAACGCGCCCCTGTGTTGCGCGAGCTCGCTGGCCGCCCCGGCGGGCACCATCGCGGCGTCTCCGTGGCGCGCGAGCGACACGACCACGGCGGCGAGGCCGCGATCGACGGCGCGCGGCGCGAAGGGCGTCACGCTCGTCGCCTCGACGGAGCGATAGAACGTCGCGTGGTAGGTCTCGAAGCGCTCGTAGTGCGAGCGGTCACGGGGCTTGTGCACGTTGAGGAGCGTCACCACGAGCCCGGGGAGGTTCTCATCGCGCCCCACGCGGCTCGTCGCCTGGATGTACTCCGACGAGGTCTTGGGCTGACCGAGCGCCACGAGGAGCCCGAGCCTCGTGATGTCGAGGCCCACCGAGATCATGTTGGTCGCGAGCGCGACGTCGACGCGCTTGTCCGCGTGAAAGGGCAGGGCGAGGCGCTGCTTGGCCTCCGAGACCTGGTTGGTGTGGACGCGCGAGGTGAGCTCCAGCGCTTCGAACGAGATGCTCCGGTTGGCGAACGCGACGTCGGCGTCGGCCTCGTTGGCGCGTCGGCGTCGACCGTACCCGTGGAGTCGACCGCGGACCTCGTCCTCGACGATGCGTCGGCTGCCGCCGAGCTCGCGCAGCGCGTTGAAGTACCCGAGGAGCGTCATGTACGGATCCGCGGCGTTCGTCGTGTTGCCCTTCGCGCCCTCGCGCTCGTAGTGGCGCTGCGCGGCCGAGAGCAGCGCGAGGTAGGTGCGAAGCAGCACGACCTTGAGGCTCCTGCCTTGCGCGGCCACCCCGACATAGAGCCTCGGGTGCTTCTCCGTCGTCGGGACCGTGCGCGCGAAGAACGAGTCGCGGCGGTCGGGGCCCGGCGGCGGAAACACCTCGACGGCGGTGCGACCGAAGAGCGCCCGCACCTGGGCTTCGGCGCGGCGCACCGTGGCCGTCGACGCGATGATCTTCGGGAGCACCGTGCGACCGTCGACCTCGCGCGCGCACAGCCTCTCGATGGCGGTCTCGTAGAGGCCCACCATCGTGCCGAGCGGGCCGCTGATGAGGTGCAGCTCATCCTGGATGATGAGATCGGGCGGGGGCAGCGGGCGCGGGAGCTTCTGCGCCGTCGGGTTCTCGCCCGGGCCGTAGAAGCCGAGCTTGTCGTGGCGCTCCACGCGGCCGAAGAACTTGCCCACCGGCCCGCGCCAGGGCATCGACGCGAACTTGTCGACCGTCGCGATGATGAAGCACGGGAGCCGGAGGTAGAGCGGCTCGTCGACGGCCACGATCGGGAGGGGATTGTCGCGCGTGAACGCGCAGCGCGGGTTCGCGCACACGATCCGAAGGTCGTTGGGGTGATCCTCGTTGGGCACGAGCGAGAACGACACGGCGTCGAACTTCGTGCCGCACCAGGGGCAGACCTCGATGGGGATGGGCGAGGGCTTGCCCTTGCTGTCGTTCTTGAATGCGAGGGTGCGCGCGCGCGCCGTGTTCCGGTCGGGGTCTCCGCGGCGTCCCATGCGCGTCGGCGTGGCGGCGCGGCCGACCCAGAGCCCCACCTCGAAGGGCCACTGACCGAGGCGCGCGGGGTCCTTCTTGCGCTCCAGCTCGAGCGCGCACACGAGGCCCGCGGCGCGCCCGAGCTGATCGAGCGTCAGGAGCCGGAGGGTGTACCGCATGAGCACGCTCAACCCCGCGGAGCACGGCGACGGGTCTCGGAGCCGCCGGAGCACCAGCGTGAACGCCGCGATCCCCAGGTACGCCTCGGTCTTGCCTCCGCCTGTCGGAAAGAACAGGAGGTCGAGCGTCGCGCGGTCGGGCGACGTCGGATCGACCACGCCGGGCAGGTTCAAGAGCAGAAATGCGAGCTGAAACGGGCGCCACCGCGGCGCGTCGACCTTGTCGGGCGTCGTCGCCTTCGTCTGCGCGTTACGCTGCCGCGCGGCCTGCTCCATCGCCCGGTTCGCGAGGCGAAAGGCGTCGAACACCAGCGGGTCGCCGAGGGCCTCGATGCCCGCGAGCATTCGACGGCGGGCCAGCTCGCATCGGTCGAGGAGGTCGTCGCAGACCGCCCTCCGTCGCGCGTCCGAGAGGGCGGTGGCGCGCTGCGCGGAGATCCACGCGGCGTAGGCCGCGGCGAAGGGCGCGAGGCGGGCGCGGAGGACGTCCGACGTCTCCACCGTCGCGAGCGCGTCCATCGAGAGCGTCTCGTCGGTCACGCCCTCGATCCGCGCGGGGTCGACCTTCTCCACCTCGGCCGTCGGCATCCACGTGGTGCGCACCTCCGCGCAGCGGGCGCCCTCGACGACGGCGCGCGTGGCGATCCCGTGCCCGACGGCGAACTCGAACGCGTCGCGGTACTGGAGGTCGGCCACCCGCTCGTCGGCGTCGTCGCCGTCGATGCCGTGGTGGTCGGGGCGCGCGACGAAGCCCTCCGCGAGGCGCAGGCAGAGCTCGACCTGATAGAGGTTCGCCTCGTCGGCCCGGTCTTCGATCGCCGGGTCTCGCTCGTTCACCAGGAACACCGAGAGCGCGCGCGTGCCCTTCGGGAGCCCGCTCAGCGCCGCGACCTCGTCTTCGACGGGGCGTGCCGAGATGTAGAGCTTCGCGCCGCGCGACGCGGGCACCTCGACGCAGTTCATCCGCTCGCTCGGGAGGCGCGCTTCGAAGCGCTCCACGCGCTGCCCGCGCTGCCAGACCTTGCGCGGCGGATCGGTGTCGGGCTGCGGGATCTTGCGGTAGTCGCCCCAGCTCACCTCGACGTCGAGGGCCGCGGTGCCGGGCGGCACCAGCACGCTCATCCCGATCGACGATGGGAGGAACACCCTCCGCGCCGTCGCGCTCTCGGGCGTCGCGTCGTCGTCACCGACGGTCTCCTCGTCGACCACCTGGGCGTCGATCACCTCCGTCGACTCGGGGTCGAAGCGCAGGTGCTCGGGCGCCTTCGTGGGCGTGAGAAAGCCCGTGAGGTACCAACGCGACGGGGCGTCAGACTCCCAGAGCTGCTCGCCCTCCAAAGGATCGCCGCGCTGCGGCCCCACGAGGTCGGTCGTGAGCGTCTTCACCAACGACGCCCGAATCTCTGCCGATGTGCTCATCACCGTCACCTCCCCTGCAAGCGCTGTCGTCGATCGCGCGTGACGATGCCAGCGAAGCCCCGCGACGAGAACCATGAATCGCTTCCTGCGCACGACCGTCGGCCCTCCCCCACGCATCGCGTCGGCCTCCGCGCGCGACCACCCCGATGCCACCGCGCATCACCCTGACCTTCGCGCGCGACCACGCCGATACCCCCCCCCAACCCCCGAGCGGTCGCGCACCGACCACGCCGATGCGCCCGCGCATCCCGCACCTCTCTCGCGGCGACCCGAGCCACGCGGGAGCGTCACACTTTTGTCATTCCGCGCGACCGGGGAGGGTCGGTAGACTGCTCTCTCATGAGCGCCAGAACAGACCCCAAGCCAGCGAAGAGACCTCCCACGAAGGCTGTGACGAAGCCCGTCGGTGAGAAGCCCATGGTCCCGCCCTTCGTCACCAAGGACCCTCGCACCGCGTGGGCGCATTTTCGTGACGAGGCGTTGAAGGCCGACCCCGCGATGCTCGCGGTCTGCAAGGCCGACCCCGACCTCGTGCGCACCAACGTCACGCGCGGCGTCGCCTCGGTGACGCCCCTCGCCGACGAGGCCCGCGCCAACCTCCCCCTCGCCAACGTCACCCGCGCGCTCGAGTGCGTCGCGCTGTCGCTCGCCCTCACCCACGCGTGCGACCGCGTCACCGAGGCCCCCGGCGCCGTTGATGCGCCCGCGGACGACGACCCCGACGCCGCCCTCCCCCTCGCGGAGCGCACCTCGAAGATGTTCACCGATCGCCAGCTCGTGGTCGGCATGCTCAAGATCTTCGTGGGCCTCGGCGACTACGCGCTCGACGCGTACAACAAGATCCTCGAAGGTTCCGGGCCCATCGACGGCGCGCGCGACGTGCTGACGGCCGACGCGGCGCTCGACGGAGAGAAGCTCCGCGGGCGTCACCCCTTCACCCCCGCGTGGCGTCAGCGCGCGACCGGCCGCGCGCGGAGACTGCTCGACGAGCTCTCGCCCGACAACGCGATCCGCGAAGTCGCGGCCCGCAACGCCGCCGCCCTGGAGCGCGACGCCTTCTGGGCGCTGCTCGTCGCCGCGCACGCCGAACTGCGCAAGATCGGCATGGTGCTCTTCGGCGAGAAGGACCTCGACGAGAAGGTGCCGCCGCTCATGGCGCGCACCGCGACGAAGGCGAAGCCCGAAGCGCCGAAGAACAACAAGGGTGCTCCGCCCGCCTGAGAGCCGCGGCCCCGCGGACAGGGATCACGAGCCCGGTGCATCGGAGGTTCTCCATTTCATGCACCTCCCGCGCGAGCCCCCTTGCAACGACCGCCTGTACCGTGGGTATCGTGCCGCGTGTTGGCGCTGTGGAACCCGGTCGCGCTCTCGCGCGTTGTGATTGCGAGGCCCACGTGACCCGCCGAATCTACAAGAACGACCCGATTCACGAGGCGATCTGCGAGTTCCGCTTCGCGTGCGACGCGCCCTGGGATGACGACGCGCGCGCTCGAATTGCCCAGGAATTCCAGCCGTTCTCTCCCGAACCTCCGAAGCCGCTCAACCGTCACACCGCGCTCCTGAGCACCGACCCGCAGGGCCGCCCCTCCATCACGCCCGAGCAGGTCGAGACCCACGAGCACACCCTGTTCACCCGTGATGACGGCCGGGTGCGTGCGATCATCGGCGGCGCCAGCGTCAGCGCCCACTCGCTCAGGCCCTACATGAACTGGGAGCGGTATCGGCCGACGATCGAGCAGGTCTACCGGCTCTACGTCGCCGCGCGTCGCCCCTCGCAGTTGCAGCGCATCGGCCTGAGGTACATCAACCGCTTCGAGGTCGGCGCCGACGGCGTCCCGGCGGCGGTGGTCGTCGGCGCGCCTCCCGTTAAAGCGGCGCCAATCCCTGCGCTGCGCGAGCATGTGCACCGTGATGAGCACGAGTGGGACGACGGCGCGCGCGTCACGATCGTGACCGTATCCGCACGGGTCGAAGACCGACTGGTCCTCGTCGTCGACCTCGACGTGAGCGCGGTCCCCGAGGTCGAGGTCGACGATCACGCCGCGGTGTTGTCGATCGTCGAGGATCTGCACAATCGCGAGCGCGACGTCTTCGAGAAGGTCGTCACCGACAAGGCGAAGGAGGTCTTCGATGGCAGTCCCGCGTAGCCGACAGGAGTACGACACCCCTTCGTTCGAGACGCTCTCGCACGGACCGAAAGGGTCGGCGCTCACCCGTCACGCCGACGATCCCGTGTCTGGCTACGACGCGATCCTCCGGGGAGTGGGGTCCCACGTCACCTACGTCGTGAAGCACGCGCAGCCGTTCCGGAAGGTGTCCGTCACGCCGGTCGCGCTCCCCACCGTCGAAGAGGTCGTCGAAGAGATCGACGCGTACCCCTTCGACGCCGAGCGGGTGCACCCCCTCGCGAAACGGCTGCGCCCGACCATGGCGACGAACGCGGCGAACGTGGCTCAACTCGTGCGCGAGATCGTGACGTCGACGTCTGACGTAGCGGTCCTTGAAGACCTGATGCGCATCGTCGGGACGCTGCCGGTCGCCCCCGCGTGGGATGCGTTCGCGCCCCTGTTTCAGCTCGGACTGGAGCACGCGTCACTGCGCGTACGCGGCGCGGCGGTGCACGCGCTCGAGCGTCTCGCGGTCGAGCCCGGGAGCGTTCTTCGCGAGCGCGCCCTCGGCCTCCTGCGCGCTCACGAGGAGCCTGAAGCGTGGCTCCGGGACTACATCCGCCGAGTCGTAGCCTGATCAGCCCCCACAGCGAGAGACTCGATGATCCTCGTTCGCAAGGTCGACCTCAGGCGTTGGACTACCCCCTGCGCGGGGATCCCCGATGACGAGGTGCCTGCGGGTGAGCTCACATCGAAGAAGTCGATCTTGCAGGCGGACAACAACGAGCTCTCGTTCTGGCGCTTCGACCCCAAGAGTCCGAATTGGGAGTGTGATGCGGCGCTCACTGTAACCGGCAAGACGCTCGAAGGGGTTCATATCATGTGGATCGCAGAGTCCGACGTCATCGCGGCGGGCCTCACGCCCACGCCCTCGGCGGGAGACACGCAGTTCCCACCGTGCAGCGGTTTTCATGTCGATCTCGTCGAGTTGGGATCCCTCAAGCTGTCGACCGTCGCTCGCCTCATGAAGGGCGCGGTCGGCGCGGGGAACACCCGCTCGTTCACGATCGAGGAACTGATCCGGCTCTTTCAGACCGCGTCTGCCGAGCGGCGTGTCCGCGTGGACAGCCTGTACAATGAGTGGAAGCTCAAGCTCAAGGCCACAACGCCGACATAGCTCGCCCGGCGGCGCTCGACGTGCTCGGGCTCGTTGCGACACTGCCTCTGCCGAGCGCCTCTACCTTCCCGCGCCACGCAGCGCAGGCAGATCGACGTCGAGGTCGTGGCAGAGTTCACCGTCGGCCAACAGCTCAACGTCCGCGCGAAAGCCGCGTCGCTTCTCCGACCACATCCGCGGCCAGACGCGCACCCAGGTCCGGTCGTCGTCGCTCTGCACCGCTCCCATGCTGTACCCGTGGCGCGCCCTCGCGCCTCCCTTCGACGCCTCCTCGTGCACGGCGCCCGCGGCGATCGTGATGAACTCGTTGCCACCTCCCTGACGCAGCAACGACGAGTCGGCGTCGTGCACATGCCCCGTGAGGTGCATGTGGGCGCGGCTCTGGATCCACTCTCGCACCGTTCGCTCGTCGCGAAGCCACCCTCCGACGAAGGGGTGGTGCGTCATCACGACGATCAAGCCATCGTCGCGCGTGAAGTCCGATTCGAACGCCTCGCGCAGTTGACGCATCCCGACCGACAGCGCGCGTTGGTCCGTGCCGAAGGTCTTCTCCTCGGCCGAGACCAACGCAGTGTTGAGACCCACCAGCGACACGCGCAGACCGCGCCCCTTGTCGATCGTGCATCGCCACCAGAGCGCGGACGAAGCCCCGGCCTTCGTCTCTGACCGATCGCGCGTGGGCGCGAACCCTCGCGCAAACTTGAGGTAGTTCTCCATCCGTCGGGCCAGCATCGCCCGGTCGGCCGCGTTGGCGAGCGCTCTGTCGAGCGTGCGAACGCCCGCGCGAACGTCACGCACGAGCGCCGCGACGTCGGGGTCGGAGTCCACCGCTCGCTGCACGTCGTGGTTGCCCGGCACGAGGTACACCGATTTCTCGGTGAGCCCGGCGCTCGCGGCGACCCTTCGAAGCCATTGCTTCGCGCGCTTGTACTCATCCTCGGTGCGAGTCGCGCCGCTGAACGCCAGGTCGCCGGTCACCAGCACCGCATCGGGCGTTACGTTCGCCGTGCTGACGAGGCGTTTCAAGTCGCGCTCGACCTCCTGCAAGGTGAGCTTCTGGTCCTCGACGTGGCTCTCGTCGCCGTGGCCGACATGCACGTCGGACAGGTGCACCCACGAGAACAGAGTGCGCCCCTGTCGGACGCGCTTTGACAAGGCTCGCCCCTTCGGGCTCGTTGACGTGGCGCGCGTTCGCACGCGGTCGAGCACGCGGTCGATCGCGTCGAGCGGCTCGTCGCACTGCAATTCGAAGCTCGACAACCGCACCCGATGCGACGCGCAAAGATAGCCGCATCGGAGCCGTATCTTGAGCGCGCAGAGGCCGCGGTCCGCGTCGGGCACGTTGGCGTCGAAGAGGCAACCTATCGGCGCGCGGTGCGGCAGTGTCTGCGCCTCGTGGAGGTGTCCCCCCGCGATGCGAAACGCGCACGCGGCGAGGTTGTAGAGCGCGAAGACATCAACGCGCGGAGGATCGGCGTCGACGTCCCAGCCGAACGTCGAGACGAGCGTGACCCGACTCTGCACCTCGACGTAGGCCCCCGAGGCGAGCAACTCCGACGTGAAGACCAGCAACGCACCGTCGGGCGGCAACGACGGACGCAACGCAGCCATCACCTCGCGCACACTCCAAGATCGCTCAACGGGCCCTGCGATCGCTTCGCTCTCGGAGGCGGCGGAGGAGTGCGCGATCCCAGCGTCACCGCTCCACGTCGCCCGGAACTGCCGTTGGGCTTCGTTGAAGAGGTCGACGCCCTCCTTCAGAAGGTGCACGTCGGCACAGGGCTGCAACGTGTACACGCAGATGCTTCGCGGCGAGGTCGCCCCCATCGTGATCAGCCTCCGCCCCAGAGCCCGTCGCGCGTCGAGAGCGCCAGAATCACGCCTGGGTGGGCGCGGCGCCCGTTGTGATGCACTCCAGACACCGGCGGCACCATCCCCACCACAAGCACACCATCATCTTCCTCGTGCTTCGCGAGGTGCGTCCACAGCGCCGTCGAATGCGCGACGATGACCTCGTCGGCCTCTGCGCGCGAGAGCCCGTTCCCCTTCACCTGTGGAACGACCCAACACCCCGAGAGTGGGATCCCTACGCGAAACCGCGACTCGAGATTCGCGAGCTGCGTCGACGCCTCGGAGAACTTCGCCAACACCTCTCCGGGGGCAAATGCTGGCGACCAGACGATCTTCGTCTCCAGCGTGAACCAGTCCGCGTCGTTCGCGCCGAAGCCAAACCAGAGGTCGACGCGTCTCGGCGCCGTTGAATCCCGGCCGCGAACGCACGGCTCGACGAGCGCCCATGCGTCTCCCGTCGAGAACACGCTGGCGAAGAGGCCGTTGAGCGCGCGCTCGCCCCACCAGAACGCCGCGTCCTTGTCACTCCCCGTCGCCCGGATCCGGTCGTCGAGCGCCGCGACCACACGGTCCCAGCGCGGCTCGTGAAAGAGCCCCAGGGCTCGCTGAAATAACACCGTCATCGCCGCCTCCCCCCTGCTGCCTTTCAGAACAGCTCCCCGCCCCCTCCGCCCTTCGCACCTCGCCCCTTCGCCTTCTTCGCGCTCCCGCCCGCGAGGAGCGCTCGTTTCGCCTCCTCCTTCGCGCGCTCGGCGTTGAGCGCCAGCAGCCGCGCGAGCACCTCGTCGCGCATCGCGTCGGGCCAGCGCCAGCGCCACGGCTTCTTCTTCTTGCGCGGCGCCCCTCCCGCGTCGTCCTCGGGCTCCTCCCAGTCGAGGAGGAACTCGCACGCGGGCTTCAGATCGCGCCACCCGTACGCGTCGAGCACCGCGCGGTCCATCGCGTCGTGGAGCGCGCGCAGCTTCAGGATCTCTCCGTCGTACTCGTCGGGCGCGTGGAAGCGGTTGTACGTCGCCGTGAGCCCCTGCCCGTTGCGCTTCATGAGCTCCGCACGGAACGCGTGATACTCCGCGCCGATAGAGGTCAGCGCCACGTTCTCCTCCCAGCCCGCGGGGAAGGGGAAGGTTTCGAAGCAGTCTGAGGGGGTGTAGCGAAGTCGCTCTTCGAGCGTCGACGAGAAGAAGCGTGCCCAGAATTCGTGGACGCTTGATTGGAGGACCGAGAAAAATCCGTTGCGCTCGTCGGGGAAGACGATCAACTGCTCACTGAAAACCTGATTGGGAGGCAGGAAAGCAAACGAGGCGTACTGAGTGACCCGCGCGATCAAGAGCACTCGCGACCGGAGTTGGAGCGCAGCAGAGAGCTCGGCGCGCTTCTCCGCAAAATGCCACCAATATCGGCGATAGGATTCGCGGTTATTCACGAGTCGTTCAGGCTTCACCTTCGCCTCGACGATCGCCATGAGGTCAGGCCACTCGCGAGCCTCGTCCTCTGTCATGTCCGCGAAGTTGATGGCGTAGCGATGGGGCTTCTGTTCGGGGTCGTCGTTGAGCTCCTCGCCGCCGAGGAAAGGGAAGATCCGCTCCGCATTGCGAGGATCCTTCGCGATCAGGGCGTCGCGGTCTGCGAGGCTGTTCACCACATCCCGATCTTTCGCGCGATCGTCGAAGGTGAAGCCCATTCCGAGGACGTAGCTGCCGACGTAGCAACGCCCCTCATTGGCTTGTAGCTCTTTTGGCGCCTCGTCACCGCCCTGGTGGAACAAGAACGCGCTGATGTGTTCGACCTCGTGCTCATCGAGGCGACGCACGCGGGTCCATCGGCCCTTGATGATGTGCACCACGCTGACCACGACTGCTGCCAGACCAGGCCACGGCAATCGACGACGCGCCGAGAAGATCTCGCCACCGTGCGTTCGGATCCAGCGGAGCCCCGTGTCGCGCGTGTCGCCCTGATAGATCGTGTTGGTGGCGATGAGTCCGAAGGCCCCATCTGCGCGCAGCAGATCGAAGGCGCGTCGGTAGAAATGCGCCACGAGGTCCGACGCGCCACTGCTCTCAGGATGCACCGTCTTCAGCCAGTCGACGTAGCCCGCGCGATTGCCGCCGATGACGTTGTTCTTCCCCGCGAAAGGCGGGTTCCCCACGATGGCGTCGAAGCCCGTCTTGCGCGTGCTCATCACCACTTCTCCGAGTCGCGAGTGATGCGCGCTCGCTCGTCAGGTGTGAGCCCGAAGGCGGCCACGGCGAGGTCATCGAGGCCACGCTGTTCGTCGGCCGAGAGGCCCGTGTTGCGCGCGGCGAGGTCCTCTCCGAGGCGGTGGAGCTCCGCGCGCACGGAGGCGGGCGGCGCGGGGAGGCTGCGCAGGTGGCCGATCTTCACCTGGGGCATGCCGAGGCGCGCGTCGCGGTTGCGGTAGTAGTGGCTCCAGCGCACGACGCTGCTGTTGAGCCACGCGAGGAGGGTGCCCGCGGAGAAGGTCTCCGACGCGAAGGCCGCGAGGAGTGTGTTGCGGAAGCCCTTGCCGTCGGAGCGCGCCGCGATGGGGACGCGCGCGGTCTGTCGGATGACCACGTCGACGCGCTGCCACTCCGCGGGCGGACGCAGCCGCGATCCGAAATGCGCAGGGTCGGCCCAGATCGAGGGAGGGCCCAGACGGAACGCGGTGATATCGGAGCCGACGCGGAGGGGGACGGTGTGCTGCGCGTCGGGCGTCTCGGTGAAATGGTCGGTGTCACCGCGCAGCGTCTGCAAGCCGCGCTCGCCGAAGGTCTCGGGCGGAAAGGGCGGTGCCGCGAGACGCGCGAGGATGCGCGTCGCCTCGTCGTCGACGTCGGGCCGCTCGATGGGCCACGGGTCTTCGGAGCCCTCGCGAAGGCGCGCCGCGCGGACGGTGCCGTGGAGCACCATCGAAGGCTGCGAGACGCCGCGGAAGCTGTCTTCACCGAGGTCGGGGAGCGAAGGGTCAGAGACGACGGCGCGGTCGAACGCGGCGCGCGTGGGGGCGTAGCCCTTGAGTTCAGCCATCGAGCTCGGGAGCACGACGCCGAGGCGCGCGTCGGTGTGCCCGACGGAGGCGATGCGTTCGAGGAAGAGCCCCTGGAGGTTCTTGTACCCCGCGAAGGAAGCGTAGAACGCGTCGTACCAGGCGCGGCGACGGTCGGCGATCGGCTGCGCGGCCTTGCCCGCGTAGGAGACCCACGGAGGGTTGCCC
>JBPOHC010000045.1:0-12047 GCA_052035985.1 Myxococcota bacterium | reverse complement strand
GAGGGCGCGCGACATCGACGCGTCGGCGAAGGACCAGAAGTACGACGCGAGCGCCGTCCCCGAGCCTCGGGGCTCTCCCGTGGCGTGTCCGTCGGCGCCCGAGACCGACTGCGCGAGGTAGCCCGAGTCGGCGTCGGTCCACCGCGTGCGATAGATCGTCGCCATGCGCGCGAGGAGGGCCTCGCGGTGCGCGCCCGTGAGCCGCGCGTGCTGGCCGATGGCGCCCACCACCGACGCGATGTCGCAGGGATAGACCTCACCGGGATAGGTCTCGATCGCGCCCGTGGGAGATCGTTCGAGCCTGCGAACGAGCGCCTCGATCACCCGATCGTGAAGGGCCGCGTACGGCGTCGCGGGGTCGACCTCGCGCAGCGCGCCGAGACCGAGCGCGGCGTAGCCGAGGTAGGCGTGTCCGTTGTCGGAGGCGAGGTCGTCGAAGGGACCGCGTCCCCACGCCTCGACGGCGAAGGCCCACGTGCGCGGGCGCATCATCGCGCCGATCGCGTCGCGCATCGCGGGGAGGTACGCGCTGCGAACCTCGGGGTGCGCGCGGATCACCTGCGCGAGTCCGAGCGCCGTCATCTGCGCGGTGACGAGCGACCACTCGCCGTCGAAGCGCGCGGAGCCCGTGTGCACCGACGCGGTCGTGAGCGTGTGCGCCGAGTCCGCGACCGCGCGCGCCATCGCGAGCTGCGCGGAGGCGTCTCCGTCGAAGAGCGCGTCGGCGTCGCGGCCCACCATCACCCTCGGCAGCGTCGCGCCGAGCGCAGCGATGCACGCCGCGGAGATCAGCGCGCGCGCCCCCCTCGCGACGCGGCGAGGCCCGGTGCTCACTGGGGTGACCGTCACGGCGTCGAGAGGTTGTATCGCCGCGCGTCGCGAGCACGCAACGACCTCTCACTCTCCGTCCGAGACCGATCGACCCTCAGGACGCACCTGCCGAGGCGGTGATCGCGTTACGCTCTTCGGAGAGGAGCCCTCTCGATGTCAGACCCCGAAGCGCTCAAGTCGGCGTACCGCGACGCGCACCCTCCCTCGAACGCAGCGCGGTGGAACCCTCGCGCGCTGCGGGCCTTCGCGACGGCCCTCGCGTCGGTGGCGCTCCCTCCGCTCGCGGTCGCCGCGCTCTCGGCCGCGAACCTGCACATCTACGGCGCGACGCTCACGCTGGTGCTCGCGACGGTGGCGGCGACGACGCTGGGCCTCGCCGTGTACGGGCTTCAGCGGGGGTGGCGCGTGCTCGGCGAGCTCCCCGCGCTCCCGGCGCCCGAGAAGGGACGCGGCTTCGCCCTCGCGGCGGTGCCCCTCGGCGTCGTGGGCGCGCTCTTCGGCTTCCTGGGCTTCTTCGTCGCGTGGGCGAGCACGATCCAGTTCGGGCGCGGGCGGCAGCTCCGTCGTCGCGGTCGCGTGCTCCTCGCGCCCGTCACGCGCGGGCGACAGTGGACCACCTCCGCGATGAAGCTCTCCGTCGAAGCCTCGTCGCGCGACGCGCTCGCGGCGCAGTGGCGCGAGAACGGGCGCACCGAGCACGCATCCGTGGCGGCCTTCGCGCGCGTCTCGCTCGACCTCATGGCCCTCGGCGCGCCCGCAGCCCTGCTCGCCGCGGCCAGCGCAGACGCCGCCGACGAGGTGCGACACACGGAGCTTTGCTTCTCGCTCGCCCGCGCGATCGACGGACGCGAAGAGAGCCCCGGGGCCTTTCCCGACGCGGCGCGGGTGGGGGCGCGGTCGTCGTCGCGAAGTATCGCGCTCGCGAGCCTCGCGGTCGACTCGCTCATCGATGGCGCGCTCCACGAGGGCGTGTCGGCGCGCGTCGTCGCGAAGCTCGCGAAGCGCTGCGAAGAGCCCGCGATCCGCGAGGTGCTCAAGGAGATCGCCGCCGACGAAGGTCGCCACGCGGCGCACGGCTGGGACGTCGTCGAGTGGTGCATCGACGAGGGCGGCTCCGTCGTCGCGCACGCGCTCGTGGGCGCGCTCGCGGCGCTCCCCACTGCGTTGCACACCCCCCTGCCCGATGGGGCCGTCGACGGGTCGTGGGAGCGCTGGGGGATTCACGGTCGCGCGCTCGAAGCCGAGGAGTACGACCGCGCGCTCGTCGATCTGAGGACGCGCGTCCGCCGACGCTGCGCTTGAGAGAGCAGCGCTGTCGCTACTCGGCGAAGCCCTCGGGCCCGGCTCCCGTGTCTGCGCGGTCGTGCGGCGAGAACCACTTGCGGCCGACCCACTTGAGGAGCGCGTCGGTCTCGTCAGCGTTCTTGAACTCGTCCTTCGTGCTGAACATCGCGCTGGGGTCTTCGATCGCGTCGCGGAAGCACATCGCGGCCTGCATCGGGATGTCGGTCTCGCCCACGGGCGTGCCCATGAAGACCGTGCGAAACAGCGTGCGCGCGAGGTGGATGCGCGGCGCGTGACGGAAGAAGTTCCCGCGGAGGAGGCGCCCGGCCTGGGCGCTCGACTCGCCGTTCATGCCGTGGATGAGCATGTTCGCCACGAAGGTCGGGCGACGGATGTAGTCGAGCCATCCCCACGACATGCTCCCGACGCCCTTGCGCTTCGGCTCCTCGTGAACCCTCACGCGCACGTCGAGGTCGCGGAGGTAGAGCCTGAGCTCTCCGTCCACCGCCGAGTGGCTCATGCGCGTCACGCGGTCGTCGACGCTGAAGAGGTCGAGCAGCGAGCCGACGCCGCCCGAGTGCTCGATGTTGGCCTCTTCGACCGTCTGCGAGACGCCCATCGAGAGCGCGACGACCTTCTCGAATGGATTGCCCTCGTTGGCGTCGACGAGGTGACGGAGCACCAGCGTGACGGCCGTCGCCGCGGGGTTGTTGGCCGAGAAGATCCCGTCGAGGTATCCGCGGTTCTCGCGTCCGCCGAAGATCGGGAGGAACAGCGGCATCGCGGCGGTGCTCATCCCGACCTCGACGAGCGAGACGGTCTCGTCGCGTCCGCGGTCCTTCACGCCGACGTCGTCTTCGGCCCAGAAATTACGGTACGCGCGCGGCTTCCACGCCGTCGTGTCGAAGGAGAGGACCACCACCTTTCGCTTGAGCCGCCCGAGGGTCCAGTCGCCGAAGGCGTCGCGGAGGATCTTCTCGAACTCCGACGCGTCGGTGAGGGGCGCCACGCCCGCGAGGGTCCTTCGGATCTTCCACAGGTCGCCGAAGGCGCCCGCGAGGTGCAGCGGAAAGCGCGCGATCCGCCGGGCGCGATCCAGCACGATGTGCTGACGGAGCTCGGGCGCCGACGCGAGCTCCATCGCCACCTCGCGCAGCGCGGCGAAGGGCTCGAGCAGCGACGCGAGGTGGTGCGTGTGCGCCGCGAGCGAGGCCGCGTACTCGTCCGAGAAGCGCATGCACCCGGCGATGATCTCCGAGGTCGATTTCGGCGTGCGCCCCGCGGCCCGGTCGGCGTCCTGCTCCGTGAGGTTCTTCGCGAGGTAGAGCGCCATCAGACCGCCGTTGGAGGTGCCCGCGAACACGGTGGCCTGTTCGAGGAACCCGCCGCCCTCACCGTCTCGTTCGAAGAGCCGCTGGAGGCGCTCGATGATTCGAAGCTCCATCAGCGGCCCGGGGCCGCCGTCGAGGCACAGGATCTTTTCCACGGCGCGGCTTACATCCCTTCGTATCCCCCGCCGCGCCGCGTGTGCGCTGGCGTGCGGAGGCGCGTGAGTCCGTCTCAGCTCGCGCCGATCGTATCCGACCTCGCCGCGAGGATTACAGCGAGAATCTCGCGCGTCTGCGCGGCGCCGTGACCTCGATCGCCGCGGCCTGGAGCGTCCGCAGAAACGCCCCGAAGGTCTGCGACGCCGCCTCGACCTGCCCGCCGTCGCCGCGCTCGATGACCCGCTCGATGGCCTCCGCCGCGCGGGGATCGTCGCCCCTCGCGCCGAGCGTCTCGCGCAGCGTGTGGGCCGCCCCGTACGCGACCAGCGCCCACACGGCGTCTTCGTCGAAGAGCTGCCCCGGCGCGTGACGCCCGTCGCCGAGCGCCTGCTTCGTCGTGGAGTCTCGCGGCCCTCGCGCCCGCGCCTCGCACACATCGTCGGCCATCGGCGCGAGCTTGAAGAGGTGCAGCGGACCCACGCACACCCTCGCGGCGAAGGTCTCTCCCGTGCGCCCGTCGCGCAGGGTCACGGGCTCGTCGCCGCCTTCGAAGCGATCCGCGAACGACACCGTGACGGACCCATCGATCGGTGACGCCCCTCCGCCCGCGCGCATCTCGCACACGACGCCCATCGCGCCGCCTTCGAGCACGAGCGACGGGTTGAGCACGGCCTCGACCACCCGCCCGTCGGGGAGCATCGGGAGGTCCTCTTCTGCGGCGATCTTCGCGACGGCGCCGCGGTCTCCGTGACGGCTCCCGAGGAGGTCTCCGACGGAGAGAGATCGCGTCGTCGCGACCCACACACGCACCACGCTGGTGCCCTTCGGACGCTTGTCGGGGCGGTACATCTCCGCGCGGATCACCACGCCCTCACACCCGAGCGGCGCGCGCACCGAGTCGCCACGCGGAGATGCTCCCCGAAACGCGCGATGAACGCGACCCACGAGCGGAAAGCCCTCTGAAACACGGGTCCCAACGCGAACGAGTCCGTCGTCATCGAGGTGCGCCCGCTCGTGCGCGGTGAGGTCATCGGCGTCGCGCGAGAGCGTGTGCGTCCCCCCGTGCGCGCGGCCCACGGTGGCGGTGACGACGCGAACGTGCACGGTCGCGAGGCGGCCCTCTCGCACGACGCGCTCCGAGACGACCACCGCGCCGCCGTCGTTGAAGCCCGCCCAGGGCATGAGCGCCACGAGCACATCATCGCCGCACGCGAGCGTCTTCTGCGAAACGCCGTGCCCTTCGGCGATGACCGTGTCGGCCGAGACGAGGTCTCCCTCACGCACGCAGGGCCGCTCACGAAAGAGGTTTCCACGCGAGACCTCGAAGCTGCGAAGCGGGCGGCTGACCGCTCCGTCGTCGCCGCGGATCACCACGGAGCCCCCGTCGACGCGCTCGACGACGCCCGCCACCGACGCGCGAACGCACGCCCCCGAGGAGCGCGCCACGGAGGCATCACGCGTCGATCGCACCCGCGGCGCGCGGCCACGCAACGGAGGAATCGCCTCGCGGATGTTGCGCACGCCCTCGATCCAGCTCGACGCCTCGTCGTGCATCGCGAAGGGAACGAGCGCCGCCACCGCGCCGACCCACCCCTCCTTCGAAGCGCTCCTCCAGCCCACCGCGCGCGACTCGACCGTCGTCGCACCCGAGTCCGTGATCGCCGTCGCGAGCGGCGCGTCGAGCGCCTCGTCGCACGCCGTCACCGGCGCGGTCGCGAGCGAGAGCGCGTCGACGTAGCGAGGCGCTCCCACGACGTCGGTGATCATCTCGAAGCGCCCTTCGAGCGCGCCCCGCTCGTTGATCCGCGCGTCGAGGGGGAGGCTCGATCCGACGGGCCCTCGATCGCGCCTGGCCTCGACGGGGCAGAGGAGTCCGAGCTGCGACCACGCGGTGTCTTCGAGCGCGAAGCCGCTGCGACGCGACGAGTTCGAATCGGGCTCCACCGCGGCGAGCCAGCGCCCCTGCGCGACGGTGGCCGCGGGGTTGGTGCGATCGACCGCGACGGATACGCGCGAGCGCGTGAAGAACTCCCGCACCACCTTGTCGAAGGACCTCGGATCGAACATCGCAGACGGGAGCTGCGTGAAGTCGCCCGGGCACAGCGAGAGCCGCTCTCGCGTCGCGATCGAGACGCGCTCGAGGCCCTTGCGCACGAGCTCCCCCAGGAGGTCTCCCACGCAGCGCACGACGGCGTTCGAGAGGTGCGTGTCATCACGGTCACGCGCCGCTCTGCGCGCCCTGCGGACGAGGCCCACGAGCGTCGCCACGAGGTCGTCGGCGGTGAGGGCCCGCGCGTCGCCCGTCGTGCCGAGGAGGCGGTTCACGCGAGCGCGCCCCACGGGCGTGAGGTCGAAGTGCGCGGGGTCGCTGAGGAGCCGCCGCGCGAACGCGTCTGCGATGCGAGGGTCGACCTCCTCGTCAGGGCGAACGCTCCGCCAGAGCTCGACGCAGGCGTCGATGGAGTCTCCGCCCCGGCTCGCGAGCTCGGTGTCGAGGATCGCGCCGTCCGCGTCGGCGATGAGCCCGGCGTACACCGCCGAGGTGCCCCAATACGACACGACGAGCACCGGGACCTCGGAGATCCCCACGCGACGGATCCACGCGAGGTGACGCCCGTCGATGGCTTCGCCCACCCCGACGATCACCTCGCCGGTCTCTTCGTCGACGACGTCGCGCGCGGCGACCATCCCCACGACGTCGCAGTCGTCTACAAGCAGCGCCGTCACGCCCGCCGCGGCGAGCGCCCGCACCGCGGCGCGGGTGAACTTGCGGTAGCGCTTCACCACGACGCTCCCGTTGACCGCGATGTCGCGCGCCGCGCGCCGCCCGAGGAGCCTCGCAGGATCGAACCGGAGCCTGACGTCTCGCGCATCGATGAGCAGCGTCTCGACGCCGTAGGCCTTGCAGAGAAGCTCTTCGCGCGACAGCCCGAGCGCCCGCGGGAGCACCGTCGCGGGGACCCAACGGCCCTTGGGCCCGACGCGCGCCTGGAGCCGTCGGTGCTTCCGCTCGATGCGCAGCTCGATGCGCGGACCGCGGAGCGGCTCGATGCGCGCGGTGTGGTCGCGCCCGTCGAACGCGAACCACACGCCGGGCTCTCGCGCGAGCTGGGGGAGCACCACGCGCTCGACGCCGTCGATGACGAAGGTCCCCTCGTCGGTCATCCAGGGGAGCTCGCCGCACGCGACCTCCTCCTCGATCATGTCGACGACGATGCGCTCGCCCGACGGCTCCGCGCGGTGACGGACGCAGAGCAGCGTGAGCCACAGCGTGCGCGCCCAGGAGGTGCCTTCGAGGAGGCAGTTGCGCGGGTCGTCGGTGAGGTCGCCGAAGCGATAGCGCACGAACGAGAGTTCGAAGACCTCGTCGAAGCCCTTGATCGGAAAGGCCTCTCGCAGCATCGCTTCGAGGCCCTGCCACGCGCGCCGCTCGGGCTCCGTGCGCGACTGCGTGAAGGCTTCGAACGACGCGCGGTGATGCGCGAGCAGCGTGTCGGCTCCGTCGTCCATCGGTGGCGCGCGATGCTATCGCAGGGCGCCCGCCCGTCACGCCGCTCCATCACCTCGGAGTGACCGGGAATGTCATCACGTCTCCCCCGGTATTGACCGCGAGGCGCGCGATGGTGCACGAGTGACCGCGTGGCGGCGCGACGCAGGACCTCGCGGATCGTGCCGTGTCTCACGTCTCGCTCCGCCGCTCTGGGGATTCCCCAGGGTGCAGCGCCTCACCCGCGCGCCTCGACGCGTGAGCCCCTCGTGCGCTTCGCACGGACCGCTCACGCCTGACAGAGCTTCGCTGCGCCGCGCCGCCACACACCCGACCTCGATGCCGCTCGTCGCCCACGCGCTCTCGCTCGCCTTTCTCGACGGCCCGTGGGTCTTCGCGTCGCTCATCGAGCGAGGCGCGACGGTGCTCGGCGCGCGTCCTCCGTGGCTCCGCGCGGTCGTGCGGCGGGTGCTCGCGACCTTCACGATCGCGCCGCACACCGACCTCGCAGACGCAGTCACCGAGGTGATCCGCGCGACGGCGTCGTTTCGAAACGCGCACGCGAAAGACCCACGCCTCGCGCGACGATGGCCCACGCCCGAGACCGCGATGCTCCCGCTGCGTCACGACTGGACGCTCCCTGCGATCGCCACCCCCGGCGCGCTCGCGGCGTGGCTCGGCGTGACGCCCGCGCAGCTTGAGGGATACGCCGATCTGCGCGGGATGAACCGCGGCGCTTCGAACGAGCGGGTGAAGCACTACCGCGTCCGCTGGGTCGCGAAGTCCGCGGGCGGATGGCGCGCGCTCGAGGCCCCGAAGGATCACCTCAAGGCCCTTCAGCGCAAGGTGCTGGGCGAGATCGTGTCGCAGATCCCCGCGCACCCCGCGGCGCACGGCTTCGTACGAGGTCGCTCGGCCCTCACGCACGCGCTGGCCCACGCGGGGAGGCTCACGGTGCTGCGCTTCGACCTCGCAGACTTCTTCGCCTCGGTGCACGCGACGCTGCTGCGCGCGATCTTTCGCGAGGCCGCGTACCCCGACGCGGTGGCCGCGCGTCTCGCCGGGATTTGCACCACGCGAACATCCCGTGGCGACCAGTTGCGACGGCCCGGCTTCCGCGTGGGAGACGCACAGTGGAGGCGCCTGCGAGAGCCCCACCTCCCGCAGGGCGCGCCGACCTCTCCCGCGCTGGCGAACCTGGCGCTCTACCGCGTCGACGCGAGGCTGTACGGCCTCGCGCTGGCGTTCGGCGCGACCTACACGCGCTACGCCGACGACCTGACCTTCTCGTGCGACGGCCCCGCCGGGCGACTCGCGGCGATGGTCGAGCGCGTGGTGCGAGACGAGGGCTTCGCGCTTCGCGCCGACAAGACGCGCGTGATGCGGAGCTCGCAGCGTCAGCGCGTGGCGGGCGTGGTGGTGAACGAGGGCGCCGCGGTGGCGCGCGACGAGTACGACCGCCTGCGCGCGACGCTGCACCGATGCGTCACGCGCGGCGTCGCCCACGCGCAGGTCGAGTGCGTTGGTGTCGTGCGGGCGCACCTCGCGGGCCGCGTGGCGTGGGTGGCGTCGACGAGCGCGAAGCGTGGCGAGAAGCTACGCGCGCTCTTCGACCGCGCCGCGTGGTGAGCGGCGCTCCGCGAGACCCGCAAAAACGGGAGCGCGTGAGCGCTCCAACGCCAACACGAAACCCACCGGCGCCGTCACGAAGCCCGCCGACACCGACACGAAGCCCGCCGACACCGACCCGAAGCCAGCCCGCCCGGCAGCGGAGCCTATCGACGCGTCCGCGGAGCCTATCGACGCGAACGCGGAGCCTCTCGACGCGAACGCGAAGGGCCTCCGCTCGCTTCGATAGGCGCTGCGGTGGCGTCGAGAGCCCTCGCGACCCCACGCGATAGCCGCCACGGACGAGCCAGAAGCCTCCGCGGCGACAAAGTTACGCGCGGCGGCGGCGTCGATGGCCTCCGCGGCGGCGCCGGTGGCCCTCGCGCTCGCGTCGATCGGTCTCGGAGGCGTCGCAAGCCACAACGCATCGCGCGGTTTCACCCCCGGCGTCGCCGTGATACCGCTTCGCCCCCGTGGGAGCTCGACAGATCAAGCTGAAGCCCGCGGAGCACCAGGCGCCGCGCTGCGACAACCCCGACGACGAGGGCGCCGTCCGCGATTACGAGCGCGAGGTCCGCGAGCACCGCGCGCACGTCGAGCCCTTCACGCTCACGCGCGCCGACGAGCGCGTCGACACCACATGGTGGGTCGAGGGAGAGAGCGGACGGCAGTACCCCGTGGACGTCGTCGACGGGCTCCTCCACGACACCTGCGGCTGCCCCGATTTTCTCTCGAACGAGCTCGGCACCTGCAAGCACCTCGAGGCCGTGCGCCGCGCGATCCAGGGTCGGCCCGCGATGCGACGAGACCGCGCCCGCGTGTCGCTCTCGGAGCTCGCTCCCACGGTCACCGTCGACGGCTTCGGCCGCGCGTCGCTCTACCTCGTCGGCGAGTGGACCGCGCACAACATGGAGACCCTCGGCTTCGCGCGCGATCCGAAGGGCATCACCGTCGTCCGTCCGGAGCGCTTCGTCGCGGGCGAAGACGCGCGCGGGCTGCGAATCACCCACGCCGCCGCCGCGCTCGCCGCGCAGATGACGAAGCAGGCCGCGCTCCGGTCGCAGCGACGGGTCATCTCTCACGCGATCGCGAAGGGAAGGCTCCGCGTCGACGTGCTCACCGCGCCGCTCTTCGCGTACCAGATCACCGGCGCCGAGCACCTCCTGACCGCGGGCAGGGCGCTCCTCGCGGATGACATGGGCCTCGGCAAGACCGTGCAGGCCATCGCGGCGTGCGAGGTGCTGCGCGCCCGCGGCGACGCCTCGCGCGTGCTCGTCGTGACCTCGGCCTCGCTCAAGGACCAGTGGGCCCGCGAGATCGAGCGCTACGCCAACGCGAAGGCCGTCGTCGTCGGCGGGAGCATGGCGGCTCGAACCGCGGCCCTCGAAGGCGACGCGCCGTACAAGATCCTCAACTACGAGCTCACGTGGCGGGAGCTCGCGCGCATCCAGGGCCTCGACGCCGACGTGCTCATCCTCGACGAGGCGCAGCGCGCGAAGAACTTCCGCACCAAGACCTCGGTGACGCTGCGGTCGATCCCGTCGCGGTACCTCTTCGTGCTCACGGGGACGCCCGTCGAGAACCGCCTCGACGACCTCTACGCGCTCCTCCAGCTCGTCG
Organism: Myxococcota bacterium; assembly: GCA_052035985.1. Lineage (GTDB taxonomy): Bacteria > Myxococcota_A > Polyangia > Polyangiales > CAISKJ01. The sequence goes on along the minus strand of JBPOHC010000045.1, from coordinate 1,730 downwards.
ACCCGTCGCTCTTCGGCCCGCTGTGGCGCTTCAACATGGAGTTTCACGAGCGCGACGCGCGGGGCAAGGTCGTGCGCGTGCGGAACCTCTCGGCGTTGCGAGAGCGCGTGGCGCCCGCGGTGCTCCGCCGACGCAAGGAGGAGGTGCTCACGCAGCTCCCTCCGCTCACCGAGCAGACGCGCTACACCGCCATGAGCGAGGCGCAGCAGCACCTCGAGAGCGCGCTCCGCACCGACGCGCTCAAGTACGTGCGCCTCGCCGAGCGGCGCCCCCTTACGCGCGAGGAGCACGAGGTCCTGCAGAAGCTCCTCTTGAAGGCGCGGCAGGCGTGTGACGCGCTCGAGCTCGCGGACCCGAAGCGCAAGGAGAAGGCCTCTCCGAAGCTCGACGAGTTCGAATCGCTCGTGGCCGAGATCGTGGCCGCGGGGACGAGCAAGGTGCTCGTGTTCAGCGAGTGGGTGGGCATGCTCCGCCTCGCCGCGGAGCGCCTCGACGCGCTCGGCGTGAGGTACACGATGCTCCACGGGGGCGTTCCGTCGGAGCGTCGCGCGGCGCTGCTCGACCGCTTTCGTGAAGATCGCGAGGTGCGCGTGCTGCTCTGCTCCGACGCGGGTGGCACGGGCCTCAACCTTCAGGTCGCCACCTACGTCGTGCACCTCGACCTCCCGTGGAACCCCGCGCGCCTCGACCAGCGCACCGCGCGAGCGCACCGCCTCGGACAGACCCGCGGCGTGTCGGTGACCTACCTCTGCGCCGAGCGCGGCATCGAGCGCGGCATCGAAGGGACCCTCGCCAGCAAGCGCGCCGTCCGCTCGGGCGCGCTCGACCTCGCGAGCGACGTCGAGACCGTCGACATCGTGAGCTTCAACGCCTTCCTGGTGCAGATGCAGAGCGCCATCCAGGCCGCCGACGACGCACGCGACGCCGAGGTCTCCGTCGAGGTCGTCGAGTCCGAGGTCACGGTCACCGACGCGCTGGTCACCAACGCGCTCGCCGGGGTCGTGGAGTTCGAACCGATCCCCGCGCTCGAAGCCCCCGTCGCCATCGCCGCGATGGAGGTCGCCGTCGACGTGCCCATCGAGGTCGCGACCGCGTCCCCCGCGGGAGGAGCTCCCACGAGCGCCGATGAGACGCGCGAAGCGGTCGCCATCGAGGCTCCGCCCGACTCGGGAGCGGCGGCCGTCACACCCGCGGAATCGCCTTCCACGAAGGGCGATGGCGCGAAGCGTCCGCGGTCTCGCAACCGCCTTCAGCTCGCGCGCGTGGTGCTCGACGCGGGCTTTCCCGCCGACGCCGTGAAGGCCGCGTATGACGCGCTCGCGGCGGCCATCGGGTCGATGATCGAAGGCGGCGCGCCGGGCTCGCACGCCGCGCTCGTCGCAGCGATCTACCGCGAGCTCGTGCCGAGCGGGAGGCTCCCCGCGGGCGCGCACGCGACGCTGGCGAAGCTCCACGACGTGTCATCGCTCGACGCGCTCGGTGTCGACGTCGACACCGCGCTCGCCCGCGGCGCCGTCGACGAGGCGAGCGCGTGGATCGATCGCCTCGCCTGAGCCCGCGCCTCAGTGCTTTCGAACGGTCGCCGCCCACGACGCGCCGATCTTCGTCACCGGGAGCGGCTCGAAGCTCGGGACGCCCTCGCTCACGACGACGAGCTGATCGCCGCACACCGCGAAGCCCGGCTGCGTGAGGTACTCCCGGCCTCCCATCGTGCGCGTCGTCGGGGGCAC
>JBPOHC010001036.1:0-6332 GCA_052035985.1 Myxococcota bacterium | reverse complement strand
CGCTCAGTTGTAGCGCTCGAACACCGCGCGGATCGTCGATCGCTGCGCGGCCGTCCACGTGTAGAACGTGTAGGTCGTGTGGCTCACGAGGCCGTTGCGCCCCACGAGCCAGTCGCGCACCTGTGATTGCAGTGAGCTCTTCATCCGCGCGCCCACGTAGATCGCGTGGATGTGCGGCGCCTCGCTCGACGGCCACCCGTCGTGCCCCGGCCAGCGATACCACCCCGCGAAGCCCTGGTTCGCCATGCGCGAGAGCAGACCGCGGATGTCCGTCGCAGAGAGCCCCCGCACGCTGATGTCCGTCGCCGCGGAGTACGGAGCGCTGCCCACGTAGCCGTCGCGGGCGTGCGTTCCTGCCGAGGCGGCGGCGTTGCCGATGGTCTGCGTGATGCGCGCCGCGGTGACGCCCGCGCAGCGGAGGTGATCCGACGCGTCGGGGTGCAGGCCCCACGCGAGCAGCGACTGGTGCGCGCACGCGGGGAGCGTCGTGGGCATCGGCGCGCAGACGTCGTTCGTTCCCGACGGATACGCGACGCAGCCGTACGCGCAGCTCTCGGTCTGCACCGCGCCGCTCACGCAGCGCTGGCGGGCCCGCAGCGTCGAGGTGCACGTCCAGATGCTCGACTGTCCCGACGACGAGCCCGTGCAGCGCGGCGTCACAGGCGTCGCGTCGACAGGGCGCGTCGCCACATCGCTCGCGGCGACGACATCCGCACGCGTCGCGGCGTCGGTCATCGCGGGCGCGTCGAGGCCGACGTCTTCGGGCGATGCATCGGTGACGTCGTCGGAGGCGTCTTCGAGCGAGGCGTCGGTCTCCGTCGCGGCGTCTTCGCCGTTGTTCTCGGGCAGGAGCGGGACGTCGGCGTCTTCAGGGAGCTCGGCGTCGCCCGACACGGGCGGGTCGTAGTAGTCGGGGTTCGCGGGGTCGTTGACCTCCGAGATCTCCCCGGAGCATCCGCCGACGACCACGAGGAGCGAGAGGGCGACCGCGGTGCTGCGCTTCACGCCGCAAGCGTCGACCACCCGGCGCCCGCGACGCAAGGGCCGCGACGCGAAACGTCGTCTCCCCGCGGCAGACCTTCGACGGGACCTCCTGCGCGACCGCTGCCTCGAGTCGGGTCCTCTGCGCTCGAAGAGAAGCGCCACACGCGCCGTTGACCAGACGCTGCACACCGTGCGAAACCGTTGGAGACGCTGTCCACGTGGCGACGCTTGACGTCGCGTCGGCCGCGCAACGCACCAAACACCACCAGCAGGACCCAACAATGAACCGTTCCTCTTGGCGTTCGCGCCTGAAGGGTCTGGTCTTCGTGACGGCAGCGGCCTCGGCGTCGCTGTCGGGCTGCTTTGAAGGCGACATCGGCGAGCCCGGGTCGAGCTGCCAGTCGACGCGCGCGTACTTCGTCTCGAACGTGTGGGGCCCCGTGATGGCGCAGCGATGCGTCGGGTGCCACGCCCCCGGAGGCACCGCGCAGGAGGGCGGCGCGCGCTTTCAGCTCCTGCCCGCGAGCTACCCCGACTTCGCCGACGCCAACCTCGCCGCGGCGCTCGCGATGGCGAACCAGAGCTACAACGTCGACGGCACCAACGTCAGCACGCTGCTCGCCAAGCCCCTCGGGCGCGTGCCGCACGGCGGCGGCGCGGTCATCCGCGAGGGATCGCCCGAGTACGAGGCGCTCTCGGGCCTCGTCGACAGGGTCACCTCGGGCGCGAGCAACGCCGAGGCCTGCGTCGACTACGGCTCCCTCGCGGCGCCCTCGGGCGTCGTGATGCTCGACTGGAGAGCCACGCTGCGAAAGGCCTCGCTCGATCTTCTCGGGCGCGTGCCCACGGACGACGAGTACGCGCGCGGAGGCATCAACGAGACGGGCTTCGACGCGACGCTCGCCGCCATGATCGAGAGCCCCGCGTTCTACACGCGCATGCGCACCGCGTGGAACGACCTCATGCTCACGGACCGCTACGTGAGCGCCGACGGGTGCGACCAGCGCGCGCTCAACCTCATCTCGGGCGACGACTTCCCCAACCGCGGGACCTACGGCGGCGGAGCGGGCGCCGACGGACTCGACTGCTGCGGGCGCGACCGCGCGATGCCCATCTGCGCCGACGTGCGCGACTCGCTCCTCAAGGCCAACAACGCCATCGCGCGCGAGCCCATCAACCTCTTCGACCACATCGTCCGCAACAACCGCCCGTTCTCCGAGATCCTCACGGCGGACTACACCCTCGTGAACCCGCAGTCGGCGCACGTCTACGGCGTGAGCGACCAGGTGCGCTTCAGCTCCTACGACGCCTCGAACGAGCTCCAGCCCGCGCGCATCCGATACACCCGCCAGTACGGCCAGGGGCGCTCGGAGACCGCTGACTTTCCCCACGCGGGCGTGCTCACGATGCCCGCCTTCCTCGCGCGCTATCCGACCACGGAGACCAACCGCAACCGGCACCGCGCGCGCATCGTCCAGTCGTACTTTCTCGCCACGGACATCTTGAAGGTCGGCGAGCGCCCCATCGACCCGACGGCCAGCGAGGCCCTCGTGCAGGCGCCGACGCTCAACTACGGCCCGTGCGTCACGTGTCACCACCTCAACGACCCCATCGCGGGCGCGTTCCGAGGCTTCTTTCCCACGGGGACGGCGTGGCGCTACGACCCGCGCGACGCCTGGTACACCGACATGTTTCCGCCGGGGTTCTCGGGCGAGGACATGCCCGGGTCGAGCTACCGCGCGGGCCTCCGCTGGCTCGCGCCGCGCATCGTCGAAGACCCCCGCTTCGCCACCTCGGTCGTGCGCTTCGTCTACAAGACCCTCTCGGGCCGCGACGCGCTCGTGCACCCCACCGAGACCGCCGACCCCCTCTACGCCTCGCGCTCCGCCGCGTGGAACGAGCAGGACCGGATCTTCCGCGCCATCGCGCGCCGCTTCGTCGCGACGCGTATGAACTTCAAGACCGTCGTCACCGAGATGGTGAAGTCTCCGCTCTACCGCGCCACCGCCGCGGTGGTGAACGGAGACCCCGCGCGCATGGCCGCCCACGCGGGCCTCGGCACCGCGATGCTCCTCACGCCCGAGGTGCTCGACCGACGCATCCGCGCCATCGCGGGCTTCGGCTGGGTGCGCGACAACGCGCGCGAGCAGATCACCCACAGCGACGGCTGGCTCACCAACGACTTCTACTTCTCGTACGGAGGCATCAACTCCGACACGATCGTGAAGCGCACCACGGACCCGAGCGGCGTCATCGTCGGCGTCGCCGACCGCATGGCCACCGAGGTCGCGTGCAGGGCCACCGCGTACGACTTCACGCGGCCGCAGGGCGAGCGGCGCTTCTTCCGCCGCGTCATCGTCGAGACCGTGCCCGAGAGCGCGGGGCAGGCCGTGCCCGGCAGCGTCGCGCAGATCAAGCAGAACATCGTCGACCTGCACGAGCTCATCCTCGGGGAGCGCCTCTCGATCGACTCGCCCGAGGTCGCGCGCACCTACGCGCTCTTCTTCGAGACCTGGCGCGAGACCTCCACCATCGGGAGCGCCATCCCCGAGGCGTGCAGGGCCACGCGCAGCCCCTACACCAACGAGCCCATCGTGCCCGCGGGCGCGGGGATCACGTCAGACCCGCGCGGCACCATCCGCGCGTGGATGGCCGTGCTCACGTACCTCTTCTCGGATTACCGCTTCCTCTACCAGTGAGCGCAGGAGACGAACCGACCATGGAACGACGTAAATTCCTCGGCCTCGGGATGCTCGCAGGGCTCGTCGCGGGCGTGAGCCCCACGGCCCGGCGGCTCGTCGAAGCGCAGCCGATGCCTCGCAACACGGCCACGGAGCCCTACGCGGGGCGCTTCTTCATCTTCGTGAACGCGGGCGGCGGCTGGGACCCGACGATGGTCTGCGACCCCAAGGGCGGAGACATCAACCGTCAGTTCATGCCCTCGGCCATCGCGTCGTCGGGACCCTTTCAGTACGCGCCGATCTCCTTCATGGACGGCGCGCGGAGCCTCTCGAACCGCGAGTTCTTCGACAAGTTCCGCGACCGCCTGCTGGTGCTCAACGGCATCGACATGCAGACGAACAACCACGACACGGGCACGCGCTACACGTGGTCGGGGCACCTCGAAGACGGCTATCCCCCCCTCGCCGCCATCATCGCCGCAGCGCTCGCGCCGGGCCGTCCGCTCGCGTTCCTCAGCAACGGCGGCTACGAGAACACCGTGGGCGTCGCGCCGCTCACCCGCCTCAACAGCATCGACACGATCGCGCGCATCGCGCGGCCCAACCTCCCCGACCCCAACAACCCGGGCGTCTCGTACTTCAGCGCCACCACGGCGGAGCGCATCCACCGCGCGCAGGCGCAGCGCCTCGGCGCGATGGCCGCGGCGCAGACGCTCCCGGCGTATCAGCTCTCGATGCGTCAGCTCCTCGAGACGCGCGGCGGGTCGAACCTCTTCGAACGCATGATGATGTTCCTGCCGTCGAACGACGTGCTCAACCGCGCGACGAACCCGATCTTGAAGCAGGGCATGGTCGCGCTCGCGGCGTATCGCGCGGGCATCTCGGCGGCGGCGAACCTCTCGGTGGGAGGCTTCGACACGCACGGCAACCACGACGCGGCGCAGGGCACGGCGATCGGTCGACTCCTCTCGGGCGTCGACCTGCTCATGGACTACATCGACTCGCTGAGCCTCCGCGATCAGGTCGTCGTGATGGTGGGCTCGGACTTCGGCCGCACGCCCCAGTACAACGCCCAGATGGGCAAGGACCACTGGTCGGTCACGTCGATGATGATGATGGGCGCGGGCGTCCGCGGCGGCCGCGTGGTGGGCGCCACCGACGACCGCTTCCGCGCGCGCGGCCTCGACTTCGCGTCGCTCACCCCGAGCGACACCGCGCCGAGGAAGCTCAACCCCAAGTCGATCCACATGGCGCTGCGCCACCTCGCGGGCGTCGACACGAGCGACGTCGCGCGGCAGTTCCCGATCTACGGCGACAACATCAGCCTGTTCACGTAGCGCGCGCGGCGGCGCTCAGGGGCGCGTGCGTCCTTCGAGCGCCTCACGGAGCCGCGCGATCTCGGCGCGCTGACCTTCGAGCTCCGCGCGCTGACCTTCGAGCTCCGCGCTGAGGCGCTCCTCCGGCGTCGGGACGATGGTGTCGCCGCGCTCGCCGGTCGCGAGGCGGAGACGCATCGCGGCGCGGGTCCCCACGACGCGCAAGAAGCACCCGAGTTCGCGGGCGTAGATCCTGTCTTCGTTGCTCTTCTCGACGAGACGAAAGCCGCGCTTGCCGACGCGGCGATACACCTGCCAGCGCACGCGCTTGCGGCTGCGCGGCGTCACACACGGGTCTAAGATCACGAGTTCCTTCGTGCCGAGCCGCGCGTAGTCCACGGGCGCGTCGTCGTAGTCCTTGTGAAAATCCCCGGACACGATCTCGACCGCGAATGAGGGGCCTTCGGGGATCTCCCAGCGCTTCCAGCACGAGGGGGCGCAGTCGGGGTCGACCTTGGGGAGCACGTACACGTCAGGCGCGATGCGCTGCGTGGGATCGCCCTCGACGAGGTAGAAGAACTGATCCGCGCCGACGAAGAGCCTCCGCCCCTGCGAGGCGAGCCACGCCGCGATGAGCGGACGGATCAGCTCCGCGATGAAGCGCTGGAGGGCGTCCTCCCCCATGTGGTCGGTCTCCGGGTAGTGAACGATGTGGAGCTTGCGCGCCGCCGTCATGGTCGCCGACCGTATCACAGCGGTGTCGGGAGGCATTGACGACCAGCGTCGTCGCTGCGTCTACTCCGCCCCATGGGGTCGAGCGAAGTGTGTGGGATTCTCCCGACGAGGGTCACCTCTCGCGCGGGCCCTCTGCTGTTCCTCGCTGCGCAGGGGCTCGTCGGGTGCCTGGGCGACGAGGCCCCGCCGCAGCCCGTCATCACCCCGACTGCGCCGCCTCCCACCGTGGCGCGCGTGATCCCCGCGGCCGAGCGCTGCTCGCTCGAAGCGGGCGACAACATCACCGAGGCGTCGCTCTGGCGCGACGTCGTCGACCTCGATCGCCTCGCGAGCCTCGCGGGCCCCGCCTACAGCGCGCGCCTCGCGGCGAGCACGCACCGATGCCCGCTCACCGACAAGACCGCGACCTGGTACGGCGACGAACACGGCGACCTCGGGCGTGAGGGCGACGAGCGGATCGTCCTCCTCAGCGACCGCCCCGGCGCGATCATGCACATCTGGAGCGCCAACCCGAGGGGGCGCCTCCGCGTGTACCTCGACGGCGACGTGACGCCCGCCATCAACGCGGACCTCGCCGCGCTCCTGGGGGGCCGCGTCGAGCCCTTCATCGCGCCCT
>JBPOHC010000729.1:0-10325 GCA_052035985.1 Myxococcota bacterium | reverse complement strand
CGGAGGGCGTGATCCCCGAGGCCACCGCGGCCAGGCTCGTCGACCTCGCGAAGCGCGCGTTCTACCAGGAGCGCAGTCTACGGCGGGCGCTCCGCGAGGGCGCCGACCTCGACGGGATCGATGCCCTCAATCGCTGGCTGTCCACGGGCCGCGTCGACCAGAAGCGCATCGACGCGCGGGCCCTCCTCGCGCGCCTCGATCGCGACCGCTCGATCGCCGCCACGGAGCCGTCGTTCGCGTTCGAGCACACCGACGCGTGGGAGGCCATGTGCCGCGCGATCAGGGCCGCCGCGTAAACGCTGCGCGCTCGCCCCTTCGTCGACCGAAGATCCCCCGAAACACCTGAATCGACAGCGGACGCTCCGTGGGGGTATCGTCGCCGCCCGGAGCATCCGCCATGTCGGTCAGCGTCAACGTGAGCGACGTCGTCTTGTGCGACGACGACGCACCGGCAGATTTCGAGCGGGTCTACCGCGAGCAGGCGACCTACGTCCTGAAGCTGTTGCTCCGATTGGGGGTCGAGCGCATCCAGTGCGAAGACCTCGCCCATGACGTCTTTGAAGTGCTGTTCCTGAAGCTCCCGGGGCTGCCGCTCGAGGAGCGTCAGTCGGTGTCGGCGATGCGCGCGTTCCTCTTTCGAATCACGTGGAACCGCGTCGCGAATCACCGCCGCTTGCGGGCCCAGCGAGAGGAGCAGTCGAGCGAGGAGCCCCCCGAGGAGCAGCCCGCGCCGCCGCACGACCCCGTGATCGCGCGCGAGCTTGCGCGTCACCTTTCGAAGCTGTCGACGCAGCAGGTCGCGATATTCGTCGGGTTTGAAGTCTTCGGGTTGACCGCAGGGGAGCTCGCCGAGGAGCAGTGCGTTGATGAGCGCGAGGTCCGAAGGATCCTCGAAGAAGCGCGGCGGATCATCCGACGATCCGTCCGCCCGCCTCAGGAGGTCGAGTGATATGTCCATCAGAGCCCTTCCACTGCCGCCCGCGATCGACGGCGACGCGCCCGCCGCGAAGCCCGACGACGCGAGCGCGCCCCACGCGGCCGATCCGATGATCGAGCTCCTCCGCGAGGACACGGCAGACGAGGGACTCAACTCCTGGGCGAACTCCGCGGCGTCTCGCGTGCTCGCGCGTCTGCGAGAGGCCCACGGCACGCTCGACGACGAGAAGCGCTCGGGGATCTTCACCGCGAAAATCGGCTGAGAGCGCCGGTAGAGACCGTCCAGCGACCGTGTCGTCCGCCGAAGACAGCCTCCCCGCCCGCGTCGGACGCGCGACCTTCGACGTGGCCGCGCAGGTCGGCGGCGTCACCGTGCTCGCGGCGCGCCTCGCCCGCAGGATGCTCCCCCCTCGCATCGACGGCCCCGAGCTCATGCGGAACCTCCACAAGATGGGCAACCGCTCGCTGCCCATCGTCGGAGTGACCGCGCTCTTCGTCGGCGCGATCATGGTCATTCAAGCCGGCGTGCTCATCCGACGCTTCGGCGCCGAAGGGCTCCTCGGGTGGGGCGCCGGCTTCGCCACGGTGCGCGAGGTCGGGCCCATCCTCATCGCGCTGATGTTCTCGGGGCGCGTGGGCGCGAACAACACCGCGGAGCTCGGCACGATGACCGTGACCGAGCAGATCGACGCGCTCTCGACGCTCGCCATCGATCCGCTCTCGTACCTCATCCTCCCGAGGGTGATCTCGATGGTCACGATGCTCTTCATCCTGACCATCTTCGGCGACGTGCTCGCGCTCCTCGGCGCGGCCTACACCGGCCAGGCCCTCCTCGGCGTCAGCGTCGCGACCTTCTGGAACGGCTTGCTTGAAGCCATTCGCGTGTGGGACGTCGCCACGGGCCTCATCAAGAGCACCCTCTTCGGGTTCATCATCGCGCTCTCGAGCTGCCACTACGGGCTCTCGGTCACGGGCGGCGCGCCCGGCGTCGGACGCGCGGTCAACGCTTCGGTCGTAGCGAGCGCGACGGGCGTGTTCGTCACCGACTACTTCTCGACCTACGTGCTCCAGTGACCGAAGAGAACGCCGAGCTCGAGTCGCTCCCGCCCCCTCGCCCGACCGGCGTGGCAGCCGATGTCGGACGCGGCGCGCTCGACCTCTTCGAAGCGGCTCGCTCCCTCTGGAGCGTCTTTCGCCGCACGCTCTACTGGACCTTCCGCGGCCCCGCGGAGCCCGGCGCCGCCGTGCGCGCGTGCTTCGAGATCGGCAACCGTTCGGTCTTCTTCCTCTCGGTCACCATGGGCTTCATCGGGATGATCCTGGTGTTCCAGAGCGCGCTCCAGGCGCTGCGCGTGGTGCCCGACCTCACGATGCTCGGCGCGACCTACCTCGAGGTGCTCGTGCGCGACCTCGCGGCCTCCATCGGCGCCATGATGCTCGCCACGCGCGTCGGCGCGGGCATCGCCGCCGAGATCGGCAGCATGGTGGTGACCGAACAGGTCGACGCCCTTCGCATGAGCGGCGTCGACCCGGTGAACTACCTCATCGTCCCGCGCTTCAAGGCGTCGCTCATCATGACGGGCGTGCTCATCATCTGGGCGGGCGCCGTGAGCTTCGGAGCGGGCGCGGCCACGGCGTACTTTCTCTTCGACGTGCGCCTCGACACCTTCGCCAACCCGGTGCTCCTCGACCGCGGCGACGTGATCATCGGACTCGCGAAGTGCGTCGCCTACGGGGCCGCCATTCCCATCGTCTCGGGCTGGTGCGGACTCGGCACGCTCGGCGGAAGCGAGGGCGTGGGCTGGGCCACCACGCGCGCCGTCGTCAACAGCTCGCTCGCAGTGATCGTGCTGAACTTCTTCATCTCCAGCGTGGGGTTTCTGCTCTTCCCCACGTGAAGGCGCCTCAGGCTGCGGCCTCGCGCAGGTCGCCAAGCGTCACGCGGAGCTTCTTCATCGCGCGCGATTCGAGCTGACGCGCGCGCTCCCTCGACACGCCGAGGCGGCGGCCGATCTCGGCCAGTGACATCTCGTCGTCGGCCATGAGGCGTTGCTCCACGATGTAGCGCTCGCGCTGATCGAGCGAGGCCACGGCGTTGTGGACGCGGTGGTCGAGGAGGCGCCCGCGCGCCTTCGCGGCGACGAGCTCATCTTGTGGGGCCGACGAGTCTTCGAGCAGGTCGAGGCCCGTCACCTTGCCGTCGGAGTACACCTCGACGTCGAGGGACACGTCGCGCCCGTCGACCCGTTGCATCATCTGCGTCACGCGCTCGGCGGTGGTGCCGAGGCGCTCCGCGAGCTCGGTCAGCGCGGCCTCGCTCTCGTTGACCATGCCCGCCATGCGCGCGCGCTCGCGGCGAAGCGTGAAGAACACCTTCGAGCGGAGCGCGCCGCTGCCCGAGCCCACCATGCTCCAACTCTTGATGACGAAGTTCAGGAGCATCGCGCGGATCCAATAGCCCGCGTAGGTGACGAGCCGCGTGCCCTTGTCAGGGTCGAACTTTCTCACCGCGGTCACGAGGCCCAGGTTGCCCTCGGCCACGAGGTCGGCGAGGCGAAGATCGTAGCGGCGATAGGTGACCGCGATGGCGACCGCGTAGCGGAGGTTGGCCCGCACGAGGCGCTCGACCGCGCTCTGGTCGTTTTGATCGCGCACGCGGAGGGCGAGCTCGTGCTCCTCCTCGCGAGAGAGAACCGGGATCGAGCGAACCTGCTCGATGTACCGGGACAAGGCTTGATCGGTGTCACGTCCCATGAAGACCCCGCGCTCGTTGCTCCTCATTCGATGCCGCGGATAGCGCGAACGGTGCATTGAAACGTGCGCGCGAAACATCCCGTCGCGGCTCGTTTGAAGAACCTTCAACGCAGCGCGGAACACCATCGCAGAAGGCTGAACAGCGGGGTCGTGTTCAGAGCAGGAACGACCGCTCGACGCGCGCGTAGTCGACCGTCACGTCGAGGCGCGCGAGCACGGAGTAGAAGCCGAACTGGAGGCGGTTCATGAAGACCATGCCCGGCGGAAGCGCGACGGCGTTGCTCTCCTTCTTGAACGCGGCCTGACCGATCTCTCGCATCTCGCGCACGAGCCCCGCGACGAAGGGGCGCTCGATGCGAAACGGCGAGTCGAAGAGCGGCGCGAAGCAGCGGCGGGTGTAGGCCGTGGCGCGCTCCTCGTGGGAGCCGCGGCGCGTGCCGAGGAGGGCGATCACGGCGCTTCGAAAGCGGTCTTCGTCGCGGTCGAGGGCGGCGCGGTGCAGCTCGAGCGCCTTCGCGTGGTTGTCGACGAGCACGGGCTGAACGCAGCCGTGGTCGAGGAACGCGATGCGACCTCCGTCTTGCAGGAGGTAGTTGCCCGGGTGCGGGTCGGCGTTGAACATGTGCCCGATGAGCGTCCCGCGGAAGACGTAGCGCCACATGGTCTCGGCCCATGCGCGGCGCTCCTCTTCGGTGGCCGACGCGGCCTCGTCGAGCGTGCGGCCGCGCATGAACTCCGTGGTGATGACGCGCCTCGCGCAGCGCTCTCGCACCACCGCGGGGATGCGGATCGTGGGATCTCCCTCGTGGATGCGCGCGAAGGCTTCGGTGCGATCGGCCTCGAGGCCGTAGTCGAGCTCTTCGAGAAAGCGCTCTCGGATCTCGTCGTAGGTGCGCTTCGTCTCGAGGCCGCGCGGGCTGAGCGCGCCGAGCATCACCTGGAGCGATCCGGCGTTGTCGAGGTCGCTCTCGACGGCGCGGTCGATGCCCGGGTGCTGCACCTTCACGGCGACCTCGCGTCCGTCGTGGAGCGTCGCGCGATGCACCTGACCGATCGACGCGCTCGCGATGGGGACCTCCTCCCACGTCGCGAAGAGTTCTTCGGGTTGAGCGCCGAGGTCTTCGACGAACACCCTTCGAACGTCTTCCGTCGATGAGGTCGGGGCAGCGGCGCGGAGCACGCGCAGCGCGCCCTCGTAGTGCGCGTGATGCTCCTCGGGGACCACGCCGTCGACGTAGCTCGCCATCTGGCCGACCTTGGCGGCGAGGCCGCGCATCGTGCCGAGCACCTCGGCGGCCTGACGCGCGACGGCCTGGTGCGCGTCGCCGGAGAGCAGCGCGTCGGCGCTCGCGCGCGCGCCGAGGCCCGCGAGGCGAGCGAGTCTTCCGAGGCGTCCTTGGGGGAGCTTGCGGGGGTCCATCGTGATCGACCTGCGGCCTTCGTGGGGCGGTGTGCGAGAGGCGTCAACGCGCGCGTCACTCGCGCCAGAAGAACTTCCAGGGGTTGTGCTTGAGGTCGCGCACCATCTCCTGGAGGTCGTCGTAGAGCTCCTCGTCCATGAGGAGCGCGCCCACGGTCCCCTGCCCCGAGCGCACGCGCGCGCTGATGGCCTGCGCGTCGCCCGCGATCGCGTTGGCCCGCTGGCTGAGCGCGCGCACCTCTCGCAACGTCGCTTGCACGTCCGCGATCTGCGGGTCGCCGACGCCTTCGGCGATGTGGTTGAGCCGCGCCGTGAGCGCCCTCGCGTCGCGCGCGAGCGGAGGAACATCGCGCTCAATGCTCGCGAGCACCGACTCCGCGCGGTTCACGATGCGCCGCGCCTGGGGACCGTCGACGTAGCGCTCGCGGGCCGCGGCGATGAGGCCGTCGGCGTCGCGCACGGCGCGGTCGGCGTTCTCCATGATGCTGTCGACGCGGGGGCCGTTGCGTCGAAGGAGGTCGTTGGTGTTGTGGAGCACGCCCGCGAGGTCGTCGACCATGCCGCCGATCTGGCGGCGGTTGGCGCGGATCGAGGTCACGGTGTCGTCGAGGAGCGCGTAGGCCCGCGCGACGAAGAGGTCGATGCGCGGCGGATCGATGCCCTCGACGGCGTGGTCGAAGCGCGCGATGGGCTGCCCCGCGCTCCCCGGGTCGATCGCGAGGAACTGCTCGCCGAGGACGCCCTGCGTCGTGACGAAGAACTCGGCGTCGGCGTGGATCTCGTTGCGGTACCGCTCATCGACGTCGGCGTGCACGCGCACCAGCGAAGCCCTGCCCGTCGACGGGTCGACGCGCGCGCCGCGGAACTCGAGGCGGTCGACGGTGCCCACGCGGACGCCCGCGATCTTCACGGGCGCGCCGGGCGAGATGCCGCCGGGGTTGTTGAAATCGACGGCGATCGAGAAGCGTCGGCCGATGTGAATCCCGCCCATCACGAGCACGAGCCCCGCGAGGAGGCTCACGCCCACCAGGATCAGAAGCCCGACCTTGACCTCGATCGATCGCTCAGCCGCCATCGCGGCGGAGGATACACAGGCCCTCGCGTGCCCCACAATCGCCGCGAGAAGGCGCCGAGACCTTTCACACCTCCATGGGGCCTTCGGCGATCCCGTTGGTGAACTGCCGCACGATGGGGTCGTCGCTCGCGCGAAACTCGTCGGGCGTGCCCACCATGCGGAGGTTTCCCTTGTAGAGAAACGCGATGCGGTCGGCGATCGAGAAGATCGACGCGAGGTCGTGCGACACCACGATGCTCGTCACGCCGAGGCGGTCCGAGAGCTCTCGGATGAGCCGGTCGACGCGGCGGGCGCTCACCGGGTCGAGCGAGGTCGTGGGCTCGTCGAAGAGCACGTACCGGGGATCGACGGTGAGGGCCCGCGCGATGGCGACGCGCTTGCGCATCCCGTCGCCGAGCTCCGAGGGGTAGCGGTCGGCGTACTCGTGCATGTGCACCTGCTCGAGGCGCCGCGCGGCCTCCGAGAGCGCCTCTCGCTGCGAGAGCCCCCGGTGCTTTCGCAGCGGCAGCGCGACGTTCTCGGCGCAGGTCATCGAGTCGAAGAGCGTGGCGTGCTGAAAGACCATCGCGCACACCTTCCGCACCCGGTAGAGGGCCTGCTCGTCGAGGCGCGAGACGTCTTCGCCGTCGAGCCAGATCTCGCCCGCGTCGGGCTTCAAGAGCCCGATGAGGTGCTTGATGAGCACGCTCTTGCCCGCGCCCGACGAGCCGATGAGAAACTGCACCACGCCGTCGGGGATCGTCAGGTCGACGCCCGCTAGCACGGTCTTGGGCCCGAAGCTCTTGCGGATCCCTCGGAACTCGATCACGGGGCGACTCTACACGCTCGCGAGCCCATGGATGAAGGCATCTGGCGCGTGACATTCCCTGTCCGCAGGAAGATTGCGCTCCCGGCGCGCGGCCGTTACGGTTCGCCAGAAGAAGAACTTCGACCCGCACCCAATGAGGCGGAGAGGACGTCATGGCAGAAGGACTCAACAAGGCGATGCTGATCGGCAACCTCGGCGCCGATCCGGAGCTGCGCTCCACCACCGGCGGGCGCTCGGTGCTGAAGATGCGTCTCGCGACGACGGAGTCGTACGTCGATCAGAACAAGCAGCGGCAGGAGGTCACCCACTGGCACAACGTCGTGCTCTGGGGCGCCCGCGCCGAGGCGCTCGCGAAGCTCCTCTCGAAGGGCTCGCGGATCTACGTCGAGGGCCGCATCGAGACGCGCTCCTACGACGACAAAGACGGCGTGAAGCGCTCGGCCACCGACATCGTCGCGACGAACCTCATCCTCCTCGACGGACGTCGCGGTGAGGGCGGCGGTGGTGGCGGCGGAGGCGGAGAGCACGGCGGCGGAGGCGGCGGCTTCTCGCGCGGCGGCGGTGGTGGCGGAGGCGGCGGCTTCGGCGGTCGTCCCGCGAGCGGTGGCGGAGGCGGCGGTGGTGGACGCGGAGCGCCCGCGCGCGATGACGCCCACGACGTGCCCCCCGACGACATCGGCGGCGGCGGCGGCAACGACGACGACATCCCGTTCTGAGCTCTCGCTGGCGTCGCGCGCCGCGTGACGAGTAGTCTCGCGCGCGTGCGACGCTCCCTCACCGCAACGCTCGCGATCGTGTGCCTCCCGCTGGCGTCCCTCGCCACGGGGACGATCGAAGACGTCCGCTACAAGATCAAATCCGACGACGGCAACCTCTGGTCTGACCGCTACCGCGCGGGGCGGCTCATGCGCGGTCAGTGCGGCCGTCGCTGCATCGCCTTCACCTTCGACGACGGGCCCAACTGGGAGACCACGCCGAGGCTCCTCGACGAGCTCTCGCGGCGGCACCTGCGCGCGACCTTCTTCGTCACCGGGCACCGCATGGACGGCGACGGCGACGTGGCGCAGCGCAACCGCGCGGTGCTCCTGCGCGAGTGGCGCGCGGGGCACCTCGTGGGCAACCACACGTACCACCACGACCTCATGGACACGATGTCCGCGGAGACCCTGCGCTTCGAGATCGATCGCACGGAGACGCTCGTGCGCGGGGTGATCGGGCAGCGGCCCTTCCTCTTTCGAGCGCCCTACGGCGCGCTCAATCATCCGCGCGCGGTGAGCGAGGTGTTCTCGCGCGGCTACACGCCGGTGTTCTGGGCGATGGACTCCAACGACTGGCGCGTGAACACCGCGGACGGTGTGCTCGCCAACGTGATCGCGGAGCTCGATCGGTCGACCTACGGCGGCGTGCTGCTCATGCACGACACGCTGCCGTGGAGCGTCGCGGCCTTTCCGCGCATCGTCGAGGAGATCGAGCGGCGCAACGCGGCCTTCGTGGCGCGCGGAGAGGCCCCCTACGAGATCGTGGGGCTCGATCGCTTCTACACGCCGCTCGTGCCCGATCGCGACGGGCTCACGCCGCGCCGTCGCCGAAACGCGAACGCCCCCGCCGTCCGGTGAAGGATCGACGAGGGCGTTGGCAGTGACGCCGCACCCTCATCGGGCGCGGTGCGTCGACGTTACGTCAGCTCAGCGCGTGGGCGCGTTGCCGAAGTAGTAGATGACGCTGATCGCGCCGCCGATGATGTCGCCGAGGCTGTAGTTCGGCCCGAGCGTGGTGCCGAGGCCGAAGTCGTTGCGCGTGCTCGAGGTCGAGAGCTGCGAGCGGCGCGGAACCGACTCGAGGGTCGACGACGCGTAGCGGAGCTGGAGGCCGAACTGGGCCTGGAGCGCGAGCTGGGGAATGCCGATGAAGCCGAACTGAAGCTCCGCCGCGGCGTTGGCGCCGAGCGTGAACTGGATCGAGCGACCCGACTGGTCCGCCGCGTTGTCGTCGGTGCCCGTGGTGATGGCCGACGTCGCGTAGTGGAAGCCGAGGAGGGGCGTGAGGTTGATCGAGAGGTGCTTCGACTCGGCGAGCATCACCGGCACGCCGAGCTGGAGCCCGATGCCGAAGAAGTTCGGGACGTCGGTGGTCACCGTGTTCGTGCCGCGGTCGGCCGGGGTCGTGGTCGAGCGGCTGCCCGACGAGAACCCGATCGAGACGCCGCCTTCGAGCGCGATGCCGCTGCTCAGCCAGTAGCGCGCGCCCACCGTGTGGAGCGTCGCGTTGCCGGCGCTCGCGCCGCCCATGAGCGACGCGGGCGGACCGACCGAGACGTTCGCCTGCGTCCCGTCGTAGCCAGGGAGACCGGCGCCCGCGCCGCCCAGCACCGACATCGTCGTCGTGCCGAAGTAGCGCAGACCCATGCGGCCAACGACCTGCGAGTGGTCGGTCGGCCCCGAGGTGTCGGTGATCGATCCGCCCGACGAGCCGCCCGAAGCGGGAGCCGAGGAGCCGCCGATGTCCTGCGCGTACGCCACCGACGTGGTCATCGCGATCGCAGCACCAACCAGGAGAGAGAGAGTTGCACGCATGCCGTTCATCACCTTTTGTTTACGTTGAGACTCGTTGGCGACGCCGCCCACGACCATCACGACGTTGCCGTCCTCGCGTCGCGCGGCGCTTTCTTCGTCCCTGCGAGGCCCCCCTGTCAAGATTCCTCCGAGGCAGAAAGGAATGCGCGGACATACCTCGTCCAAGGACGTCGTCGCCCTCGCCAGCGCACCGGCGCGCAGCGCATGAAACCACCGCGAAGACTCCGAGGCACCGCGCAGATTCAGCGGCCGCCGAGGGGGCGCGGCACCGACGCGGTCCACGACGAAGCGGGGTCGCGCGCCGCCGCGACGCGCAGAAGCTCCGCGACCTCGCGGCGGTCGCTCGCGCGCGTCGCCATCGCGCGCAGGGTCATCGCAGACACGGGCGCGCCCGTGCGAGCGCGCTCCACGGTCTGAGAGAGCTGGGCGTCTTCACAGGTCCCCGCGTGCGCGGCGCAGACGAGCACCACCCACGCGTCGGCGAGCGCGTCTTCGTACGCGTCGCCCGCGCGGGCGCGGAGGTCTGAGAGCGCCGCGTCGGGGGCCTCGGTGCGCGCGCGGAGGGCCCCGCGCCGATGGCGTCCCCACGCGGTCTCGACGGCGGCGAGCGCCGCGCGCGCGTCTCCCGCGGCGCCGCGGAGCGAGAGCGCCTCGGCGCGCGCGACGCGGAGACGATCACGCGCGGCGCGCATCTCGGGCGCGCTCAGCGCGTCGATCGAGGCCGCGAGGAGCCGATCCGCTAGCGCCGCGTGACCCGCG
>JBPOHC010000102.1:0-12086 GCA_052035985.1 Myxococcota bacterium | reverse complement strand
GTGGTCGACGGCTCGTAGCAACGTGTGAGGGACGCGCAGACGAGCGCCGCATGGAGCGCGCGTGTCGTGTGGGAGGGGTGCTTCACGGTTCGCCTCGATGCGCCGACGCGGGTGCGCGCCTCGACGTGCGACGCGGCCACCAGCCACACGTCGCGCCGCGAGATCTGACGTGCTGCTCACACCGCCCCTGACGCGCCCACTCTGATGCGACCCCATCGCACGCCGTTCAAGAAGCTGACGAGAATTGACTCACCCCGCTCTCGCGGGCGAAGACGCGTCGGTGGCGCCATTTCGCGACGTTCACGGCCTCGCGGGGCTGCGCGGCTCGGATCGCCTGGGAGGTTGAGGTCATCGCCACCGCGCGAAGGAGCGTGGCGGCGATAGATGCGCCGCGGCTGATCAGCGATCGATCCAGTCGGGCAGTTCGATTTCGCTCTCTTCGACGCCGAAGGCGTCGCGCTCGACCTCGTGGAGGTTGTCCACGTAGCGCGGCAGCTCACCCTCCCGCGCGTCGCCGAGAAACCCGTCGACTGCCGAAAGAAAGCGCGCGATCAGTCGATCGTGGGAGACGTGTCCGGCGCTGATCATCGCGTCGATGTCGCTCCGGTCGTTCGCGCTGAACCGCTTGAGCTTGCTCACGACGACGTCGACCACGTCGAGCGCGCGAATGGAGACCGCGGTCGGAGCGCCCGGCAACGCGACCCGGTTCCACGTCGGGGGGTGGGGCAGAAAGGGGATCCCGTTGGGCACGATCTGAACGTGGAGCTTCCAGCGCGCGGCGAGCGTGGTCCCTGGCCCCGCGAGCTCGAGCAGGTGCGCGCGTGCGGCCTCATTGAGGTCGAGCGTCTGGAGCACGTCCGCGTCGCGCGTCCCGCGGGCGAAGTCGACCTGCACGGCCAACGCGGTCGCGCCGAGGATGTTCAATGTGACCGGCCGCTCGGACCATCGGCTCGCGAGCTCCGCGAGGAACAATTCAGCGTGCTTCACGTGCGGACCTCAACGCTTCGAGGAAGTCGTCGCTGCTCACTCGCGTCACGATGCGCCATCGGCGCGCAGGCGCGGACGCGTTGGCGAAGATGGGCTCTGCGGACTTGAGGCTCCGCACGTCGACGTCGAGCACATCGAGCGGAGCGGTGTCGGTCGGCAGCGGGATCCCCGCGGAGCCGAGGAAGAGGTCGAGGAGCATCTTCGCCCGCTGCGCGTGACGGCGGTCTGACAGCGCCGCGGGGGCGTCCGCTTCGAGTGCTGCGCGGACACTCTCGGCGAGCCACGCGACACGTCGCTCACGGCCTAGCCGCGCGAGTTGAGAGGCCACCTCCGCGAGGTCAATCTGGTTCGCGCGCGCGACCAGCACGGGCGCGAGCGCCGTGACGTGGCGCGGTGACTCCGGGTTGCGCAGCACCGCGGCGACGATCGCCGTCGGCGACTCCAGCTCGCTCGGGACGATCGCTCCCGTGGGCGCGAGGTGAGCCGCGCCGTGCCGCGCCAACGCGCTCTGCAGTACGGCCGTGGCGTCGCTCGTGCGCGAGGGCGCGAAGTGCTCGACGCCCACGTTGAAGAGCTCGAGGATCTCGAGGAACTGCTCCGCCGTGAAGGAGCCGTCGCCGCGCTCGATCTGACTGAGCCTGGGCTGCGAGAGCTCGAGCCGTCGCGCGAGCTCGGCCTGCGTCCAACGCCGCTGGCGTCGGAGGTCACGCACACGCGCGGCGATGGAAGATCGAGATTCCAATGTGATGTAGATATATTTAGTGACGAATATTGAGATTTCAATGCTTGAATTGGTCGGCGAATATTCAATTACGTGTTCTCCGCGAAAAATACCTGAGTAGGCGATTCTTGTGGCGGAAGGTCGGCGTCCAACTGCTCCGCGCTCGGGCACCGGGGCGGCGCAAGGACGCGCGTTCGCTGGCGCGCCCGGTGACGTCCCTTCGTCACGCGTGGCGGATGTCCGCCGCAGTTCCGCGCCGATCACCAGGCGTTCCGCGATCGGACGTCAGCGTGCATGGAACGGCGCGATACCCCGGCTGCGGCGGACGGTCGAGGAGGCGAAGAACCCGCCGCAGCGCTCTCGCAGGTCGCAGCGCGTGCACGCGTCGACGTAGACGTTCTTCCAGTCCGAGATGCTCTTGCGAGCGAACGGGTGGAGCGCCTCGTCAAGCGTGCAGAGCGTGAGGTTGTAGATCGAGACCGACAACCCCGCCCGATGCAGCGCGAGCGCCGCCTCGACGAGCGGGGGCTGGTAATCCACGGGATCGATCCAGAGCACATCGAGGTTCGATCTCGCGTAGCCCACGAGCTCGAGGCCCATCAGCGCCACGTGATCGACGAACGTGAGGTTCCTCGCGACGAAGCGCGCGAACTCGGGGAGGCGACCGACAGTCTCGCGGTGCATCACGAAGCGCACCTCGACGCGGACCCCGGCGCGCTTCAACTCGAGGATGCCTCGCACGGTCTCGTCGAAGGCGCCCCGCGCCTGCACGACGTAGTCATGCTCTTCCGCGAGGTCGGAGTAGACGGGCACACCGACCATGAGATCGTGGTGTCTCAACGCGCCGAGACCACGCGCGAAACGCGGATCAGAGAAGCGACGTCCGTTCGAGAGCACGTGGACGGCCGTCGAGGGGAGGTGATCACGAAGCGAGCGCACGAGGTCGAGGAGCCGCCCCCCGAGGAGCCCCGGCTCCCCACCGGTGATCCCGATCTCCGTCGCGCTCGACGAGATGAGCGGGATGGCCTCGAGCAGCTCGTCGACGAGCCACCCGTCGTCGCGCGCCTTCGGCGGCTGCGAGCACATGACGCAGCGGTTGTCGCAGCGCTCGGTGACGAGCAGCGAGTTCGAGCGCGACTTCGCCCGGTACAGAGCCGAGAGCTCCCCTCGCCGAGGCTCGATGCGCACGACGTCGCCGGTGCTGAGGTACGCGTGATCCGAGCCCAGGAGGTAGACGTCTCGCCCCTTGATCTCCGACTGCCGATCCCGCACGAGCCGGGCGCGAAACCCATCGGCGATCCCGCGTGTGGCGCCGTCCGAGAGCAAGATCAACTTTTCCGTGTCGGCGGTCGGAGGCGCGCTCTCGCCGGTCCACACGACGCCGATGAAGGAGGTCTCGGAGGTCGGAGCGAGCGCCTTCAATCCGGGCGCAGAGAGCTTTACGAGCATCGGCTCACACCCAGGTGAGGAGGACGTCGCGCGCTGCCGTGTCACCTTCGAGCAGCGCGAGCACATGACGCAGGGCGCCCATCTGCTTCGCGCAGAAATCGCTGAACGCCTTGTGGCCGAGCGCGTCGCCCTGCGACACGCGGTGGTAGACGGGATCGGCGCCGCACCAGGGGAGGAACGCGCAGTCTGAGCAACCCGGCGCGCTCTCCAAGAGGCTCTCGGCGAGAGGGTCCAGGAGCGCGGGAGAGGTCATCATCGCTTCGTAGGTGTCCGTGTCGAGGTGTCCGAGGCGAAAGCTCTGATCACCCATCTCAGCGAGCATTCGCCCCTCGTCGGATGCGTAGACGGCACCGTCGTAGTTGTAGACGAGCGCGCCGATGCCGATCCCCGCCGGGGACTGCAGATCGACGTAGGAGGCACCCATCGGCGCGAGGATCTTCTGCAGCAGGATCGAGGTGAAGTCCTCGCGCAGGGGGTACCCCGCCGCGTTGACGCGAAGCACCCGCGCGAGCCCGCGACGGTAGAAGCGCAGCCAGTCATCGACCGCGTACCTGCGGACGAGGCTCTTCGCCGCGAAGCCGTAAGGGCTCAGACTGCGGAGGAAGATCCCTCGCAGCTCGAGTCGAACGTACTCGTCTACGATCTCCTCGACGCGGTCGAGGGATGCCGGCGTCGTTGTCATGAGGGCCGAGACCCGGTCGTGACCGAGCGCCTCGCGGGCTCTCTGCATGGCCCTCACGGTGCGCGCGTGGCTCCCTCCGTCGCGCGTCGGTCGCTGCGCGTCATGGAGGTCCGCGGGGCCGTCGAGAGAGGTCGAGAGATGGACGTCGTGCCGCTTGCAGAACGCCAACGTCTGATCGTCGAGCCGCGAGAGGTTCGTCGCGAGGACGAACTGCACGTTGCGACCCTCGCGCTCGTTCCTCTGTTCGACGCGCTCCACGATCTGCGCGACGCGCTCGAAGTTGAGCAGCGGCTCGCCGCCCTGAAACTCGATCTTGAGGTTCTTGTTGGGGCTTCGAAACACCAGCTCGACCGCCTTCTCGGCGTGCGCGCCGGACATGTCGAAGTCTCCCGCGTCCTCGGCGCGCCTCGACACCTGGCAGTACTGACACGAGTGGTCGCAGCGCAGCGTGACGACGAAGAGGTGGAGCCCCGTGAACGCCGCGAGGTGTTCGGCACGGCTCCGGACCTTGAGCGCGAGGAGATCGAACGCGACAGAGTCCTCCGCGTCGTAGAGGAAGTGCCGCGACTTGAGCGTCCGGTAGGCATCCGATCGCGGGTCGAGGCGCCGCTCCGCGAAGTCGACCAGCGAAGCGCGATCGAGCCGGGCGTACTCTCCGACGTCGTTCGTGAGGAGGTACGTCTCGCCATCGAGGCGATCGAAGCGAAACGGCAGGAGCCGGTATCCAGCAGCGGGCGCGAAATGGGTACGCGACGCGAACGTGGTCATCGTCAGGGCCGCGGCGTGAGCCCGGTGCGAGAGAACGCGAACGCGAGGAGGAGCGCTCTCACCGACTCGGTCTCGCCGCGCACCTTCTCACGGAGTTCCTGGTCGAGAAGCTCCTGATAGAAGGTGCGCGCGACGTCCAGCGCCTCCCGCTCAGAGACCGTCGTTGGGAACGTGAGCGTCACGCCGAGCTGGTCACCGCGGAGCTCGCCGAGCATCGCGGTGCAACGTCGCGCCATTCGATACGCGACCTTCTGCACCGCCGTGAGCCGGTACACCCGAAGGTCGACGTCGAAGCGCACCGCGCCGTCGCGAAACGTCGGCGTGTCCGTTCGGGGGGCGTCGTCGCTCATGGGCATTCGCATCGGCCTCGCACGATCACCACGCGATCGTGACGACGCCAGTCTGCCCTTCGAGGATGGTGATCGTCGTGGTCGAGTTCCCGACGTAGGCGTTCTCGACTCGTACCTGATGTGTCCCCGGCTGGAGCGTGAGCGTGCGCGTCGAATCGTGACCGACCGGCCGACCGTCGAGGAAGATCTGTCCGCCGGGATACGCCACGAGCGAGACGTGCGCGGGCCTCGGTGGACGAGGGGCGGGGGTCGGCTCGTCGGGAGCAGGTGTCCACGAGGAGTTCGACCACCGGTCTCGACGGGGGGGCGGGTAGGAGCCTGAGAAATGGCTGCGGCCGGTGCTCGACGAGGCGTGGCTGCTGTGTGACCTGTGGGAGCGGTGTTGTCCCAGAAAAGCCATCTCGCTCGCATCGGGCGGAGTGAGCAGGAGATCGCCGTCCTCGTCGCGTTCGTCCGACGGGCGCCGAAGCCCTCGATCGAGCGCCTTTGGTAGCGCGTTCCCCGATGCCTCCGCAGCCTCAACGACGCCCAGCAAGATCGTTCCCAACAAGACGAGCGGAGACGGAGGCCCCTTGTGCACGCGGCATCGTCTTCGCAACGGCGCGGTGAAGTCAAGCGCGCGTACGACGCGGTGGACGCTCTCGCGCGAGGTTGCGTACCATCGCGCGGATGGCAGCGGGCGAGGACTTTGACTTGTCGGGGGCTGGGGGTGCCGCGGTCCGCGAAGCCTTTCGTCTGTGGTCGCGCTCGATATTCGGCGCGCCTATGCGCCTCGAAGAGCAGATCGCCGGCGCCGCAGCTCGCGAAGAGACCGTCGTTCGCGTGCTGACCAGCGTCGCGAGGCGAGAGCTGTTCGAGCAGCGCCTCCCCGCGGAGCACGGGGCGCAGGGGACTGCCGCTGTCGACGCGCGGAACATCGACCCTTTCGCGGTCTCCCTCGAAGAACTTCGCGCTCGCACCGCGCGGGTTGACGCTTGCGTCGCGTGCTACGGGACCGCGCGCGTCTCGTGTCCGGCGTGCGCGGGGAGCGGGCGGCAACGTTGCGCGGGATGCGGCGGGAGCGGCCACATCATGCGCTACTACAAGAAGTCGAGTCGGCTCATCCAATGCCCTGATTGCAGGGCGCAAGGCACCGTCTCGTGTTCGACCTGCGCGCGCGCGGGGACGGTCGTCTGCGGAGCGTGTTCGGGCAGCGGGAGACAGCTCGTGTGGTGGGCGTGGAAGGAGACGACGCACCGTACGGTGCGCTTCTCGGCGGAGAGCCCCGCGCTGCTCGCGCACCCGATCTTGCGTGAGGACCGCCCGTTGCGCGCATCGGACGTCACCGCGTTCACGACGAATGTTGGCGTTGAGTGCGACGGCGTGATCCCCGAGGGCCCGCTCGCGCCGGCCGACGCTGCGTGGCGAGCGCAGCTCACGCCGCACGCGACGGCGCCGTACGAACGCATCTTGTACCAGCAGTACCTACGCCTCTCCATCCCTTGTTGCGACGTGTCCTTCGAGATGTGCGGTGCGAAGGGGACCGTCGTGCTCTCCGGCGCGCACCTCATCGGCGCGCGAACCCCCGACGCCTTGTGGCCCATCCGTCGTCGTCTCAGGTGGTGGCCAGTCGCGGGGATTCTCTTGTGCCTCTTCGGGGCCTGGTTCAGCGGGGCGCTTCACAATCCGACGGCGTACTTTCGCGACGTCAACGACGTGATCGACGGTCTCCTCTTCGTGTCGGCCACCGCGGCGATCGTCGCGGCCGGCGGGCTGCTTCGCGGGTGGCGCCCTGGATTTCGTCGCTGGCCGATGCGGAACCTGGAGCGTGCCGCCCTGGCCGTGACGGTGGTCAGTCTCGCGCTCGTGCCGACGGTCCTGTTCGCGGCGCGTCCGACGACGGCTGAGGCTCGCGCTGCCATCGCCCGAGGTGATCTCGCAAACGCTCGACTGGTGACGGACGCGCTCGTCGCGACCCATCCCTCCGGCGAGGTCATGGCGCTCCTCGATGAACTCGAGCTGACCGAGACGCGTGCGCTCTCGGGGGACGCACTGCTCGCGAAGCTCGACGGGGTCGCGTCGCGGGGGGGCGCACGCGCGCAAGAGGCCGCGGCCCTCGCGAGGCGGCGTCGCCTCGACGACGCGCGCGCCGCCCTCGTGGCGCACCAGCCCACGGCCGCGTTGGCGCGCCTCGATCACGCCTCGCTTTCGCGCGACGTCGACGCGGCAGAACTCCGAGCCTCTGCCGTCGATGCGCAGCGCGACGCCTGCAGCGACGAAGCGTGTCGGTATGACGCATCGAGGAGCGCCCTCGCACTCCACGCGACGCCCGCGCGCGCGGCGGCGGCCGCAGCCTCGAAGGCGCGGCTCCTTCAGGCCCTCGCGGCGCGAGATCGGCGAGAGGACACCCTCGACGATGTCCGAGCACTGCGCGCTCTGGCCACGCTCTCGAGGCGCGCTTCCGAGATCCGTGACGACACCGAGATCGCAGAGGCCGCGCGTGCGACCTCCGCGTGGGTCGAGTCTCAACGCGCTGCGATCGCGCTGCTCGACGCGCCCATCGCGGCGGTCGACGACATCCTCGAGCGACCCGCGAACTCAGCTTCTGGTACGGGGTGGCCCGACCTCGCGGGCGTCGCGGTCTTCGCGGCGGACGAGGGAGGCCGATGCAAGGGTCTCTACGCCATCGGTGCGGTCCCCGGTGCGCGAGAGATCGCCCCGCGGGTGGCAGGCGCGCAGCGGCTCCTCGCACAGGCGACCGGACACCCAGACGCGCGGATCGTGCCGAGGAGAACGTCGGCGCGCGTCGACGAGACGTCGACATGGCGGGAGGGCCGCGCCAGGGTGGTCGCACGGTGGCATGGAGAGAGCCTCGTCGAGTTGAGGATCGGCGAGGTCACGCCGTGAATCGAGCTCGTCAGGCGCGACGTCGCACCCACAACACAAGCTGCACGGACGAGTCGCACGATGCCCGATGAACCTTCGCTGGACGTCTATCTCGAACCGCTCGTCGGGAGCGACGACGCGCCTCAGGAGGGGGAGCGCCCCTACATAGAGCCCGCGTATCTCGAACCCATCGCGGTCGAGGAGCTCGACGACGCGCCCCGATCGTCTTCCGCGACAAAGAAGAAGAAGGTCCGCGCAGGCGAGCGCGGAGCGCCCGAGATCGACGTCGTATGGGATGCCGTCCTCGCGGCGCTTCCGAGAGGCGGACCGCTGCTGGTCTCGCTCTGGCCGGACGTCACGCCTGCGGCGCTCTTGCGCGAGCCGCCGTCGCAGGAACGCTTCACCGAGCGCTGCGCCGACGCGACGCGGGCCCTCGACGCGATCGCGCGCAAGGACGCCGAGGCTCGCGCGAAAGCCGAGGTCGCGCACCGAGCACTCCAGCAACGCCTCGCCGCGTCGGGCGCGTCGGGGGACGCGCTCGCCGTCGAGCTCCGGGCGCTTCGCGACGCGCAACTCGCCGACCTCTCTGGCGCGCTCAAGGTGATCTCGGCGGGCGCTCGCACCCTCGACGCCGATGACGTACGTCGCATCGACGCCGCGGCCAGGGATCGCGGCCTCACTCCCGACGACGCCCTCGCGCTCGCTCGGTCGGAGGGCTACGACGTCCGCGTGTCGGAGAGCGCTTGGGGCCCGCTCGACGCACTCCCTGGCGGACCGCGCTCGATGGTCGCCGCCGCGGGGTTGGTGTTGCGACACCAGATGGCGACGCTGCGCGCGTTGCGGGACGGGTCCATCGAGCGCTGGATCAGCTCGAACGACGGTCCAGACGACGCGCTGACCGCAGTCCGCGACGCGCGACGAGCCCTGGAGCGAGGCGACCACGAGTCGCTCGCGTTGCATCTCACGGCTTGGGCGCTCGGGGGGCGTGACCTCGTGACGTCGCAGGGAGTGACGCTCTCGACACCTGAAGAGATCGTGGTGAAGCTCCGTGATCGTCAGCTCGATCAGGAGGCTGTGGCGACGCTCGCGCGCGACGGGGCGCTTTCGAGGTGGCTTCGGCTGATGGGGAGGCCAGGACCGGCCGCCGCGGCGGAACTCCTTGCGCAGGGATCGCCGTCGGGGATGCGTCGGCTCGGCTGGTCGCTGGGGCAACCCTTCTGGATCCGTGAGCGCTCGTTCGCGGATCCGAGCGCGCTCGCGAGGGAGGCCGTCGGATCGCTCGACCTCCGTGGTTCTCTCGCGGAGAGCTTCAAGTCGGGCGACCTCCTCGCGTGGATGGAGTCGCTGCCGCCCGCGCTTCGCCCCGAGACGTGGATCACCGTATTTCGTACAGCGGCGGAGCGGGCGGCGGAGGATCAGCTCCCGCTCTGGTCGTGGGCGTATCGCGTCGCTCAGCAGCGGAGCCTCACGCTCCAGAGCGGGCGCGGGCGTCTGGTGACGCTCACGAGCCTCGACCAGCTCAGAGTCACGCAGCAAGTCGCGGACGTGTGGGACGGGCTCAAGGTGGCGCTTCGCACGGGAGAGCTCCAAGGCTGGCTCGCGGTTCATGGATTCGAGACCACGCTCGACCTTCCGCGCCCTCCCGCGGACGAGGATGTCGAGCTCAACGCGCTGCTTTGGGACCTTGGACATTCGGGGCTCGTGCTCGAGTGGGGGCAGCGCGACTTCGCGGTGACGACACCCACGGATCTCGTGCGGGCCTACCAGACCGATTGGGAACAATTCGAATCGCAGGTGCGACGCGGGTACGTGCTCGCGTGGCTCGACCGCTTTCACGGCGAGACTGCGCTCGCGGGCAAGCTGCGCCTGTGCGACGTGACGGGTCCATTCCGCGCGGAGATCCCACGCCTCCCGTCGGGCTTCGTCGGGCTGAAGATCGCGCTGCTATGCGGTCTTCGATACCTCCCGCTCGACCCCACGCGGCCCGGCGACGCTGCGACGTTTCGCGGCTTCTCGACCCTCTCGGACACGCCTGGCGCCGCGTCCGCGTGGGAGCCGCTTCGTGATCACTTCGCGCAGGGCTCGGCGCAGCTCTGGTTGTCTCGGCTCCCCGATGTTGGGCCTCGACGCGGTCCTGCGCTCGCGCAGGGCGCCTTCCTCGACGTGCCCCTCGACGCGATGGACGGCAGCGCCACCGCGAGCCTCCCGCCTGCGCCACCATCGAAGGGCCGCGGACGAAAGCGCGCGCCGAAGCAGCCTCCGCGCGCAGTCGACGCGCTGATTGGCCGACTCGCCAAGACGCTCGGCGCCCCTCAACCCTCCCCAGCGTTACTCGCGGAGACGCCCTCTCGCGTTTCCTCGCCTCCCATCCCTCCGATCCTCGGTTTCTCGACGGCGTCGAAACCGCCCGCTCCGCCCGCACCGTCCTCGGCGCGGTCCTCCACTCCGCCCTCACCGCCCTCTGCACTGTCCTCCGCTCCGCCTGCTCCGTCCTCTGTGCGGACCTCCGTCCCGCCTGCCTCGCCTGTGTCTGCGTTTCCCGCGCTACCCCCTCCGCGCGCCTCGATCCCCGCAGGGGTCGTTTCCCCGCCTGCGCCGACGGTCCTTGTGTGGGCCGCGACGCAGGTCCCCATGGCGCTTCCTGGCGTCGCGCACCTCCCGCCCCCTGAGTTCCTCTCGATTGCGTGGATCACGGGAGAGACGACTCCAGGCGGCTCCCCATGGCGTGCGGTGGCGCTGGTTCTCGCGATCCTCGCGCTCGGCGCGTGCTGTTGCAGCATCGGCATGTCGAACGGATGAGGCCGCGATGAGCACGACACGCGTCCGTGCACGACCTCGCCGTTCGTGATGCCGTCGCGCGGACGCTGCTTCAGTGGATCGACTGCGTCGGCGTCGACATCGGTGGCGATTCGCGCGAGCACTTACGATGTCGTCGACCCGTGCCTGACGCCCGGTCCGCCCGGGGCAGCGTCGCACGAAGAGGACTGCGGGAGAGTTGCGACGCGTCGCGCTCGATCACGAAGGAGTCGCGGGGGACGATGAAGTGGGAGGGAGTCGCCGTCCATCCATGAGGTGCGCCCGCGCGAGCCACACGTCCACGGCCCACGCGACGAGCGCTCGCCCGAACGCCGCCCGCGCGAGCGTCGGCGACGGCCGTTGTCTCGTGCCACGCGGACGTCCGCCGCACCTCGCGCCGTCGCGACGCAGCCGCGAGATCTTCGCCGCGGCCTCCTCGACCCGAGCGCGCTCCCACGCCTCACGGAGCACGGCGCTCGCGAAGGCCATCTCCACCGCGTCACAGACGTCGCCGAGCGACATCGATCGCGGGAACCGCGCCGCCATGAAGCGCAGCACCGCCGCGGGAACCGCAGCACTCGCGGGCGATCCGAGCGCGCGCGGGCGTCGTTGCAGCGCGATCGCGTGGCTCCAGTCGCCGTCCTCCTCCTCGCGCTCGATCGAACGCTCCGAGAAGCCCACGAGCGCACCGACGAGCCGAGCCCTCGCGTCCACGACCGCCCGATGTCGCGGGTGCTCCTTGGGGATCTCTCTTGGCCGCAGCGCTCCGTGCGCATCGCGCTCGAACACGAACTCGACGAGCCGCTCGACCTCGGCATGCCGCGTGGCCGTGACGCGCGTCTCGTCGGTGTCAGAGACCCATCCCGGCAGCGCGCTCCCATAGCGCGCCGTGCGCTCGAAGGCTTCGATGAGCTCGAGGTCTGCGAGCACCGCGGCGACGTCGCCGTGCAGGTCCATCGGGGCGGTCGCCGCCAGGCTCACCGCGAGTGTCGACAGCGGTCGCAGAGAGAGCGGCTCGCGGACGCCCACGCGCAGCCGCCCTCGCATCGTCGGTCGTCGGAGCACCCGCAGCGCGCGCACACCGGCGCGACCTCGAGCCCTCGCGCGTCAAGCTCCGCGCGGACGCGCCCCTCGTCCGTGGCTGCGACGCGAAAGACCACGGACTCCGCGCGGATCTCGACATCCTCCGCGCCGAGGTCCGACTCGAGCTCCGCGGGTGACACCCCGATGGATCGCGACGGTGCACGCGAGAGGGCGAGCCAGACGCGGGACTCATCCTCCTCTTCGAGGTCGACCTCGTTGAGCTCGGGCGCGGGGTCGCGCGGCGGAGGCGCGGTGGGCGCTTCGGCGACGCGGAGCTCCGTGGGTGTCACATCGGCCGGGCAGGCCGCGCGGGCCTCGTCGAGCGAGCACCACATCACGGTCGCGACCTGCGACGGCGCGCAGTCGAGCGTGAACGACCGCGTCG
>JBPOHC010000457.1:0-23205 GCA_052035985.1 Myxococcota bacterium | reverse complement strand
CCGGCGCCAACGCGAACACCAGCAGTCACCAACATGCCACGAAGACATCGTCGCCGCGGGCGTTCGCGTCGGCGCCGGGCGCGCACGCGCCCGCGCTTGTAACAAGTCACCGGAGCAGGTCCTCGATCGCGCGCGGCAGCGGCGCGTCCGGGTCCGGCGTGAGCGCCGAGAGCGGCGCCGACGAGAGCGTGTTCCAGAAGAGCAGCCGCGCGCGCTTCGGGGTCTCTCGCGCGAGCACCACGAGGGCCGCCGCGGCCTTGCCCGTGTACGTCGGGTCGAGGTGCACGTCGTCCTTCGCGAAGAGCTCGATCGCCGCCATCGCCTCGCGCGACTCGCGCCCGTAGCCCGGATCGCCCGCGAGCTCCATCACCCGCACATCACGGCGAGAGAAGCGCGCGGGCTTCTGCGCCATCTTCTCCATCGCGCCGTTGGCGAGCCACGCCACGAGCGTCGCGCCGCTCACCGCGCGCGGCGTCACGCGAACGCCCCACGCGTCGCCCGTCACGCCGTGGAGCCGCTGCCCCGCCATGATGCCCGCGAGCGTCGCGCCCGAGCCGAGCGCGCACACCATCGCGTCCACGGAGGCCACGCCCACCGTCACGAGCTGCTGACGGAGCTCCGCCACCGCGTCGATGTACCCGCACGCCCCGAGCGCCGTGCTCCCTCCCGGCGGAATCACATACGGGACGCGCCCCTGCGCGCGCAGCGCCGCCACGCGCCACGCGACCTGAATGGGCATCTCGACGGCGTGCGACACGGGGATCAGCGTCGCGCCCTGCGCGAGGTCGGCGCGGAGGTTGTCGACGACGTGATCCGTCCGCGGCTGCGGCGAGAGCACGGCCTCGACGTGAAAGCCCGCGGCGGTGCCGTGCACGGTCGTCGCGAGGACGTGGTGCGAGCCCGCGGCGCCCACCGTGATGATGTCGGTGGCCTTTCGCGCGCGGGCCTCGGCGAGCAGGTACTCGAGCTTGCGCACCTTGTTGCCGCCGTAGCGCGGGTGCGTCGCGTTCTCGTGCTTGATGAACACCTCGCGCCCCACCGCGCGAGAGACGTTCTCGGCCAGCGTCAGGGCCGTCGGAGACACCAGCGGGATGCGCACGCGGACGACCTCTCTACGCCCTCGCGAGCGCGACGAAGAAGAGCAGCACGCCGAGCGCCACGGCGGCGCCTGCGACGCGGAGTTTCGGCCACTGGGGGCGGTCGTCGTCGTCCCAGCCGACGCGCGCGGCCCACGCGACGGCGCCCATCCAGAGCGCGAAGCCGAGGCCCATGAGCACCACCCACGCGGGGTCTGGCGCGCGGTCCTCTTGGAGGAGCGCGAGGTGTCGCTCTTCGAGCTGCGCCTGCGTCGCGCCGCGGTCGACGGGCGGCGGCGGGAGCAATGACATCAGCCGCGCGATGCGTCGGTTCGCGCGCTCCAGACGATCACGGTAGGGGATCACCAGCCAGCGCGTCGCGAGGGCGCTCGATCGCACCGCGCGCCACGCCGAGAGCGCCCGATCGTTCTGTCCGCGCGACTCGGCCGAGCGCGCGTAGGCCTCGAGCGCGTCGTAGGCGTCGCGCGTGTAGGGGCTCAGCGGGAGGTAGAGGTGCGCGGCCCTGCGGAGCCGTCGAACGCCCATGTCGTCGTGTCCTGCGGCGAGGGCGCGGCGACCGGCGTCGAGCTCGGCGCGCGAGTCGACGAGCACGCGCGCGCAGACCACTGCGGCGATGACGAGGGCGACGAGGCCCCACCGGCGGGCGGCGTCACGCATCGGAGCCCGTCACACCAGGTCTCTGCGACGGAAGAGCAGCGACGCGCACGCGAGGAGCACGGCCGCGTAGAGGCCCGCGTAGGCCCCCGACTGGAGCACCCACGAGAGGGGCGTGCGCGAGGGGTCGTCGGGCATGAGCACGGGCCGCGACGGCACGAAGAGGTGCAGGTTCGGCACCACCCGCGCGATCCCTTCGAGCATGGCCTTGATCACCGGCGGAAAGCGCCCGCGGATGTGCTGCATCATCCACGTGGAGCGCGCGATGGCGAAGGCGCCCGCGGACATCATCCCCGTGACGAAGGGCGTCGAGATCGACGAGAAGAGCATCGCGAACGAGGCCGTGATGGCGACCTCCGCGAGCACGAGGCCGCACGCGTAGACCACGTACGAGGTCTCGATCGGAGCGACGAGGTGCGACACCGCCGCGAAGGCCGCGAAGATCGCCGCCGAGACGGGCACCATCGCGCCGATCGAGAGCGCCTTGCGCACGCGCGGCACGAGCAGCACCACGCCCACGAGCGCGAGGAGCCCCGCGAGGAGCCCCACGCGCGAGCCGCGAGACTGCGCGAGGCCCATGAGGAGCCCGAGGGCGTACTGCGAGCGCTGCACGCCCGCGACGTTCTCCTCGGCGGCGGTCATGGTCACGAGGCCCAGGAGCACCGAGGCCGTGAGCGCGATGAAGACCGACACGGTCACGAGGATGCCCGTGAACTTGCCGAGCACGATCTCGTAGCGGGCCACGGGGCGCGCGAGCAGCACGTAGAGCGTGCGCAGCTCGAGCTCCTTGTAGAGGAAGTTCGCGCCGAGAAAGATCGCGACGAGGTTCGCGAGGAGCGAGATGGTGACCAGGCCGTGGTCGACCACGATGCGGGTCACCTCGCCGGTCGAGAGGGCGCCCATCCCGAGGCCGAGACACGTCGACGCCACCCCCAGGCCGAGCACGGCGAAGAGGATGCGGTCACGGATGGCCTCGCGGAAGGCCGTGAGCGCGATCGCATAGATGCGTTCCACGGCGCGCGATACTACCGGGTTCGTGCGGCGTCGGAGGCAGAAACGCCCGCGTCGGGAGCGGCCGTCGGAGGCGCGGCGGGCGGTGCGGCGGGAGGCGTCGGGGCCGTCACAGCGGGCGCGGTGGGGGCCGTCACAGCGGGCGCGTCGGAGACCGCGGCGTCAGAGGGAGTCGACGCGTCGGAGGGGATCGTCACCGAGCACTCCGAGGGGATCTCTCCCCGAGCGCGCGCCCGGTCGGCTTCGTGGAAGCACCGTCGCATCACGTAGGCGCTCTCGCCGAAGAGGAACTCACCGACGCACGGCTGCGGCGGGAGCGTCCACGTCTCGTCGCCGCGGGTGATGACCACGTTGCCGTCGTTGCGCACGCGACGGATTCCGCCCGCCTGCCACCACGTGACCCTGACCCTCACCTGCGCCTCGGCGCTCGTGAGCCCCATGTCTTCGGGCAGCCGTCGGTACTCGTCGCGGAGCAGCCGACGGAAGCGCACCCGATCAGACCGCGTGGTGATGAGGTACGTGCCCTCGCCGTTCACCACGGGACGCATCTGCCCCCGCTCGTCGCGCTCGACCCTCGACGTCTCGGTGCTCATCTCGTCGACCACGCGGAGCGGCTGCGCGTGCGCGTCGACGCGCTGATCGAAGTAGTCCTGGAGGTGGCACATGTCGTCGAAGGTGATGGCGCTCTGTGGGACCGAGCCCAGGTCGTGACGCACCGAGGGGCCGCACGACGCGGTCAGCACGAGCAGCGAGGAGAGCGCAAGGAGGGGTCGTCGCATCACCCCAGAGCATCGCACGATCGCCTTGCAGGAAAGTTGATTTTCTCTTTCGTCGCGCATCGATCCTCTGGAGCTCTGGGGCGACGCGTCCGGGGGTCGAACGCTGTCGCGAAGTGGCCTCCGTGGGTTGCAGGGGGATACGGTGCCCTTCAACGGTGCCCCCACGATCGGGTCCCCGGGGTCGCGGCGTTACCAGAATCTCTCATCTGGACGCCCGGGGCTTTCGGTTTCCCGCGGGTGTGCATCACACTGACTCTCCCCCCAAATCACATCTCTCGCGAGGAGACGGACTTGAGCATCGACGGACCGATCCACGGCAAGACGAACGGCAGGTCGAAGACGGTCACCGCCAAGGGACCGAAGGCCGCGAAAGCCCCGCAGGCGGGCGCGAAGCTGGTCTCCAGGCGGTACACCACCCCCGGCGTCGACCCCCTCACGGCGGTCGAGTACGACCGTCGCGACAGCGTCATCTCGAACCCCGACGGCTCCGTGGTGTTCGCCACGCGCGGCGCCGAGATCCCGCGCACGTGGTCGCAGCTCGCGACCGACATCGTGGTGTCGAAGTACTTCCGTCGCGCGGGCCTCCACGGCGATGCGACGAAGGGCGAGACGAGCGTCCGCCAGGTGGTCTACCGCATCGCGCACACGATCCGCGAAGCGGGCGAGGCGCGCGGCTACTTCGTCGACGCGGCGTCGGCCGACACCTTCGAAGCCGAGCTCTCGCACCTGATGGTCAACCAGTACGGGGCCTTCAACTCCCCCGTGTGGTTCAACTGCGGGCTCTTTCAGCGCTACGGAATCACGGGCTCCGGCGGCAACTGGGCCTGGGACGACGCCACCGGAACCGTCTCCGAGACCACGAGCGCGTATGAGCGCCCGCAGTGCTCGGCGTGCTTCATCCAGTCGGCGGGCGACGACCTCATGAGCATCTTCGAGCTCGTGAAGAACGAGGCGAGGCTCTTCAAGTACGGCAGCGGAACGGGCTCGAACTTCTCGGCCCTCCGCGGTCGTCAGGAGAAGCTCTCGGGCGGCGGGACCTCGTCGGGGCTCATGAGCTTCCTCGAGGTCTTTGACCGCGCCGCGGGGAGCACCAAGTCGGGCGGCACCACGCGCCGCGCGGCCAAGATGGTCTGCCTCGACATGGACCACCCCGAGATCGTCGACTTCATCGAGTGGAAGATGCGCGAGGAGAAGAAGGCCCAGGCCCTCATCGCGCAGGGCTATCCCTCGGACTTCAACGGCGAGGCGTATCACACCGTCTCGGGTCAGAACTCGAACAACTCGGTGCGGGTCACCGACGCGTTCATGTCCGCGGTCGAGCGCGACGGCGAGTGGCAGACGCGCATGCGCACCACGGGCAAGGTCTGCGAGACCCTCAAGGCCAAGGACCTCTGGCGCAAGGTCGCCGACAGCGCGTGGCACTGCGCCGACCCCGGCGTGCAGTACGACACCACCATCAACGACTGGCACACGTGCCCGAACTCGGGGCGCATCAACGCCTCGAACCCCTGCTCGGAGTACATGTTCCTCGACGACACGGCGTGCAACCTGTCGTCGCTGAACCTCACGAAGTTCCTCCGCGACCTGCCGAACGGCGAGAGCGAGTTCGACGTCGAGGGCTACCGCCACGCGGCGCGCATCTTCTTCCTCGCGCAGGAGATCCTCGTCGACCTCAGCTCGTACCCGACGAAGACCATCGCGCAGAACTCCCACGACTACCGTCCGCTGGGGCTCGGTTACGCCAACCTCGGCACGCTGCTCATGGTGATGGGACTCGCGTACGACTCCGACGCGGGCCGCGCCGTCGCGGGCGCCCTCACGGCCATTCTCACGGGCCAGGCCTTCCGCGTGAGCTCCGAGATCGCCGCCCACAAGGGCCCCTTCGCGGGCTACGCGAAGAACCGCGACCCGATGCTCCGCGTGATGCGCAAGCACCGCGACGCGGCCTACAAGATCGACGAGGCCCTCTGCCCGAAGCCCCTCCTCAGCGCGGCGCGCGAGGACTGGGACGAGGCCGTGAAGCTCGGCGAGCAGTACGGCTACCGCAACGCGCAGGCGACGGTGCTCGCGCCCACGGGCACCATCGGGCTGCTCATGGACTGCGACACCACGGGCATCGAGCCCGACTTCTCGATCGTGAAGTACAAGAAGCTCGCGGGCGGCGGCTACTTCAAGATCGTCAACGCGTCGGTCGAGCGCGCGCTCAAGCGCCTCGGATACTCCGCGGGTCAGATCGCCGAGATCATCGCGTACGTCGTGGGGACCAACACCTTCCTCACGGCCCCCGTGGTCAACCGCGAGTACCTCAAGGGCAAGGGCTTCTCGGCCGACGACATCCAGCGCGTAGAGGCTGCGCTCCCTGGTGCGTTCACGATCGAGATGGCCTTCGCGCCGCACGTGCTCGGCGCCGACCTCGTGAAGCGCCTCGGCGTCGAAGAGGATTCGAAGACCCCGGGCTTCTCGCTCCTCGCGAAGTGGGGCCTCTCACGCGCGGAGATCGACACGCTCAGCGACCACGTGCTCGGCCGCTCGACCACCGAGGGCGCCGCGCACCTGCGCCCCGAGCACTACCCGGTCTTCGACTGCGCCAACCGCTGCGGCAAGCACGGGACGCGCTACATCGCCCCCATCGCGCACGTGAAGATGATGGCGGCGACGCAGCCCTTCCTCTCGGGCGCCATCTCGAAGACGGTGAACCTCCCCAACGAGGCGACCGTCGACGAGATCGCGAACATCTACCAGGAAGGGTGGAAGCTCGGTCTCAAGGCCGTGGCCCTCTACCGCGACGGATGCAAGGCCTCGCAGCCCCTCTCGTCGTCGGGCGACAAGAAGGAAGACAAGAAGGCCGAAGCCAAGGAGCCCGTGAAGGTCGAGGTGAAGGAGGTCGTGAAGTCCGCCGCGACGACGACGACGCTCCCCGTGGCGACGGGCTCCGAAGCGGCGTCGGACTTCGGTCCGCTCTTCGCGAAGGCGCCGACGCTCGGACCGCAGCGCAACTCGGTGCGTTATCGTCTGCCCAAGAAGCGCAGGGGCTTCACGCAGGAGGCGCGCATCGCGGGGCACAAGGTCTTCCTCCGCACGGGCGAGTACGAGGACGGCCAGCTCGGCGAGATCTTCATCGACATGCACAAGGAGGGGGCGGCCTTCCGGTCGCTGATGAACTCCTTCGCGATCGCGGTCTCGATGGGCCTCCAGCACGGAGTCTCTCTGGCCGAGTACGTCGATCAGTTCTCGTTCACGCGCTTCGAGCCGCAGGGGCCCGTCGAGGGACATCCGAACATCAAGTTCTCGACGAGCATCATCGACTACGTGTTCCGCGTCCTCGGGGTCGAGTACCTCCAGCGCTACGACCTGGCGCACGTGCGTCCCGACGAGGTGAACAACGACGCGCAGCAGCAGCTCCCTGGCGAGAGCTCGCAGAGCACGATCCCGACGCCCGCCCACGGCAGCGCGATCGCCTCGATGGAGCTCTCCGCGCGGAACCAGAGCGCGCTCGATCGGCAGCTCGGCAAGATGATGGGCGACGCGCCCTTCTGCGACAACTGCGGCCACATCACCGTGCGCAACGGCGCGTGCTACCGCTGCTTGAACTGCGGCAGCTCGATGGGCTGCTCGTAACAGCGAGCGTGTCGGGGTGCAGTAGTACCTGAGACAAGTCACAAGTTGCCGAAACTGAGTGCAGTGGTTCCTGAGACTTGGCGCAGCAGTTCGTGAGACCGAGGTAGTAGTTCGTGAGACGCCGCGTAGCCCCGAGAGGGGATGCGCGGCGTCTCCGCACCCACGGAGAAGGCATGAGCAAGAGCAATGTCTGGGTCACTGGCAACCGATCCGAGGGCTACCGAGTTGTCTCCGAGGGCGCTTCGCGCGCCGCGAGTCTCCACACGCGTCAGTCGGATGCCATCCACGCAGCGAACGCGATCGCGGAGCGACGGGGCGTCGAGGTGATCGTACAGAACACTACCAACGGCCAGATTCGCGAGAAGAACTCGCATGGCCCCGACTCGCCGAAAGTGCCGGGGTAGTACGGACCGCCTACATCCTCACGATGGGGTGCAGACGGGCCACCCACAACGCCACGGTCTCGTAGACGACCGCGGCGCTATCTGCGCGTTCCCGTTCGGGGACCTTTGCGATGTAGTCGGACCACGCCGCTGTTTGGAGGAGGCGAACGGCTTCCGCATCGGCCTTCTTCTGCCATCCTTGCGGCATCCTCGCGACGATTTGAGGGAGGTGCGCGACCTCGAATCGCACGGAACCTTGCTCCTCGTGCAGGCCGAGTTCCTTCGCGAGTTGGGTGGGTTTCTCCTTCTTCAGTTGCTCGACGTCGGACGTTGGCAGAGCGCCAAGCTGACCGAGCCTCACGAGCATCGCCTGGTAGCTGACGAGAAATCGGCGCCCGAGCATGAGGATGCTGTGCGCGGTGTTGAGCTTCCCGCGGCCCTTGAGTTCCTCCTCGACGACGCGAGCTTGCAGGGGGATCGCTCTCGCGGGCATCAGCAGTTCGCCCGCGAACTGGTCTGCTTGCACCTCTGCCGGTCGGAAGCGCCGTCCGAGTTCGCATCCCCCCGCGGCTTCATGCCGAAGAACGAGGTGTCCGATCTCGTGAGCTGCGGTCCAACGACCCCGGTCGTAGGGCTGATCTGCGTTGATGAGGACACCTGCGGGATGCCCGTCGGAGCCCGGAATGAGCGCGCCTGCGAGGTCGTCGAGCGCGGTGAACCTGACCTCCAGCCCCGCAGTGAGCAGGAACTCGAATACCGGGGCTGGCACGACGTCGAGCATCGCCCCCGGGCCGTTGGTGCGCCACCGATCGACGAGTTGCTCGACAGTCTCGAACATCATCGGGGATACGTGGAGCTCCGGATGCCGCCCGCTACGCTGCGCGAGGTACGCACTGAACGAGCGGAGCTCCGAGCGGTCATCGTTCGTGAGATCCCCTCCGGCGTTTGTCCGACCGAGGAACGCGACGGGCGCCTCTTCGTGAACGACGGAGCGCACGCCGCCGAGCAGCTCATCCAGTGTGAGACGGTACAGGTTCGCCATTGCGGCGAACTGCGTGAGACTCGGCTTCCGCTCGTTCTTTTCGAAGGCACCGACCGTCTGCCGAGTCACTCCGAGTTCGGCGCCGACCGAGGTTTGCGAGAGGCGCACCCGTCGTCGTGCAGATCGAAGATGCGCGCCCAGATCAAGTCCCGTCATGCTGCCTCCTGCCGCAGCGATGATACACATGTCTGTCAACTTCATGACAAAGGTAATAAGTAACTCAACACCGCCACTTGTTCGGCCGAGCGGACGTCCAAAGGCTGTGACTTGATGCTTGACATCAAGGCCGAGGTCGGGCGATGCTTCCCGTTGAGAACGACCAGACGCAGCGCTTTCGCTGCTGGGTAGTCGTCCACACGAAGGAGGCCCTCAAGAGAGGCCGATCACCCATCGTAGGGATGCCCTGTCGCGAGTTCACTGTTAGCAGCAGTGGCTCGCATCCAGAGCATCGGGGCCAGCCGCAATCCCGATGTTCTCGGGGAATCGTGCGAACCAACCCACGCTGAGGGGCGCGGGGAAACGTTCGCACGATGCCTCCGTGGGCGCAAGAGGCGCGGTAGCGCAAGCGAAGGGTACGTCCGTGTTGCGGATGCACCCGTTGGAGGCGTGGCGTCGACGGCTCGCTGTCGACGACAAGGGGCCACACTCGCCCTTTCTGGTCGCGCTTGGGGATGTGTCGAGCAGGCACTCGTGTCAGCCCGACACTCGCCATGCGCATTCCCATAAACCCGTGCACGTTTCGGAGTCATGTCATGCAAGCTGTCTGTACCTGCTGCCGTCGAGAGCACGATCTCGGCGCGCGCGTCGCCTACAAACTCGTCGGGACCGCGATCGGTCTTGGCGGTGCCGCGTACTTCGCCAAGAACCCCGCCCTCGCCGCCGTCGTGGTGCTCGCCACGCTCGGCGCGGGCCACCTCGCCGACATCTACGTGCTGCCGCAGTGCAACGCGTGTGGCGGCGCCCTGCGCGTGCTCAATGACGCGCTCACGCTGCTCGCGATGGCGTCGCCGAGGAGGTCGTGACCATGACCTTCGAAGGCGCCCTGATTCGGGAGCAGAACATCACGTTCGCTGTCGTGATCGTGAAGCAGCACATCATCCAGAGCGACTCCACGGCGCGAGACGCCATCGCGGCTTTCGCACCCGCGTTCCCCGGCGTTCCTGTCGTGCTGATGGCGCAGGACTCGCGCGGGGTGCCGACCTACTACGGTCGGCGCGACATCGCTCAGTTCATGGCGAAAGTGCCGATGCACGCGGTCCCCTGGAAGCGCTTCACGCTCTCGTAGAACTGCGATCAGGAACCGAGTGATGCAACGCACTCACGTCGTGTCGAGCAACCTGCGCTCCGTTGGATACAACCTCGGTTCGCAGGTCCTCGAAATCGAGTTCCACAGCGGCTCGATCTACCAGTACAGCCGCGTTCCAGAGCGGGTGTACACAGAGCTGATGATGGCCCCCTCCAAGGGGAAGTACCATCACCGCTACATTCGGGAACGCTACGCCTACCGTCAAATCTGGTAGAGCAGGCGTACCTCATCATCCGATGAACGTCCTGTCCAACGTGTAACTGGCTTCATCGGTTGCGTCTCATAGCCACCACGCATTGACGAGCTCCCATAGTCGCCCCCGCTTCTCGATGTACGAGCGGTGCAGTCCGAGTTCGCGGCAGACGCCCGCCATCGAGGCCACCCTCCCCCGCGCGCGGATCGCATTCCTTGCGGCGCGAATCCTCTCCTCCATCCTTTGCTGATCGGCTTCGCGCTCCGCATCCACGATTGCGCGTAGCGCCTCCGCACGCTCAATGACCTCCCGGCCACGCCCGAGCGCCTCGGCGACAGCGACGATCGTGATGACCTCGTCGCGCGCCCGGACTTCACCACACGCGCGTCGGACCTCCTCGACTGTTGGCTTCGCGGTTCGCGCAGCGTGGACCATCTGCTTCAGGTCGGGGTTCTTCTCGATGAAGCTGCGCTCCCGCCCCAACTCCCGAGCGACTGCGACGGTCGTGATCCGCTCGCCACGCTCACGGAGCGCCACAATGGCTCCGCCGACCAGCGTCTCGTAGTCCTCGCGGGGTGACACGGCGAAGGTCTCGCCGGTCTCTCGCTCGAAACGCGTGATGGCTTCGAGCGACACCCGCGCATCGGTCGCGAGGTTCGCGCGCGAGAGGCGCGCGCTCTTCCGGCGCAATCGATCGCGGCTCGCGGTCAGCTTCGCTCGCATCGCCGCGCACCACCGCGCGAGCACCACTGGCCCGACGCGATCGACTGCGGCACGGAGTTCGTCGTTGTCGGTGATCCGGTTCGGGGACACCCCGAGGGCCTCCGCAACAGCGAGGTAGGTCACGGCCATGTCTCCGTCGACCAACGCGGCGACGGCTCGCTCGACGTCGTCGACCGTGACCTTGTGCCATGTTCGCACCGAGCGGCGAAGTGCTCGAAGCGACGGCGGGCAATGGGTCTCAGTCGCGCGGTTGAACGTGGCCTGGTGGCGGCTCACGAGGTCGGCGAGCCGTTGCTGCGGCCCCGTCGCGAGGTGCCACGCCAGCGCGAAGGACCACGCGACGGCGTCCTCCTCCTCAGGGGGATTCGCGTCTGGCGCCTCGCCGATTTCGAGCTTCTCGATCCACGACGGCCAGCTCTCGCGCTCCACGGCCTCGGCCCATTTCTGGAGGCACCAGACGGCCGGAAACGGCGAGTCGAGCGCCTTGGTTCCCCCGGTCTCGTCGAGCGCCAACGCGAGCGCCTGTCGCGTGGCCTCCATGACGAACGCTGGGGCCTTCGCGAGCGACGCATCGCTTCTCGGAGCGTTCTTCACGATGTCTCGC
The DNA here is from genome assembly GCA_052035985.1 of Myxococcota bacterium. GTDB lineage: Bacteria > Myxococcota_A > Polyangia > Polyangiales > CAISKJ01. The sequence goes on along the minus strand of JBPOHC010000457.1, from coordinate 11,795 downwards.
TCGCAGTACCAGCACGAGGTGAAAAGACGGTCCCACGGGCGTCGCCACGGAGACAGCGTCGCGTTGCAGCGGCAACTCCACGCGAGTCGGCACGCGTGGATCGGGCACCACCGCACCCACTCCATGCGCCACGCGCGACGAAGGTACGGCGTCTGATCCGCCGCGAGACACCCGACGCAGAAGCCGTGCTTCGGACGGCTCACACGATCGCTTACGGAGAGGAGCCAACGATTCGCCGCGTGCACATGCAGGCGCTCTTCGACGCCGACGAACGTCAGCGCGCGCACGGCCGCTGCTCCGCCTGCGAGTCCGCTCCCCTCCGCGAGCCGTGTCCAGAAGGGCACGTCATCGGTCGTGTCGAGCGACGTCGCGTCACCGTACTGCCCTTCGAGCGCCGCGAGCCACGACGACAAGGACGACGCGTTCGCACGCGCGTTGCGGAGGAGCCACGACGACAGCGTCTCGTCGGACAGCGGGGGAGGATGGACGGGCCAGCGCGTACCCATCACCCGAACTCCGTGGCTTCGAGTGCGCGGGCATGGACCTCCTCGGCGCCGGACTCGATCGCCCACACCGCTGCCCGCTGGAGGATCTGAACGACAGCGCCGAGAGCGCCCTGACTGCGGGTGTGGAGTCGCGCGATGCACGTCTGCGAGAGCTTCGACGGGCGGCGCAGAGGCAGCGTCGAGAGCACGATGGTCACGAGCCTAGCGAACTGCTCGTCGTTCGCCCACGGCGAGAGCGTGAAGGCCGGGTAGCGACTGAGCACCTGGGGGTCGGTGCGGATGACGTTGAGCGCGGCGTCCGTGCCGATGAGCACCACCGGGAGTTGGAGCTGGTTCGACAGGTATTTGAGCGTGTTCAGGAACGCCTCGCTCTGCTTCGCGCTCCCCGCGAGCACGTTGTGGATCTCGTCGAGGAAGAGCATCCGCGGATGGAGCTGCGGCAGGATGTGGAGCACCCGCGCGAGCTTCTGGCTCATCGTGCCCTTGTCGGCCTTCAGGTCGCCGACGCCGCGGAGGATCTGCGTATAGAGCATCGAGATGTGCGGCACCGGGGGCGTCTCGACGTAGATGATCTCGGGGCGCTCGGCAGACGGGTCCGTACGCTGCGCGCGATGCGCGGTGATGAACTCGCGCACGATCGTGGTCTTGCCGTTGTTCGTGGGCCCCGCGAGCGTCAGCCCCATCATGCGGTTCGAGGGCGGCTGCTCCATCACGTAGCGCAGTTGCGCGAGGGCCTGCTTCGCACGCGGGTACGGAATCCACGTCCCACTGCGGATCGCCTGCACGCGTTCGGGCGCGTCGCGCCCGAGAATCGCGAGTGCACCGGGCGTCAGGTCTGCGCGCTCGGCCGCCTTAGCGGAGGGCGCGACGGTGTTCGTGGTGTCGGTCGTGTCGGCACTCATGACTCACCTCGAAAGCGCAGCACTGGCATCCCCCAATCGTCCGCGGCGAGCTCCGCCGAGAGCGTAGGGGCGGGTGGGGTCGACGGAGCGGGCATGTCGGCGGGAGCGAGGGGCTCGTTCGCAGGCGAAGCCTTCGTCGCGTTCGAGGCGACGGCCTCGCGCGTCTTTCGGATGCGAGCGGCGTCGCGGCGTGCGCCCTTGGTCTTCTTCTCTGCCTCGGCGAGAGCGGCACGCTCGCGCTGGAGCATCTCGGGCAACGTACGCTCGGACCACGTACGATGCTCGGCCTTCGTGAGTGCCTGAGTACGTCGGAGCTCCAGCATCGAGAACGAGCCGAGGCTGCGGTTCGCGAGCGGGAGCGGCACCGCGGCGCCCCCCGTCGGCGGGATGAAGTACACGCGCGAGAGGTCGCGAGGATCGTACTTCACCACGTCTTCAGCGGCGCTCTTCTCGTGATCCACTTTCGGCGCTCTCGCGTGACCCACCTGCGGTTGCAGGGAGCCGACCTCGCGTCGTGGCGGCGGCGGGATCGTGACCCACCCCTGGGTCACGTCGTAGGCGCTTCTCCGAGCGCCCTCGGCGCGCAGACGACGCGCGAGTCCGCCACCCGTCGCTCGATCGCGACGAGGGCGGACGCGCCCCTGCGTGTGTCGTGTGTCGTGAGGGAGCGCGGACGCGCTACGGGTCGGCGGTGTCGTCGGGCGCCGTGGCGCCGTGCTGGCGAGCTCGCTCCTGCGCGACGCGCTGGCGATAGCTCGGGCCGTCGATGTCCAGCCGCAGCGCTCGCATTGCGAGACGATCGAGGATCGCCGCCGCCACCGTCGGGTCGCCCAGATACCGGCCCCACGCGCTCAGTTTCAGGTTCGACGTGATGGCCGTCGCCGCCCGCGTGTGGCGGCGGTCGAGGAGGTTGTACAGCGTGTGCGCCGCCGTCGGCTCGTCCTCGCGCTTCTTGACCTGCCCGAGTCCCACGTCGTCGATGATCAGCAGCGCGGGCGCGCACCAGCGCTTCAGGCGCGCAGGATAGCTGTTGTCCGCGAGGCCCGCGTACAGGTCGTCGAGCAGGTCGACGCAGCGCGCGTATCGCACGGAGATCCCTTGCTCGCAGGCGCGCAGCGCGAAGGCCATGAGCAGGTGGCTCTTGCCCGTCCCGCTCTTGCCCGTGAGGATCAGGTCCTCGGCGCGGCGCACCCACGCGAGGTTGCCCAGCTCCATCACCACGCCGCGGTCGAGGCCCGGCTGGAAGGCCCAGTCGAAGCTCTCCAGCGTCTTGCGCGCGGGCAGGCCGCTCGTTTCGATGCGCCGCTCGATGCGTCGCTCGCGCTTGACCTGCGCCTGCTCGCCCAGCACGCGGTCGAGCAGCGCGCTCGGCGACACGCGCTCGCGCGTCGCCCAGTCGAGGTACTCCTCGAGGTGCGCGCTCGTGTACGTCAGTCCGAGGACCTCGAGGTGTCGTCGCAGTCGCTCGAGCTGCTCGGCGGGGTCGGGGGCGTCTCGTTGCTTCGCCATGATGTCTCCTTGGGGTGGGTGCCGACGACCGGGAGTCGGTCGTACTCGTCGAGGTCACGGCCCCGCGTCTCGGCGCGCCCGAGGGCTCGCTCGGCGCGGCGCGCGGCGTCTTCGGTGACGTACTCGGCCAGCGTGCGAGGCTCGGCGCGCGCTTCGAGGATGCGCGCGACGGCGCGGTGCTCGAAGGCGCCGAAGCTCTTCGCGTGACGCAGCGCGAGGGCGAGGTCGTCGCTCGTGTAGCGCTCCCGCAGCAGCAGGATCTGCCTCGCCTGATAGCCGCACAGGCGCGCGCCCAGACGGGCGAGGGCGACGAAGAAATCCTTCGCGTCGTCGCCGAGGTCTTCGAAGGTCGCGCGGAGGTGATCGAGGTCTGCGCCGCGTCGGTCGGGCGTGCGGTGCACCGAGGGCGGATCGACGTCGCGGCCCGCGCTGCGCGGCGCGAGCTCGTGGCGCGCGAGGAGCTTGAGGTCGGGCGCGTAGACGAAGAGCTCGTGCTCGGTCACGCGGATCGGGAGCACGTCGTAGATGGCGTCGTAGGGGACGGCGTAGCGGTTGCCGTCCCACGCGACGAAGCCGTCGATGGAGCAGACGCGATACGCGACGCGCGCCGTGTCGTAGGGGTGCCGCGGCAGCGGTTGCAGATGCGGAGCTTCCTCGGCGAAGAGCTCGATGACCGGGCGCCTGAGCTTCTTGTGCACGCGCGGGTCGCAGACCTTGTCGTGCCAGCGCGCGAGCTGCTCGCGCAGGTCGTCGACGTCGCGAAACTCGCGCCCGTTGAGGAAGCTCCGCTCGTACTCCCAGAAGCTCCGCTCGACCTTGGGCTTGTCGTTGGGACGCATCGGCCGACACGCCACGGGACGGAATCCGTAGTGCGTCGCGAAGGCCAGGAAGCGCGGGTTGTAGACGGGCTTGGAGCCCTCGTAGCCGAGCACGACGGGCTTCTGGTTGTCGTACTTGCACTGCGCGGGCACGCCTCCCAGGCGCTCGAAGGTGGCGACGTGGGCGTCCATGAGCGCGTGCAGGTCGCAGCGCTCGTGGACGCGAAACACCTTGCGGCGGCTGTGGCAGAGCACCAGGCCGTGGATCTGCACGGTGACGCGCCCGCCGCCCGTGAGGGTGATCGAGCACGGGGTCCAGTCGGCCTCGGCCATCTCGCCGGGGCCGTACGTGGGCGTCGGCAGGCTGGGCGTGACGGCGGGCCGCGGTCGCACCTCGCGGACGTGGTCCTTGATGGCCGTGTAGCCGCCCTCGTAGCCCTCGTCGCGGAGCGTCTCGAAGACGCGCTGCGCGGTGATGTCCTCGTACTTTCGGAGCAGCTCCGCGACGCGCGGAGCCCACGGCGTGACCTTGGTGTCTCGCGGCGCCCGCGAGGGCCTGGCGGGCAGCGCGCTGTGAGGCTTGGAGTGCGCCTCGGCGTGCCCCGAGAGGATCTTGCGCACGGTGTTGCGCGCGACCCTGAGCGAGCGCGCGATGGAGCGCAGCCCCATGCCCTGACGCGCGAGCGTGACGACCTGGTGGTCGAGCTCCTCGCGGCTACTCCACGACGGCATCGCGAAGGTCCTTTCCGGTGAGCACGCGGGCGAGCGACGCGCTCAGGTGCGTGAGCACGGGCGACAGCGCGCCCATCGCCTCGGTGACCAGCGCCGTCATCGCGGGCTCGAAGGCGTCGAGGGGCTTGTCCCGCAGGCGCACCTGCAACCTCGCGGCGATGCGCGTCACGGCCTCGACGTCGCCGAGAAACACCTCGGCGTCGGTCTTGGCGCGCGCCGCGGGCGCCGCGCGGAGCACCGGCGCGCGCTCCCCGAGCGCCTCGGCGAGCCAGCGCATGCGCGCCTCGGGGTCGGGCAGCGCGAGCAGCGTCTGCACCATCCGCGAGGTCTGCGCGACGGTCATCCCGTGGCGCTGCGCGACGATCGACGCGGTCGGCTGGTTGCCACATGGCAACCGCCCCAGCTCGCTCGCCGCCCGCGGCGCGACGAGGCCCAGGCGCACGTCGGCCTGCACGCGCTCGTGGAGGCTCTCGGCGAGCGTCAGGCGGCGGCACACCCAGCTCTTGTGGCGTCCCATCAGGCGACCGATCTCGGGCTGCCCCAGGCCGTGCTGGCGGTAGAGCGCGCGGCACAGCCACGCCTCCTCCAGCTCCGTGAGCCCGTGCCCCTCGTTGAGCGTCGCGAGCGCCACCGTGGCCCCGACGACGTCGACCGGAAGCGCGCGCACCCGCACCTCACGCCACGCGAGCTCGCGCGCCGCGCGCAGGCGCTTGAAGCCGTCGACGACCTCCAGCGCGTCGTCGACGCCGCGATACACCACGATGGCGCTGAGCTGCCCGTGACGCCCCAGCGACTGCCGCATCGGACGCACGGCCTCCTCGCCGATCACGCGCAGCCCCGCGAGGGTCTCGCGCAGCGACGCCGTCTCGATCCTGCGCTCGTCGGTGTCGGCGCTCGCCTGTGTCATCGACCGCGTGTGTGCACCCGCAGCCGACGCGTGACCAAGGCGGCTCGTGACATCCCGTCTCACGAATCGCTACGGAAACCCCTGCGCAGAAGGCACTTCCGCGCCGAGGCTGGCGCGTGACATGGGGGGCGTGACGGGAGTCTCCGTCCCAGCGGAGCGCGTCGCGAGCGCGAAGAACTCGGTGATCTGATGGTCGAGCCTGGCGCGTGACAGGGCCGCCTCCCTGTCCCAGAGATCGAGGATCTTGTGCCGGAGTTTCGCGGGGTTGGCGCCCGAGGGTGGCGTGTGACAGGGGGCGGATACCGGGGGCTTTGGAGGTGTCGTCTCCCCGGCGCGGAGGGCCTCGCGATGCTTGCGCTGACGCAGGCGCTCGTCCTCTCGGGCGGCGTCTGGAGCCGCGGTGCGTCGTCGGCGCGCGAGGGCGTTGTTACGGAGGCGACGGCACGCCTTGCCGCAGACCCGCTGCGTGCCGACCGACGAACCCGAGGGGATGAACCACGTCCGGCACTGGGTGCAACGCGAGCGCTCGCGGAGCTTCATCGCGCGAGCAGCCCACGCACCCGCGGGCCACGCGAGAGCACCCCGGCGGGTGGGTCACGATCCCGCCGTCACCGCCCGGCGAGATCAACCGCGAGGTGGGTCACGCCATCGCCGGGAGGTGGGGCACGGCGTGGGCGCCGCTGAAGACCACGTACTTCGCCTCGGCCGCCGCGTCCCCCGAACGCGATCGCCACGTCTGGAGCACGCCGTCGGTGTAGTGGAGGCCGAAGAGGGCGATGCCATCCTTCTGAATCGTCCGCTCTTCGTACGGCAGGAGGTCGATGCGGAACTGCGCGGGGTTCTGCGGAAGCACGGGCGCGAGGTCGCCCGCAGCCATCGCCTCGTTCCACGCGGCGAGCGGGCTCTTGCCGAGCTCGGCGTGCGGACGCGTGTGGTAGTGCTCGACGATGCGCCGCGCGAGGAACTCCTCGATCTCCTCGATGGTGAAGGTCGCGCCCTCCTCGGCGTTGTAGTCGCCGCGCTCCGCCACGCTGGACTTAGTCGTTCCGGGCAGCGTGTGAACGAAGCGGTTGACGGTGCCGATCGCACGCTCGATGAGACCGCCGAAGTGCGGGACGCGCACCGGGCGAAACTCCATGACGATCTCGTAGAGGTTGCTGAAGCGCTCGAAAGACTTCGACCGGAAGTCCTTCCCGTTGTCGGTGTGCACGGTCTCGGGCAGGCCGAAGATGGGCCACGGATGCGCGAGTCCGAAGCGTTGGAGGACGTCGTCCTTCGGCATCACCCCCTGCAAGATGCACATCGCCACCGAGAGGTAGGAGGGCGGGTCGAGCGAGAGGTAGTAGCCGTAGACCATGCGCGTACAGGCATCGACGGCGAGCGTGAAGTACGGGCGCCCGATGACCTTCGTGCGGTCGCGGCCATCGACGAGCTGAATGTCGAGCGGCGTGTGGTCGATGAGGATCGTCTGGAGCGGTCGCGTTCCGCCGGGGAACTTCGCGGTCGACACCATGTGCCTGCGGGCCTTTCGCCCGCCCTCTCGGGCCGCCGTGCGCGACGTGAGATCGAGGGCGTGGATGCGAGCGCGGACGGTCCGCATCGCAGGCGGCGGGAGTCGTCGACTCCTGAACTCCGCGACGAGCTGCTCGTAGGTGTGGCGTTGCGTCGGGCGCGTGCGGCGCAGATAGACGCGTCGGAGCATCTCGTCGATGAGCTCCTCGCGTTCGGTCGAGAGGCGCCGCTTGCCCCGACCACCGCGTGAGGCGATGTCGTGGACCAGCCCTCGCAGACCATCGCGCGCGTAGTCACTCTTCCATCGGTAGATCGTCGCGCGACTGACCGCGTGCTTCTGGGATGCAGCGCGGACGGCCTTCTCCCCGTCGGTCGCCGCGAGCACGTCGCGCAGGATCTCCTCGCGACGCCGAGCCTCTCCCCACGCCTCTTCTGAAATCTGCGGCAGAGCGATCGGCGCTTCGGAGGGAGTTGCGGCGGGCGCATCCCAGCGCACCGCGCCGTTCGCGTAGCGAACGAGGAGGTCCACGGTTTCGGGAGCCTCTCCGCCGTCGTAGATCACCTGAGCGGCGTGTGGATCGTCGCTCGTGAGGATCGTTGCCGCTCGCCCCTCGACCCAGAGGCGCGTTCCCTTCGTGAAGGCGCCGGGCGTGTTCATTGCGCGGGCTCCGTCACGAAGAGCCGCGTGGTCGCCGAGGGCATCGAGAACGGCTCATCGCGAAGATGACCGCGCCACACGAGATGCAGTGCGCGGCGGCGGGCGTCAGCTCCGAGGCCGCCGTCGGTGAACGCGTGCGCGAGCTCGGCGAGCGTGACACCGGGATGCTTTGCGACGAACGTGAGCACAGCGGCGGGTGAGACGACGGCATCGGGCGAACGAGAGAAGGCGTGCAGCGCGTGGGCGCGGTCGAGCGCGGGGCCGACGATGTCCTGATCGGTGCGGAGCACGAAGCGCCACCCTCGCTCGACGCACCACGCCCGCGCCGCGGCGTGGGCCTCGTCGAGGTCCGCACGCTCGTCGGACGTCATCTTCAGGATGTCTCTGGCGTACTTCACCTCCACCAGCGTGGTGGGCTGCGCGCGGTAGATGACGCGGCAGTCGGGGGTGTACCTGCGAGCGTGGCGACGCCCCGTGAACGCGATCGTGACGGGCTGCTCCTCGAACGACGCGACGGCGGGGTCGGCGTCGAGCAGCAGGAAGTGATCGCGCTCCAGGCGCGACTCAAACGCGAGCGAGCGCCCGACCTTGAAGCTGGGGTAGAAGCCGCGCAGGCCGCGGTACCCCGGACGTCGGATGTTGCGAACTGGCATGGGTCGACTCCGTGAAATGGCGAGGCGTTCATTGGCGGTGGAGGCTGGCGCTCGTGTCGCTGCGATCGGCACGGCTCCGCCCGTTGGCCCCGCCGTCCTGTGGCTGGTACGCGGCGGTTCGATCGAAACTTTTCGCGGCGCAACCGGGCAGTGACATTCTCTGTCTGTGTCGTTGGGGCGCCTCGCTCCCGCCGCCCGTCCCCGTGCGTGATCCGGTGGCGTTCTGCGGCGGGAGCGGGAGCCGCGTTCGATCACGCACCTCCTCTCTTTGCGCGCCGTGCGGGGCGCCTCTGGAGCGCGGAGTTGTCATCGTCGTCGCACGACCAGACGCGGCAGTTCGCGCAGCGCCCGTTGCTGCTCAGGAAGCGATCGACGGCCATCGCTTCGTCGTGGCAGTCGCAGACGACGAACCAGTCGCCGCATTCGCGGCACGGCGTGACCACCGTCGCGCTTCCGCATTGGGGGCACGCCCGCCCGATGAAGGGCTCCACGCCGCCCGCCCGTTCGCGTCGGGCCCGCCTGCTGTGGCCGCGCATCAGGCGCCTCCCTTCACGACGCGCATCGCCGTGAGGAACGCCCGGAGGTCGCGGAACTTGCCCTCCCCCGGCGCCACGGCGCGCACCTGGCCGTCGCGCAGGAGCTCGAACGACACCGACCCGAGCGTGAGCCGGAACGGGCGCAGACGTCTCCACTCGCTCGCGCCAGAGCGCGAGCCCTTCTCGTTCTCCATCATCGTCTCCCTCTCGTCAGCGCGGCGTGCAGCGCCCCAGGCACCACGATCGACGCGCCGTCACCACATTCGCCGCGGGGTATCGGTCGCCGTGGTCGCTTCAGGCGACGCGAACGGCGTCCGCAAGTCGAACGGCAGCATGCTCGTTCGTCCTCGGCGTGATGTACGTCTAATGTGGCAACATTGGTATATCAACAGGACGTCGTTATTGACATACTCTGACATGACGTGGCACTGACGTAGGCATGGCGAAGCCCAAGACCGCCCCGACTCCCGCGCCCGTGAAGCGGCGCAAGCCCGAGAAGGCCCGCAAGGACGATCAGATTCGCATCCGGCTCACTGCCGAGCAGAAGGAGGCGTTCACCGAGGTCGCCGAGCGGGCGGGTCTCGACGTGTCGTCCTGGCTTCGGTGGTTGGGCGTGCGCGAGGTACAGCAGGCGCGGGGAGCCGCCCCCGAGGCCACGAAGACCTCGTAGGGGCGGAGCGGCTGCGAAGAGCATCGAGCTGCGACGCGGGTCAACCCGCGTGATCTGCGTGCTTCGGCTCCTCCTGGGGTGTCACCGCGTCAGGCTCTTCAACAGGAGCCTCATCCTTCTTCGGCGGTCGCCCGCGCTTGCGCTTCACGAGTGGCCCCGCGTGAGCGAAGAGGTCCAGCACATCAACCCCGAGGCCGTCGCAGAGCCGCGCGACTGTCGTCGCCGTGACGTTCGCGTTCGCCGCCTCGATCACCCGAAGTACGGCGGGGTCGAGGCGACCGCATTGGCTCGCGAACTCCTCCTGCGTCCGCCCCTTCACCCTTCGCGATCGACGCAATGGTCGCGGCCAACCGCGGCGTGTGCGATCGACCACCCGGACCTCCCCGACCGCCTCGCCGCGTACATGCCAAGTGGGGCGGGCGCGAACCCGCCGCAGCTCACATGGTGGTCATTGGTGCTGGTACACCGCGAATTTCCGCGGGGGCGAGCGCCGTCACGCGCAAGCGGGAATCAAGTTCCGCGTTTGGATGTCGTTGACGCATCAACCCCTTTGCGTTGCTGACGTGGGACAGCGTACTCTTCGCGCGCATGGGCTCAGAGGCCGACAATTTTGAGAACACGGCGTTCACACTGCCGCAGGCCGCGAAGATCGCGAAGGTATCTGAGCGGCAGTTGATCGAGTGGGACCGCGATGGCTTCTTCGAGCCCGAGTATGCGGTTGACGATCGGAAACAGCCCTACAGCAGAATCTACTCCTTCCGTGACCTCGTGGAACTCCGAGTGATCGCGAAGTTGAGGAACGAGCTCGGCATCTCGCGGCAGTACCTTCGGAAGTTGCATTCGTGGCTGCGCGAAACGCACGCACAACGTCCGTGGTCCCAACTCAAGTTCTGGGTCGTGGGCAGGCGCGTGCAGTTTGAAGACCCCAAGACCGGCCACCCCCTCGACAGCAAGCCGTTCGGACAGAGGGTGCTGCCGTTTGATCTGGCCCCCATCGTGGCGGACGTACGAGACAACGTGATCGCCTCGCGCCAGAGGACGGCGGAGCAAATCGGACACATCACGAAGTCCAACCGTTTCCTGGCGCCGGGCCACGGCATCATCGCGGGGACGCGGCTCACCACGGACTTCATTGTAAAATTGTGTGAGTCTGGTCGCTCAATCGATAGGATTCTCGCCGACTACCCGCAGTTGAGGGAGCAGGATGTACGGGCGGCGATCGAGTACGAAGAGGCGCGGAACCGACGTACCGCCTGAGGTTCCCTCGCCAACTCTCCCACAGATCACTTTTTTGATCGACGAGAACGCGGGGCCCCTCGTCGGCGAAGTGTTTGAGACATGCCTATCCGGTTGCCACCCAACCAAGTCCAGGTCCGTGTAGGCGTATGTGCGCCACGGACTAGCGGGTCTGTTTCCATCCCGCCCGACTCGCGAGCATGACGCGTCGCGTCTAGCCGGGGCGTCTCCGGTACCGCGCCGGGTCCGCCGAAAACTAGCCGCATCGTTCTCTGGCGTCGCACCGTGGCGCCCGTGCGGACGCCCACGCTCACCATCCCCGAAACGCTTCACGCCGACCACGCCGCGCTCCTGCGCGAACATCACTTCGAGACCGCGGGCGCTCTTGGCGACGTGATCCGAAACGACGAGTACGACGGCATTCGCATCATCTACATCATCACGAATCCAGAGCAGACGGAGATCGTGTACGTCGGCGACACCGAAGAGGGACGAAACGTTCGCGGTCGTCTAAAGGATCACCTCGACACGCGCAGCAAGGCGGGCAAGGTCGAGAAGACGTCCCTCGTCTTCGTTCACGTCATGGTGACGGAGTACATGGTACTGGATCGTTTCGAGGAGGTCTTCGGGCGGCTTCCGGTGCTCAACAAGCGGAAGGTGCCGAAGCACCGCACCCGGAACTTTCAGGTGAACGGTCGCGAGGGGATGGAGGCAGAGCGCGTTGCGAAGCCCGAAGGCGGGCGCACCGTCACGCTCCTGAATCCGTCCACGCTCGCGACGAAGAAGGGGCGAAAGAAGGCCGAAGCGGAGTTGAAGAAGAAGCCGAAGAAGCCACGTTCCCGCACGGTGACGCTGCTCGGCTAGTCAGTAGAGAACCTCATAGTAAACGTCTGTATCTTCGTCATTCGGATTGTAGATGCCGAGGTACCATGAATCGCCGGTATCGAGATCATATAGCTCTAGCACCTGTTGGTGAAATCGCTTTCGATCGAATCCTCCGTATGCAGTGTAGTCGTTGCCAGAGCGGAGTTGTTTTAGTGCTGCTTCATCTACGATATATGTGTTTACCGGCTCATTACCGATGACCTTGAACTCAACAACGCGCTTGCGCGGTACCTTGTACTTTACCGTGAACAATCCACCTGATCTGACGGTT
>JBPOHC010000611.1:0-4074 GCA_052035985.1 Myxococcota bacterium | reverse complement strand
CGGGGCACTGCGCGGCGCGCTTCGGGTCGCCCACGAGGGCCTCGACGTCGCCCGCACGGCGGCGGACAAGCTCGTGGCCGCGCAGGCCGCGTGGCGGGCCGCGCCGCGCGCACCGGGCCGACCGCCGCAGTGGGACGCGCGGATCACGCGGGCCGTCGAGGTCGTCGCGTCGGCCGAGGGCGCGTGGCATCGGCTGCTGGCGCACAAGGCGAGGCTGCGCGAGGCGATCCGCGACCTCGGGGAGGCCGTCTGGCCGATCGACCTGCGGACGGGGACGTGGCTGTCGCCCGAGGCCGTACGCGAGCGCCTGGAGGGCATCTTCGACGAGATCTGGCAGCGCGCCGCGGAGCTGGGCCTGCCCGAGCGCACGATCGCCTCGGTCACGAAGGCGCGGCGCCTGGTCGACGCCTGTGTGGGCTCGGTCGCGTGGTGGACGCGGCAGGTCGAGGCCCGCGTGGTGGCCGCCTCCCTTGGGCCCGAGGTGGAGGGGCTGGTGCGTACGGTGTTGATCCCCGCCGCGGTGCTGGACGCGGCCCGTCGTCGGGCCCCCACCGGGATGGTGCGCCGCGCCCTCGGGGCCGTGATCGAGAAGGTGACGGCGCCGCTGCACGAGGCCCCCGGCGTGTGGGCGCACCTGCCCGAAGAGGTGCGCCGCGCCGCGGGCGCGCTCGCGGTGGAGTGCGCGGGGCTGTTCCAGCCGTCGAGCTCGGGCGTCGAGGGTCGGAATGGCTACCTGTCTCTGCGCCACCATCACCTGCACGCGCTCCCCGCGCCGTGGCTCAAGGTGCTCACGGTGCTGCACAACTACGTGATCCGGCGCGACGATGGCACCACCGCCGCCGAGCGCTTCTTCGGCCGCAAGCCCGCCGATCTGTTCGAGCATCTTGTCGCGATCACGCCGCTGCCCGCACGGCCTCGAACGCGCCGCCGGCTGAACGTGCCAGACCTCTTCGACGCAGTGAGCTGACGCTGCGCGAAGTTATGCGGGAGGCCCAGGCGCGGCGTGTTTGGGTATCCGATGCAAAACCCCCATGGCTGTAGTCCTTGCGCCCGGCTGCGAGGCTCTACGCCATGCGTACCCCGATGTCCCCCAGGCCCACCTCGAAGGCACTGACCCCTGACGAGCACATCGATGCGTGGAATCGAAGTGGCCTGAGCGCCAGCTCCTACGCCGAGCAGCACGGCCTCAAAGCCTCCTCCCTCTACTCCTGGCGGCGCGGCCTTCGGGCCCGCGAGGCGCGACGCGGCTCGACCCCGCGCATCCTGCCCGTCGTCGTCGAGCCCTCGCTCGCGTGCGAAATCGCTCTGCCCGACGGGCGCAGACTCCGCTTCCCCGAGTCGCTCCCCGCGGCCCAGCTCCGCGCCTTCCTCGACGCCATGGAGCGGTCGTGATCCTGGTACCCACCACACGCGCCCTCTACGCCGCCGTCGAGCCCGTTCACCTCCGCGCCTCCATCGACGTCCTGTTCGCCATCGCGCGGGATCAGCTCGGGCTCGACGTCCTGCGCAGCGCCGTCGTCCTCTTCTTCAACCGCGACCGCACGCGCTGCAAGCTCTTGTTCCACGACGGTTCCGGATTCGTCCTCGTCTACAAGCGCCTCGACCGAGGGCACTTCGCACGCATGGTGCCGACGCGCCCCGCCGATCGCTCCGTGACCCTTCAGGCCCGCGAGCTCGCCGTCCTTCTCGAAGGTCTTCGCACCCGCTGAGCACTCCGTCGGGAGTAGCTTCGGCGCTCGTGCGTTCTACGACCATGGAGCTCCAGGAGGCCCATGCGACGATCGAGCTGCTGTACGGGCAGATCGCCGCGTTGGAGCAACAGGTCCGCGAGCGAGACGACGCGCTGCGCGAGGCCCGTCTGGAGAGTGATCTTCTCCGCTTTGCGATCCGTCGCCTCCAGCACGAGTTGTACGGAGACAAGAGCGAGCGCTTCGCGCCGGAGGAGACCCCCGCTCCGGGCACACCCGCCAACGACACGCACGTCGAGGGCGGCGACGCGGTGTCTCCGACGGCACCGGACGCGACCTCGGAGGACGACAACGAAGACGGGGCCCCCGACGCGGAGATCGCGTGGCCGCGCCCCAAGGGCCGCGTCCGAGAGCATGAGCGCACGATCGGTCGGAGCGGGAAGCGCAGGCACCTGAAGGTCGACCCGTCGCGCGTCACCGACGAGCATCGACACCTGTACCCCGACGCGCGTCACTGCGCCTGTTGCGGGCGTCTGCTGGTGGACATCGGCGAGGAGACCCGGACGTGCATCGAGCGCGAGCCAGTCCGCTTCCGTCGAATCATCACCCATCGACACAAGATGGCCTGCTCGGGGTGCCGACAGGGCGGCGTATCGATCGCGTGCCCCGAGGATCCGCCCACCTTCGGCGCGGGCATGATCGGCGCGAGCCTCGCGGTCGACATCATCCTGATGCACTACGGCGATCACCTGCCCTTCCACCGCATCAGCCACATCTTCGCGCGCGACGGGCTGGGCGTCGACCGCAGCACCCTCTCGCGCGTCTCGGGCCGCGTCGCCGACGCGCTCGCCCCCATCGTCGGGGTCATGGAGTCGGAGCTGCTGAGCAGTGACCGCGTGCTCGGGATCGACGGCACCGGGATCAAGATCCTCGCGCGTCCGCACTGCGCGCGCCGCGAGGTCTACGTGATCCACGACGAGGCTCACGTCGTCTTCCGCATCCTCAGGCGCAGGGACGCGGCCTCGGTGCTCAGCGGCTTCGACCTCTTCCAAGGGGTCGCCGTGGCCGACGCCGCGACCGTGCACACGGGCGCCGTCGCCGGGTCGATGCGCCTGGTCGTCGGGCTCTGCAACGCGCACGCGCGGAGGAAGTTCCACGAGGCGCGCGAGACGGACCTCGCACGCGCCGACCACGTGCTGCGCTTCTACCGGCGCGTGGCCCTGCTGGAGCGGAGCTGGGCCGACCTCTCCCCCTTCGACCGTCAGCGCGAGCGCGAGGCGATGCTCGCGCCGAGCTTCGAGGCCCTCAAGACCTGGGCGGAGCAGCAGCAGCGGGAGGTACCCCCGCGCTCGCCGATGGCGGGCGCGTTCAACTACCTGCTGTCGCACTGGGATGGCCTGACGCTCTTCTTGCGAGACGGCCGAATTCCGTGGACCAACAACGCGAGTGAACGCCTGCTGAGGCACCTCGCGGTGGGCCGAAGGGCGTGGATGTTTCGCGGCACCTTCCGCGGCGCGCAGCGCGGGTGCATCCTGTGGTCGCTGGTGCGGAGCTGCCGCGCGCTCGGGATCGACCCGCGCCGCTACCTGATCGACACGCTCGACGCGCTGGCCCACACCCCGCGCGGCAAGCTCGACACGTTGACCCCGAAGGCGTACGCGGCGCGCCGGCAGGCGACGCTCGCGGCGGCGTAGTCAGGGCTTCGGGAGCTGAGCGGGCTCGGCGACGACGGGCGCCTCGCTGGCGTCGTCGTGAACGGCGGCGTGGATGACCCGCTCGGTGACCTCTTCGAGGTGCTTTCGAAGCGCCGCGTCGAGCGCGCGAAAGTGCGTCCAGAGCTTTTGCTGGAAGGACTCCGGTGCACGGACGCAGAGGGTGCTTCTGCGCTGTCGCGGGTATCGGTAGGGCCGCAGCCCGTAGCGCCGGCAGAGGGCGCTGAAGAGACGCCGCGACCACGGGTCGGGGATCGAGTACTGGAGCTCGACGTCGGGCTCACGCGTGCGTGCCTCCGCGAGGCGCTCGGTGATGCGTTGCGCGGCCTGCGCGGCGGCGGTGCGCTCCCCCTCCGTTGTCGCGCGCTCGAAGAGCGCCTCGATCTTCCGCAACGTCTCCAGCAGCGCGGCCTCGTCTAACATGAGCGACGCCTGCCACGAAGTGGGGCTCGGTGGCAATCGTCGACGCGTGCGTCACAGGGCGCAGGCAGCGCGCCAATCATGGACCACCCTCATCGCGCAAGATCACCAACGCCCGAAACCGGATGGGGGAACTGCATCGGATACCGTGTTTGGCAGAAGTGGCTCTCCCGCCGCTCCGTAACCCCTCTGTGATCGCCGTCTGTTGAGCCTCCGCCGCTCGTCGTACGCGGGCGTTCGGAGGCAACGATGAC
>JBPOHC010000609.1:0-16050 GCA_052035985.1 Myxococcota bacterium | reverse complement strand
GCCCCGATTCGACGTGTGGAAGTCTCGTGGCCGCGTTGAACTGGGGACGGCCACTCACCATCATGGCCTTGGCCCGCTCCCCGTGGCCGCGAAGACCGTGTGGAGCGTGTCGAGGGTCTCACGGCGGCCGTAGAACACAGGGTCGATGCTGAGGGGACCTGGTTTGCCGAGTTGCATCGAGCTGACGACCGCGCCCATGGGCCCCGCAGGCCCCACGCGCTGCCACCACGCGCCGACCTCGGCGACGAGCGCCGCGTCGTCGAGGTCGAGGCGGTAGCACAGCTCGATGAGCGCGCGCTGCTCGCGGGCCGCGGGCAGACGCAGCGCAGAAGAACGTCGGGTCACCGTGAAGCTCTTCCCCCCTCGGCCGGTGACGATCGCACGTCGGCAGCGCGGCCTTCAAGCGCGCGCGGCGCAGAAGAGAGCCGTCACGCGGCGCGAATGTCCGCTGAAGAAATGACCATGAACGGCGCGCGAGGTCCGTTGGCAGATGGCAGCGTCTGGCGTGTCGCAGCGCGCCCGACCACGAGCCAGCGATGGGATGCAAGCATTGGGGGCCCCGCGCGGCGGAGATCTCGTTCAGGGCGCCGGGAAGTACGGCACCACGAAGAACTCCTTGCCCTCCTCGTCGGTGCCCTGAAAGCCCGACTGGAAGTTCACCGCCCACCGCATGCGATCCACGCCGTTGGGCGCGGGGCCGGGGCTGGCGCCGTTGCACGGCGAGCGGCTGTCACCGCTCTGATCGCGCTGGCACGCCCAGTAGAAGAAGTGCTGCATGCGACGAAACCCGGCGTGTTCGTCGGTCGTGAGGAGCGCGCCCGGTGAGGCTGCGAGGCCGAGCCGCTCGTGGAGGTCCCGCAGCTCGTCGACGGTGGGGAGTGTCCATCGCGTCGACCCCGCGTAGCTCTCTGCGTTCATGCCGCGGAGCCACTGGGGGATGGTCTCGAACTGCATCGCGCCGCCCGTGGTGATCCTCGGGGTCGTGATGTCGCTGCTCATTCGGAACTGAAGCGTGACGGTGCCGTCGACGCCGTAGTGATTGCTCGCGGCGAGCGCGGTCGAGATGGGCCAGGAGCGCTCGCGGACCGTGTCGTAGACCGCGAGGCCCGCGGCCGGTCCGCTCGTGTAGGGGACGAGCCCGGTGCCCGTCGGCGCCGTGCCGATCGCGCCGCGCACCACGGGCAGGACGTAGAAGAAGTTCGCGCGGGTGGTGTTGCGACCGCGCACGCCGCTGGTGAAGGTGAACGTGAAGGCGCTGGCCGAATCCCACGGCGTCGGATCGGCCACCAGCGTGCCTGACGTCCAGTAGAGGCCCTGCTTCAGGTCGTGCAGCGGCCCGATGCGGTTGTGCACCTGAGCGCCGAACCCTTCGGGGAAGGTGCCGCGCAGGGTCGTCGCGAACAGCCGCCCGAGCGCGCTGCCGATGCACCCCGGCCCGAACGAGTTGCCCGCGTTGCCCTTCTCGATCGCGCAGGTGGTGTCGGACTCCGGCGTCACCGGGAGCTGCCAGTTGTGGTGCCCGAGGTATCCCGCGCCGCCGTTGAAGGCGTTGAGCGCCGCCACCCAGCGCACCGCGGTTGCGTAGTTCATCGTGCCGTTGTCGTTGACGCCCGCCACGCCCAGCATGGCGCGCATCGACGGGTCGCCCGCGAGGTTGGCGTCCGCGAGCCAGTACACGCGCTGCGTCGGGTCGTAGACGGTCCCGGTGAGATTCGAGGCGTCGGCGATCGGGATGACCCCCACGGCCTGGGGCGCGGGTCGGGGATCGCAGTGCGCTCCGACCAGAAGAGAAATCAGCACGACCGCGGCGGATCGGAGGTGTGGTCCCACGAGGGAGAGCATGCCTCGCGGGGCATTGTGTGGGAAGGGGCTCAACGCCACTCCGCGCCGACGGTGTTAACCTCCGCGCCGATGAGCGTCGAAGCATTCTGGGATGCGCGTTTCTCTGGTCCGCAGCTCGCGTACGGAGAGGCGCCCAATGACTTTCTCGTCGAGGTGACCGCGCGGCTCCCCCGCGGCAGGGCGCTCTCGCTCGGTGAGGGCGAAGGGCGCAACGCGCTCCACCTCGCGCGACAGGGCTACGCGGTCACCGCGCTCGACGCTTCATCTGCGGGGCTCGCGAAGGCCCGCGCGAGGGCCGAGGCCGCGGGGCTGAGCATCGAGACCGTGCACGCCGACCTCGCGGAGTACGCGCTCGAAGCCGCGTCGTGGGACGTCATCGTGTCGGTGTTCTGCCACCTCCCGATGCCGCTGCGACGCGACGTACATCGCGCTGCGGTGAAGGGGCTGCGACCGGGCGGAGCCTTCGTGCTCGAGGCGTATACGCCCGCGCAGCTCGCACACGGAACGGGCGGCCCCAAGGATGTCTCGCTGCTCTACACCCTCGACGATCTGCGTGAGGACCTCGCGGGGCTCTCCTTCGAGATCGCCGTCGAGAAGGAGCGGGAGATTCACGAGGGCGTGCTGCACAACGGGATGAGCGCGGTGGTCGAGGTGCTCGCCTTCGCGCGCTGAAGACTCAGGGCCAGACGCGCACCGGCGTGAGCGCAGTGCCCGAGGAAACGCGCGATCGAAGCTGGCCGTTCGCGTCGCTGCCCCAGCACCAGATCGACCCGTCGTCCGTTCGCGCGCAGGTGTGGGCGAAGCCCGCGCTGAGCTGTGTGACCGCAGAGAAGACCGACACGCGCGCGGGAAGTGAGCGGTCGATGGTGGTTCCGTCGCCGAGCTGTCCGTGGTCGTTGCGGCCCCAGCAGGAGACCACGCCGTCGCGCGTGCGAGCGCAGCTCCGCTGGTCACCGAGCGCGACCTCGGCGACGTTCGAGAGCCCCCGAACGGGCGCGGCGCGCGGGCGGTTGGAGGTGGTCCCGTCGCCGAGCTGACCGGTGTCGTTGCGCCCCCAGCACCACACGGTTCCGTCGTTGCGAACGGCGCAGCCGTGCTGGTGGCCGACGGAGACCTGCGTCACGCCGTCGAGGCCCGTGACAGGGGCGGGCGTCGTGCGGGTGATGTCGGTCCCGTCGCCGAGCTCTCCGGCGCTGTTGGTGCCCCAGCACCACACAGTGCCGTCGCGGCGCAGCGCGCAGGTGAAGCGCGCCGAGATGCCCGACGCGGTCACCACCGAGGTCACATCGGAGACGCCAGCCACCTCGCGCGGTGACGCGACGAAGGTGCTCGTCCCGATCTCGAGACCCCAGCACCACGTCGCGCCCGAGGCGCTCCACGCGCACACGTGCTCGGCGCTCGCGACAGCGCCCTCGACCGCGGGCAGCCCCGGGACGCGCAGCGGCGCGACGCGCTCGGGCGAGTTGCCTGTCCCTGATTGACCGTAGAGGTTCCAACCCCAGTAGAGCAGCGCTCCGTCGGCGCGTACGGCGAGCGACTGGTCGGGGCCCGCAGCGATCTGCGTGACGTCGCACACGTTCGCGACGAGCTCTCCCGAACCAGCGGTCTGTCCGAGGTGGTTCAGCCCCCAACACGTCACCTTTCCGTCGCGACGGAGCACGCAGGTGTGCTCGCCGTTGGCCGCGACCGCCAACGGATACGTGTCGACGGGCGTACCCTCGCCACAGGGCGAGAGCCTCGTTCCGACGCCAGCATCGACGGACACATCCGGGAGCGCCGCGTCGGGGAAGGTCGATCCCGCGTCGGAGACGAACGCCGCATCTGCAACGAACACCGCATCGCTCGTGGGCGTCGCGTCGGGGAAGCCATCACCCTCGCTACCTCGGATCGTGAGCGGGCACCCCGCGGTGAGGGACAGCGCGCAAAGGGCTACAGGGAAGGCATCTCGCGTGAACAGTCGCATCGTCGTGGCTCCGTGGCGCAAGGGAAGTGGCGGCGCCATCACGGCGCGAGCGGAGACAAGAAGCACGCGACAGACCGTACGCGCGCGTCGCGAAACACCCGTCGCGTGACCGTGGCGAGTCGACTCGTCGGCCACTGACCTTTCCGCGAGGAAGGGACACTGTCGTCGCCAGGGCCTTTCGTCGCCCCCAACGCCGTGAGACGCTCGCGGGTCTGCGGGAGACAACGCATATGAAACCTCGATCCTCGCCGCGTCCTGCGCCTCGCACGCTCTCTGCGACGCCGCCCGAGTCCACACGCTCCCCGCAGTCGACGCAGTATCGGGGACGCTTCCCCGCGCTCGCGGTCGCCCTCGCGAGCGGCGCGCTCGTGCCCGCGTGCGAGTCTCCCCAGTGCGGCGACTCTCGCGCCGATGAGCTCCAGCGTCACGGCGCGCAAGGCCTTCAAAGCGCGGGCAACGGGAGGGTCGCCGAGGGCCTCCGCGAGCTCGGCGTCGCGCTCGGCGTCGTCTCGCACGGGAGCACCCGAGACATCGGCCGCACCGCAGGCGCCGTCGCGCCGGTCAACGTCGTCCCGCCGCCTCCTCGGAGCGTCACCAGCGGAGCCCGGGCGCCCGTCACCCCGCAGCCGCAGCTCGTTCCGCAGACCGATCCGCAGACCGACCCGCAGCAGCCCACCGCCCCCCCGGAGACGACCACCGTTCCGACGCTGCCCACCACGCAGCCTCGCGGCGGAGGCGCCGTTCGCACGGTGACGCCCACACAACCGCCGCCGCCCCCGCATCACCCGATCCGAACCGCGGGCGTTCCGCGGCGCACGACGCCTGATCCGTCGAGGCCCACCTTCGATCTCTGAAGCCTCGCGCCGCGCGCCTCGTGTGCGTTCGACCGTGCACCCGACGCGCTCTCCCTCCTCTCTCGCAGCGACCTCTCGACGCTGTTGACCCGACGCGTCGCTCGGCGCTCTCATCGCGTCCGCCATGCGCCAAAGCCCCTTGCGACTCTTCGCGCCGTGCGTGCTCGCGCTGTCGCTCACATGCGCGGACGAGACTGTCGGGTGTCTCGGCTCCGGCGACCCCGCGTGCGTGCCGCCTCCCCCGTGCCGCGGGCTCGTGTACACGTGCCAGAACTCGCGCGTCGAGGTGTACCGCGTCACGAGCGCCGACCAGCGTCCGCCGGGGCTCGACGCCGAGGCCGCCGTCGGTGACCTCGTGCTCGAGAACGACTACGTGCGCGTGGTCATCGACGCCATCGATCACCCGCACCACCTCGCCACGAGCGGCGGGAACATCCTCGACATCGCGCCGCGCGGCGCGGGCGATCACCTCAACCTCATCTACACGATCACCGGCATCCTCCCGCGCGACGGGGTGAAATACACGTCGCTGGAGCTGCTCACGAAGACCGACCTCGTCGCGGTCATCGCGCGCGGCGCCCTCGACGGAGACTCCCGCGCGACGGTCACCACGCGCTACGAGCTGCGCCCCTGCGACCGCGGCCTGCGCGTGCGCACGGAGGTGTTCAACGGCGGACGCACGCTCGCGACGTGGTTCCTCGGCGACGCGTGGTGGTGGGGCGATCGGAGCCTCACGCCCTTCATCCCGACGCAGGGCAACGGCTTCGTGCACCCGCCGCTCGACCTCCTCGAGATCGACAACTCGTGGCGCCTCACGCCGTGGATGGCCGCGCAGTCTCACGCCGCGCCCGCCGTGTCGTACGCGACGCTTTCGTGCACGCGCGCCTCGCTCGAAGGCGTGCAGGACAGCACCATCTCGGCCGTCGGGCTCCCTCGCACGATCGTGCGACCGGGCGACGGACAGGTCTTCGAACGGATGATCTTCGCCGCGGCGGGCGGCGGCATCGCAGGCGCCGGGGCCCTCGCGCTCGAGGCGCACGCGAAGCTCTTCGGCGGCGCGGTGACCACCCTCACGGGCCGCGTGACCACCACCGCGGGCGTCGCCATCGGCGGCGACGAGCGCCTCGCGTCGGTCATCGCGTATGAGCCCTCACCGACCGCGCCCGACGACCCCAACGCGGGCACGGTGTGGTCTCAAGCGGTGCCCTCGGAGAACGGCCGCTTCACGCTCGCGGTGCCTTCGAACAAGTCGCTTCGCGTGCAGCTCCACCGCTTCGGGCGCGCGACCACCACGTCGATGACGACGCGCTCCACGGGCGCGAGCGTCGAGCTCGGAGACCTGCGCGTCGCGCCCGCGGGCCAGGTCGAGGTTCAGGTGCGCGAGGACCTCACCGACGCGCCCATCGCCTCGGAGGTCGTGCTCGTCCCCGTCGAGGGAGAGACGTCGGCGTCGTCGGTGTCGGGCTCGGTCCACGGCGCGCTCTCGGAGCCGAGCTGCGCGCCCTTTCTCGGTCCGCCGCACGGGTCGTCGCCCGCGTGCAACCGCGTGCTGGCCTTCGACGGCGGCGCGGCCTTCGCGGCTCCTGCGGGCACCTACTGGGTCTACGGCACGGCCGGACCGAGCACCACGCTCGCGCGACAGCGCATCACCGTACGCGAGGGCGAGATCGCGCAGGCCGAGCTCCGGCTCCGTCGCATCGGCGGGCTCTACCCCGCGGACTCGGTCTCGGCCGACATGCACGTGCACGGCGGGAGGAGCTTCGACACGGCCTTTCCCGACACCGACCGCGTGCAGAGCTTCGTGACCGCGGGCGTCGACGTGATCATCGCCACCGACCACGACGTGGTGACCTCGTATCAGTCCGCGGTGGCAGACCTCGGCGTGGCCGATCGCGTGGTGATCGTTCCTGGCGTCGAGGCGACGCCGCTGGTGCCGTGGCTCGTCCCGCCGGGAGACACCTTTCCGCGTGTGATCGGTCACTGGATGTTCTGGCCGATGCGCTACGACGCCACGCTCCCGAGCAACGGGATGCCCTGGGACGAGCGCGCCGAGCCCGGTCAGCTCTTCGCTCGGATGCGCGCGCGCATGACCGCCGAGGGCGTGATGCAGCTCAATCACCCCACGGCGCACTCCAAGGCCGGACGTGACGAGGGCTACTTCCGCATGCTCGGGTTCAACCCCGCGCGACCGCTGCCGCTCGCCGACGACGGCACCCCGATGGGCATGCTCTGGCGCCGCCCGGGCGGCCCCACGTCTCCCCGCAACATCGACTGGAACGTGCAGGAGGCCATGAACGGCTCCGAGGTCGTGCTCAACCTCACGTACCGCGCGAGCTGGTTCGCGATGCTCAACCGCGGGCTCATCCGTGGAGGCACGGCCAACAGCGACAGCCACTCGCTCACGACCGAGCAGCTCGGATATCCGCGCAACATCGTGCGGGCGGGCTTCGACCGCGCGCGCTTCAACGCCGACGGCTTCAACCGCGCCGTGCGACAGGGCCGCATCGTCGGAACCAACGGCCCCTACATCGAAGCGCGCACGACCGACATGCAGGGCAACGCGGTGACGCCGAGCGTCGACGCGTTCAGGCCCGCGGCGGGCGCGATGCTCGACGTCGAGGTGCGCGCCGCGCCGTGGATCCCCGTCACGGAGGTGCGCTTCGTGGTCAACGGACGCGTCGCGAGGACCGTCTCGGGCGCGGAGATCACGACGCCCGCAAACCCATTCGGCAACGAGGGAATCGTGCGATGGCGCGGACGCGTCGCGCTCTCTGATCTGCTCGGAGGTAGCGACGGGTGGATCGTCGTCGAGGCGGGCCTTCCGCTCCCGCGCGCGGTCGATGACGAAGACTCCGACGGGCTCGTCGATCACATCGACGGCGACGGAGACGGCGCGCTCGACGACATCAACCTCGCGCGACCGAGAGAGTCCGATCCGCGCTTTCACGTCGACGTGGTCTCACCGGGGACGCTCCCCTACGCGTTCACCAACCCCTTCGTGGTCGACGTCGACGGCAACGGCTGGAGGGCACCGCAATGAGCACCACGACGCGCGCGCTCTTCGTCTCCGCGACCCTCGCGCTCACGCTCCTCCCCGCGATCTCGTCGGCGCAGCGATGCTCTCGCGGCCGCGCGGGGGTTCCGCTGCCCATCGCGCTCACGATGGGCCCCGCGGACTTCGGCACCACGCCCGCGCCCTGCTCCGACGCGCGCGTGGGGCTCGACCTCCGCGGCGCGGCCCTCATCGACGAGCCCGATTTCTACGGCGCGCTCGGGGCCGAGGCGGTGATCTCGGGCACCGTTCCCCTCACGCGTCGCCTGTGGCTCACGGGCGCGCTCACGGCGGTGCGCTACCGCTACGTGCAGAACGCGACGCTCCTCGCGACGGACATCGGCCTCGGGCCTTCAGACATCGGGCTCCATGTCGGGCTCATCGCGCAGGACGACCTCCGCGTGTCGACCTACGTGCGGGTGCTCCTGCCCACCGAGACGCCCACGCAGTACGCGCTGCGCACGGGCATCGAAGCGGGCGTCGCGGCCATGTGGACGCCGCACCGTCGCATCAACCTCCTCGGCGGATTGTCGGTGCCGATCGAGATGTCGTTCCTCGGCGGCCACGGCCTCGCGTACGGGAGCGTGCGCGCCTCGCTCGACGCGGCGGCGCTCATCTCGACGTGGTTCGAGCCCGTGCTCGGCATTGAGGCCCGCATCGGCAACGACCCGAGCGGCGCCCTCGAGTACATCGCGCCGCGCCTCTCGCTGCGCGCCCACCTCGGTCGCGGCGTC
Source organism: Myxococcota bacterium (assembly GCA_052035985.1). Classification (GTDB taxonomy): domain Bacteria; phylum Myxococcota_A; class Polyangia; order Polyangiales; genus CAISKJ01. The sequence continues at coordinate 7,605 of JBPOHC010000609.1, read as the reverse complement.
GCGCTGCACCTCACGGGGATGCTTCCCCTCGGAGGCATCGAGCGCACGCTCGCGCGCTTCTCGCTCGGGCTCCAGGTAGGCTTCTGAAGCTCAGCGGGCTCCGCGCCTCGGCGCTTCGAAGCCCGCGAGGCCCGAACCTTCGGGCGCTCCTTCGTAGTCAGTGCTGCGTGAGATCGACTCGTTCGCGGTGAGCTCCTCTTGCACCCACGCGAGCCTCGCGCGGCCTCGCGTGAGCGCGTCGTTGCCGAGCACGAGCCGCGTCGGAGGATCGCGCATGTCGACGAGCTTGAGCACCGCCGCGGCGAGCTTGTGGGGGTCGCCGGGCTGCGTGCCGTCGAGGTTCGCGAGGCGCGCGCGCTGCGTGGCTGCGCCCGCCGTGTACTCGTCGATGACGCGAGACGAGAGGTGCGCAGAGTCGCCCGCGAAGGACGTTCGAAACGCGCCGGGCTCGACGAGCGTGACGGCCACGCCGAAGGGCGCCAGCTCGTACGCGAGCGACTCGGAGAGACCTTCGAGCGCGAACTTCGAAGCGCAGTAGGCGCCCGCGCCGCCGCTCGCCGCGAGGCCCGCCACCGACGACATCTGGATCACGTGACCGCTGCGGCGGACGCGCAGGTGCGGGAGCACGGCGCGCAGCACGTTCCAGACGCCGAAGACGTTCACGTCGAACTGGGCGCGGAGCTCGGCGTTGGAGAGCTCCTCCGCGGCGCCGAAGAGGCCGTAGCCCGCGTTGTTCACCACGAGCTCGACGCGCCCCATCGCGGCGATCGACTGCTCGACCGCCGCGCGCACCGCGGACTCGTGCGTGACGTCGGCCACGTAGCCGAAGGAGCGTCCCGGTGCGAGCGAGGTGAACCACTCGGCGTCGGCGGCGCGACGGAGCGTGCCCGAGACGAGGTCTCCGCGCGCCAGGGCAGCCTGCGCGATCGCCCGCCCCAGACCACCGCTCACCCCGGTGATGAACCACGCCCTTGGAAACGCCGAGATGCTCATGTCCCCCCGACTTCTAGGCACGCGCCGCGCCGACGACCAGGGTGGTCGGTCACAGGAAGCAACATCCCTCGCCGCGGTACGTCGGCGCGGACTCGACCACGCGCCCGTCGCGCACGAGGTGATACATCGCGAAGCGCTCTGCGAGCTCGCCCGCCTTCGCGTGACGGAACACCACGGGATCACCGGGATCGAGCTTGATTTCAGGCGGAACGCGCAACGGCGTCTGCACCTCTCCGGCGCCCTCCCAGGCGAGCAGCGAGAGGCCCGCGGGGAGCTCCGGTCGCGGGAGCCTGTCCCACGACGGAGGTCCCGAGGCGATGTATCCGCCGCCCAGGCAGGTCACCACGTCGACGGCCGGTCTGCGCGTCACCTGGAGCGCGAAGAAGAGCGCGGGCTCCGGCGCGAAGGCGTCGAGGCCGTCGAAGAGCGTCCCTCCGAGAAAGCCCGATCCGACAGCGATCTCCGTGAGCGAAGGGTCTCCCGACGACCACGTGAGGCTCCCTGTACCGCCTCCGTTGAACACCTCGACGGACATTCCCGCGCGCTCGATGGCCGCGCGCACCTCGGCCCGACGTGCGCGGACCTGCGTGCGTGAGAGCCCTTTCACTACGGCGTTTCCAGCGATGCGACCGCCGCGCGCGTCGCGGTCTGGGAGGCCCGCGATCTGCGCCTCGTAGCCCATGAGCCCGGCGAAGCGCAGCCCCTTCGCGCGCGTCACCGAGCGCGCGAGCGACACCACCTCGTCGGCCGTACGGAGCGGCGATCGCCGCACGCCGAGCGACACGCGCGCGCCGAGGGCCGGAGGCCGCCACGCCATGTCGACGTCGAGCATCACGGGGATCACGGAGTTCCGCGCGACGGCGGCCTCGGAGAGCGTCGCGAGCTGCGCTTCATCATCGACCATCGCGGCCACGGAGGCTCCGTCGGCGTTGAGCGCGGCGTAGCGCTTCGCGTCGTTCGAGAGCGCCGTGGGGTAGGCCACCACCACGTCACGAAAGCCCTTTGAAACAAGGAACTCCGCCTCCGCCGCGGTGAAGGCCAGCACGCCCTTCGCGCGGTCTCCGAGCGCCTCGGCGATGCGTCGCAAGATGGCCACGCAGCGCACCGACTTGCTCCCGATGCGCAGCGTCACGCGCTGCCCCGCGAGGAGCTCGCGCACGCGGGCGACGTTGCGATCGAAGGCGTCGAGGTCGACGAAGGCCGCCGGGAGGTCGAGGCCCGCGAGCGCGCTGCGGTATGTGCTGTATCGTCGGTCGGGCGTCATCATGCGTACCTCTGCGACTCTACTCGCTTCGATGGTCTTCGCGGTCGCGTCGTGCGGCGGCTCCGATCCGCCCGCCGCGCCCGTCGTGCCCGCCACCGTCTCGATGGACTTTCGCGCCGACGCGGGCTTCTTCGCGGCGCCCTTTCCGAGCGAGCACAGGCGGCGCGCGGGCGGAGGGTGGCGCCTCGACGACCTGCCCGACCCGAGGAACTCGGACTACCTCCTCGGCATCGCCGCGCTCGCGCAAGACGCCGACGGCTTCGGCACCACGGCAGGCGTCTTCGTCACCACCACGAGGCCCGTCGATCCGAGCTCGCTGCCTGATCTCGCGGCGAGCGTGAGGCCCGACGCGTCGGTGTTCATCACCACCGCGAGCGGCACGGACGCAGGACGCGTGCGTTACCCCGTACGCGTGAGCGCGCGCACCAACGACTCGCCGACAGGCGCTGCGAACATGCTCGCCGCGGTGCCGCTGCAGGGCGCTCCCCTCGCCCCTGCGACGCTGCACGCGATGGTCATCACGCGCGGCGTGAGAGACGCGACGGGCGCGGCGCTCACGGTGTCTCCCGCGATCACGGCGCTGCGCAACGGAGCGACGCCCGCAGGCATGGACCCCGCCGTCGCGACGCTCTACCGCGACGCGCTCACGGCGATCGGCCGCGGCGGCGTCGACCTCGATCGTGTCGTTGGAATCGCAGTGTTTCGCACGGGCGATCCCACGCGGTCGTTCCGTACGGTGCTCGCGCACGCCATCGCGAACGCGCCGATGCGGGTGACCACACCGCCGATGATGCGCGAGGTCTTCGACGGCTACTGCGTCTACGAGGCGGCGCTCTCGGTCACGTCGTGGCAGCAGGGCGCGGCGCCCTATCTCACCGAAGGCGGCCGCTGGAACGTCTCGTCCGACGGGGTTCCGCAGAGCGGTCACGAGGAGCCCTCGCGGCTCGTGGTGACGGTGCCGCGACGCGCGATGCCCGAGGGGGGCTTTCCCGTCGTGGTGTTCGTGCGCACGGGCGGCGGCGGCGATCGACCGCTCGTCGAGCGCGGCGCGCAGGCGATGAACGGAGGCCCCGCGATCACGCCGGGCAGCGGTCCCGCGATGGAGTTCGCGCGCGAGGGCTTCGTGGGCGCGAGCTGGGACGGCCCCCACGGCGGCGCGCGCAACGTCTCGCACGGCGACGAGCAGTTCCTGATGTTCAACGTGTCGAACCTCGGCGCGCTGCGAGACAACGTGCGGCAGAGCGCCGTCGAGGCCGCGCAGCTCACGCACCTGCTCGACACGCTGCGCATCGACGTGTCCGCGTGCCCCGGCGTGACCGCGCCTGGCAACGTCGCGCGCATCGACGCGACGCTCATGGCGCTCATGGGTCACTCGATGGGCGCCTCCATCGCGCCGCTCGCCGTCGCGTTCGAACCGCGATACCGCGCGCTCATCCTCTCGGGCGCCGGCGGGAGCTGGATCGAGAACGTGCTCCACAAGCAGCACCCCGTCGCCGTGCGCCCCTTCGCAGAAGCTCTTTTGAGATACAACGGCTCGGGCTTCTCGCTGGCCGAAGACGACCCTTCGCTCTCGCTCCTCCAGTGGTCGCTCGAGGCCGCCGACGTGCCCGTCTTCGCCTCGCGCGTCACCGCGCAGCCCACTGAAGGGCCACCGCGCCACGTGCTCATGCTCCAGGGGATCGTCGATCACTACATCCTCCCGCCGATCGCCAACGCGGCGAGCCTCTCGCTCGGGCTCGACCTCGCGGGTCCTCCCCTCGACGCGTCGACCGCGAGCCTCGCGATGTACGACCCCATCGAGCGCGTGCTCCCGCTCCGCGGGCTCACGTCGCGCACGGGCGCGGTGGTGGGCAACCGCGAGGTGATGGGCGCGCGCTTCACCCAGGTCGTGCGGCAATACCGCGAAGACGGCCTCGAAGACGGCCACGAGGTGGCCTTTCAGACCGCCGCGCCGAAGCGCGATTACCGCTGTTTTCTACGGGGTCTCGCGCGAGGAGCGCCGTCGATCCCCGCGGCAGACGCGACGGACTGCGCGCCGTAGACTCAGCGACGCTTCGAGCGCGCGCGGCGGAGCGCGACGAGCGCGCCCGCGAGCATGAGCGACGAGAGCCACGCGCCAGAGTCGCCGATCGTGCTCACGGAGCAGCCCGCCGCGCCTTCGCCGCCGGTCGCGCGGTAGGTCTCCCAGAAGTCGGTGTACGCCTGCGCGCTCGAGCACGTCGACGCGCGCGCGATCTCGCTGCGGTTGCCCGCGAGGTCCTCTGCGACGACGGCGAAGCGGTACGTGCGACCGAGCGAGAGGCGCACGAGCGACGCGGTGGTGGCCGTGCTCGCGACGCCTCCGTCGGCCTCGCCGCACTGCGAGGCGTAGCGGATGAGCGTGGCTTCGTCGCTCACGTCGAGCTCGCGGAAACCGCCGCTCGAGCACGTCGACGCGTCGAGCTCGCCGCTCGCGACGGGATCGCAGAGCACCCAGAAGCGTCGGACGCTCTCGTATCCAGGCGTCGCAGGCACGTCGGCCGCGCCCACGTCGGTGACCACGTCAGTCACCGCGTCGACGCTCGCGTCGAGCGCGTCGCCCGTGTCATCGGTCGCGTCGACGACGTCGGAGCCCGCGTCGGTGGAGGCCGCGGCGATGGGGTACGACCACGAGAGGCGCACCTCGGACTCGGAGCCGAACTCCGCGGAGACCGAGGCGGGCGGCGCGGGCGCGAGCGTGTCCCAACGGATGCGCGGAGAGGCCACGCCGACGCCGTCGACCCACGCGAAGACGCGGGTGTAGCCGCCCGCGACGGAGGGGCAGCTCCCCGTGTCGAGGTCGACGAGCCAGCGGTCGGAGATGGTGAACTCCCAGCACGTCGAGCCCGCGCAGTTGTCGGTCGAACGCGTCGGTGAGACCGACACGGGGACGCAGCTCGCGTCGCCGCCCGGCCCCGAGCACGCGTCGCCGCGCGAGAGGAGCACCGACGGCGCGGAGGTGTGGGTCCCCGCGACGACGAGTCGAAAGGTCCAGCGCTCGCGCTGACAGTCGGCGAGCGAGATGGGCCCGGCGACGGTCGACGACCCGCCCGCGCGCGACACGAAGTCGATGCGCGACTGCGCCGACGCGAGCGAGGGGAGCGCCGTGAGCGCGAGCGCGAAGAGGAAGCGAGAGCGGGGCAGACGCATGGAGCCGCGGGGAGAAGACATCGCTGGGGCGGACAACGCAATACCTCGCTCGGGCAATTCCCGTCGGGTCACGATCCGCGGATGTTGGAGAGGGAGCGCGAGGGGCAGTAGGGATCAGCGCGCGGGCATGCAGACGTCGTTGGAGGCGCTGCCGTCGGGGCGCGAGACGTTGCGCGCGAGGGTGAGCGCGCCGCGGTAGCGGGCGCAGGTGTTGTTGTACACGCCCGTCGCGGTGACCACGCAGATGCCGCGCGAGGCCGTGGTCGACGCGGGGTCACGCACGCAGAACGTGGTGGCCTCGCCGGCGCGGTCGGGGCATCCGCCCGTGCACGCCAGGGTGCAGAAGCCCTTCGTGGCGCCCGTGGCGATGCGGCAGATGCCGCCCGTGTAGTTGCAGTCGGCGTTGGCCGAGCACTCGGCGCCGACCCAGCGCTGCGCGAGGTCGACGGCGCGTCCGTCGGAGAGGCGCTCGACGGCCTGCTGGACCTTCACGGGCGTGCGGGGGTGACGGTGGATGCGGCCGTAGACCTCGACGATGTCCGCGGCGCTCATGCGCATGCAGCCGTGCGAGACGTAGCCCCTGCGGAGCGACCCGCCGTTGGCCGCGGTGAAGCCGTCGATGGGGCCGTGGATGCCGTAGCCAGCCGTCGGCGGACCCGAGAGTCGGATGAACGGGAGCCCTGCGAACACGGGGGTTCGCGCGCCGCGATCCTCGTGCCAGATGCGGCAGGGGTAGTAGTACCCCCACCGGGCGTCTTGCACCTCGGCGGTGTTCGAGCCCGTGTAGAAGTTGCCCGTCGGGGTCATGTCGCTGGTGGGCGTGAGCGAGCGGCCGTTCTCAAGCGCGCCGGGACCGATGGCGAACACGCGGTCGTACGTGCCGCCGCGGTCGCGGAGGTGCAGCGTGAGGCCGTCGAGCGAGACGACGATCTCGGGGTTGGCGAGGGGCTCCACCTCGGGGATCGGCTTGCACCGGAGGGCGTTCGACCAGGTGCGGGGATCGAGCGCGCCCGCCTCGCCGACGACCTCTCCGGTCGAGAGATCACTGGTGCCGCCAGACTCGGAGTAGTCCTCGTCGTCGGCCGCGCAGCCCGCGACCATCAACAGGAACACGCCCACACACGCGACCCGAAGCGCCCTGTGCAACATGGCGGCGCTGGTAGCACATGTAGGTGTAGAAGTCCAGAGGGCCGTGGGGCTCTTCGCCGCGGGGGCTGGGGGTTGCGTGCTCAGCCGCCGTCGCGGGCGCAGAGGGTGACGGCGGGGGTTGAGATGCAGTCGTAGTCGACGGAGGTGCTGGTGCAGTCCATGAATCCGTCGCAGTCGTTGTCGACGCCGTCGGAGCAGGCGGCGTTGGTGTTCTCGGCGCCGCGGCACACGCACCCGGCCCTGAACGCGGCGCACGTGCCGATGCAGGAGCAGTCGCGGTCCACGCAATCGATGTAGCCGTCGCAGTCTTCGTCGACGCCGTCGGAGCAGCTCGCCACGGTGTTCTCGCGTCCGCTCGCGACGCAGCCCGTGTCGGTGGGGAGTCCACCGTCGCGCGGGCACACGGTGACGGTGGAGGAGCGCGTGCAGTCGAAGTCCTCGAGGGTGCCCGAGGCGCCGCAGTCGATGTAGCCGTCGCAGTCGTTGTCGCGCCCGTCGGAGCACGCTGCGTTGGTGTTCTCGGTCCCCGTGGCGACGCAGGCGGTGTCGGTGACGACGCCTCCGTCGCGGGGGCACACGGTGACGGTGACGGTGCGGGTGCAGTCGAAGTCGGGCGAGGTGCCCGAGGCGCCGCAGTCGATGAATCCGTCGCAGTCGTTGTCGCGCCCGTCGGAGCACGCGGCGTTGGTGTTCTCGGTCCCGGTGGCGACGCACGCGTCACGTCCGGCGTCGGTGGTTCCACCGCAGAAGGTGACGCAGTTCGCGTCGTCGCAGTCGATGAGTCCGTCGCAGTCGTTGTCGCGCCCGTCGTGGCACGCGGCGGTGTTCGACTCGCTCCCCGAGGCGCACGCGTCGGTCACGACGGGGCGATCGACGGAGACGGGGAGATCGGGCGTGGCGGGCACGTCGGGCGTGGCGGGCACGTCGGGCGTAGCGGGCACGTCGGGCGAGACGGGCACGTCGAACGTGGGCACGGGCGAGTCGTCGACGGTGACGTTGTCGTCCGCGGTCTGCGCGTCGACGGGGAGCGG
>JBPOHC010000477.1:0-1967 GCA_052035985.1 Myxococcota bacterium | reverse complement strand
ACGTGGGTGATCCTCGCGCTCACGCAGGTCGTGGGCACCTGGTGGCTCTGGTCGCAGGGATGGACCGTCATCCTCCCGAGGCCGCAGCTCGTGCTCCCGTGGGAGGACACGTTCGCAGGGTCGGGGTGCATCCGCTGGAGGATCGACGGGCTGCGATCGATGCTCCTGGCCTGGGCGATCGTCGCGGTGTTGCCGCTCGTCGTGGTGCCTCCGAGACGCGCGAAACGTGTCGCCGCGAAAGAACTCGCAGCATCGGGCGCGCGGCCCTATCGCACGCCCGTCGTCCCGGAGGCGCGTGTGGCGCGATCACTGGGGATGCTTCGACTTCCGAGCGCGCGTCGCGTGCTCGTGGCCGCGGCGGGCGCGTCGTACGTGCTCATCACCGCGCACTGGCAGGCCGTCATCCTCCGGTTTCCGTTTCACGCGGAGGTGAACGGCGTGGTCCTGCTCGATGTGCTCTTCGCCGTCGCCGTCGTGCTCTCGTACCTCGTCGCCGCGCTCGGCTCCACGAGGGCTCGCGACTGACGCGAGCCGACGGCCTCGTCACACTCACTCCGCTGCGCCGCCGAGTGGTCGAGCGTCCGCCCCGGCGTCCTCGCGGCCACCGGATTGCCCTCGCTGGAGACGTGGTCTCGCGGACGGGTGCAGTGGATTCACGCGACACAGGGAGATTGATGATGACCGACACACGCACGTCGCCCGTGCGAGCACACACGCTCGCTCGTCCGCTGCCCGAGGGCGCGGTGATCCTCGGCGCCACCGTCGAGGCCCTCACCGCCGCCCGCTCCGAGGCCGATGGAACGCGCTGGATCGAGCTCGCCTACGCGGTCTCGATGACCAGCAGCGACGTCACGCTCTCGCGCGAGGACTTCGAACGCTGCGTGACCAACTTTCAGAAGTACCCGTGCGTGCCCGTGGTGATCGAGCACGCAGACACCGACTGGTTCGGCGACCGCGAGCAGTCAGAGCCGCACGGCTACGTCGAGGAGCTGCGCGTCGGCGAGCGTGAGGTCACCGAGATGGACGGCGCCACGCGCACCGCCTCCACGCTCGAAGGGCGCGTGAGCTTCGATGCGGCCACTGCGCCCCTCGTCGGCCCCGGCAAGAAGTGGCGCTTCGGGAGCATCACCATCCTCAAGGGAACCGTCGACGAGGCCACGGGCGCAGGTGTCGGCGCGCTCCTCTGGTCGTGGTCGCTCACCGCCCATCCGCGCCTCACGGGGCTGCTCCCCATCGCCGCCTCGCTTCGGCTGCACACGCTCGACGCTGCGCAGCTCGCGGATGCGCGCGCCGCGCTCGATGCCGCGCAGCTCACGCAGGCGCGCACCGCGCTCGACCCTCACACCCGCAACGCGAACGCTCAGGAGACCGCCACGATGCTCAAGTACCTCGAACTCGCTGTCCGCTTCGGACTCGCTGCCACCTCGGAGGACGACGCCCGCGACAAGGTCCTCGCCCTCGCGTCGCTCGGCGCCGACACGCTGAAGGCCCTCTCACTCTCGCCCTCGTCGAGCGCGCAGGAGCTCGCGTCGAGGCTCTCGTCGGTCACCGTCTCCGCCGCGAAGGTGCCCGCGCTCGAGCAGGAGCTCACCGCGCTCCGCACTGACAAGGCCGCGCGCGACAAGACCGAGCTCGATCAGTACTTCGCGGAGCTCTTCGCCGTGTGTCCCGAGCTGCACGCCGCGGAGAGCGCTCTGCGTTTTCAGGCCGAGCACGACCCCGAGCGCTTTCGCCAGGAGCACCCGCGCCCCTCGCCCGCGGAGATCATCCAGGCGGCGCAACACCCCGAGCGCCTCACGACGATCGTGCCTCCGAGCGTGAACGGGAACGCGACCGCGGCCGGCGACGCGGCGCAGCCCTCGCTCGTGCTGAGCGTCGTGCGCACGCACATGGCGATCGCGCGCTCGCAGGGGCGCGAACTCTCCTTCGGCGCCGCCCTGCAGGAGCTCGGCGGCTGACGTCTCGCC
>JBPOHC010000566.1:0-1982 GCA_052035985.1 Myxococcota bacterium | reverse complement strand
GAGCGCTTCACGGGCCTCGGCGACCTCGAAGACGACGACGCCGACGCCACCGCCCACGCGTGGAACGCCGCGCTCGCCTCGCTCGACGCCGACGACGCGCCGACGCCGCCGCCGTCACCGCCCGAGTCGCCCGAGGTCGAGCGCGACCTCTCGGGCTTCGCCTCCAGACGCTGAGCAACGCGAGACCACCCGATGACGCTCCTCTCACGCATCGCCAGCGCGGCGTCGGCGGGCCTCGACGCCGCCCTCGGCGCGTGGTCGAGCGGACCCGCGCACGATGCGAGCAGTGCCACCGCGAGCGGCACCGCGAGTGCCAGCGCGAGCACCTTCGACGCGGGCGCGACGTATGGGCGCAACGAGCTGCTGCGTGTGCTGGCGCAGCCGCCGCCGTCGACGGAGCGCGACCCTGCGATCCTCGGAAACAGGCTCACGCCGGCCCTGCTCGCGATGCTGATCGCGCAGCGCAACCAGGGGTGGATGCAGCCGTGGATCGACCTCGGCGGGGAGTTCCTGCAGAAGAACCCGCACCTCGCGTCGCAGCTCGAGATCCGTCGCGACTCCATCGCCGAGACGCGCTTCGAGGTGAAGCCAGGTCGGGGCTCCAACGGACGCGCCGCCAAGAAGGCCGCCGACGCGTGCGGTGAGCTCCTCACCGACTGGAGCGCGCGCACCGCGCACTCGTGGGCCGACGCCGCGGGGCAGATCACGCTCGCCGTCTGGTGGCAACGCTCGTGTCACGAGGTCATCTGGGCGCGCGACGGACGCGAGCTGCGCCCCGATCACCTCGAGTGGGTGCATCCGCGGCGGCTCTCGTACTCCGCGCCCTACGGCGACCCCGACCCGTGGGCGCTTCGGCTGCACGACCCCGACGACCCGCAGAGCCCCTTCTCGGGCGCCTACGGGACGCCGCTCTCGTCGTTTCACCCCGACAAGTTCGTGGTGCACACGACCTCGCCGCTCGGGCTCCAGCCCACGTGCGACGGGCTCTTCGCCGGGTGCGTGTGGCACCTGCTCATGTACGAGTGGTCGTGGCGCGACCTCATGGCGCTCGTCGAGCTGCTCGGGCGGCCGGGGATCCTCGGGTACTACTCCGCGGGCGGGGCGAAGGCTGCGGCGCCGCTCCCCGGCGTCGCCAAGATGGACGGCGGGCGCTTCTCGTCGGACGCCGAGATCGAGAAGCTCCGTCGCGTCGTTCACAACGCCTCGGGCGCGCTCCGCGATGTGCTCTCGGACACGACGCGCGTGGAGCCGCTGCGCTTCGACCAGCGCGCGACGCCGCTGCAACGCGAGGTGCTGCAACACCTCGAAGGGCTGCTCTCGAAGGCCATCAACGGCTCGACGGGCGTGAGCGACCTCGTCGCCGGATCGCGCGCCGCGCATCAGGTCGCCTACGCGCAGAGCTTCACGTTCTGGCGCTCCGACGTGCGCCGCGTGTGCTCGGTGATCTCGTGGCTGTTCGGTCGGTACGTCGCGGCCAACCCCGGGATATTCCCCGCGGGAACGCCCACGCCGAGGCTCTGGAGCCCCGACCTCGAAGCGTCGCGCGGGCAGACCACCAACCCCAGCACGAAGGACCCCAACGATGCTCCCGCTGCGTAGCTCCCTCCTCACCGCAGTCACGTTCGCCAGCGCGCTCGACCCTCGCACGATGCCCGCGGGCTCCGTGGTGCTCGGCGCCACCGTCGACGTGTTCGCGCGCGACCCCGAGGCCGACGGCACGCGCTGGGTGGAGCTCGCCTACGCCGTCTCGATGGTCGACAGCGACGTGACGCTCTCGAAGGAGGACTTCGAGCATTGCGTGGTCAACCACCGCCGCTACCCCTGCGTGCCCGTGGTCATCGAACACGCCGACACGTCGTGGTTCGGCGACCGCGAGCAGAGCGAGCCCCACGGCTACGTCGAGGAGCTTCGCGTCGGCGAGCGCGAGGTCACCGACGCCGACGGGACGAAGCGCGCCGCCGCCACGCTCGAAGGCCGCGTGA
>JBPOHC010000289.1:0-2627 GCA_052035985.1 Myxococcota bacterium | reverse complement strand
CATGTCCCACGAGGCGAGCTTCTCGCGGAGCGTCTTGGCGACGTCGGTCATGCGCGCGGGGTCGGCCACCGATCGCGTGTGAATCCAACGGAACACCTGCTTCGCGCGGAAGGGGCGCTCGTTGAGCTCGGCGAAGGCGTCGACCCACTCCTCGGGGTACGAGCCCACGGGGTCTTCACGCAGAACGTGTGGCGTCGGCGGCATTGGGGCGCGAACCTAACGCCCCGCTGAGAGAACAGCAATCTCCGGGCGAATCAACGGGTCGACGCCTCCTCGACCCCCGCACGCGCAGAACCCGCGCGGAGAGGGCGCTTCTCGCGGGGCCTCTTCTCCGAGAGAATCCGTCGCCATGAAGACCCTTCGGCTCGGCGCGCTCGGCGCGGTGTGGGCGGCCTCGATGCTCGTGACCTCATCGGCGCAGGCGCAGGTCGACCCCTCGCAGGCGTTCTACGCGATCGCCTTCACGCACGGGTCACCGCACAACGGGGTCATCACCGCGCAGCGGCTCACGTCGCCCTTCGACGTCGTCGCCACGGCCGCGCGCGGAACCGTCAACGGGACCATCTCCCTCGACCCCGTGCGCGGAGTTCTCTACGGCGGATCGTGCTGCACGCCGAACCTCCCGGTGCAGGCCTACGACCCGGTCTCCCTCGCCCGAGTGCCCGCGAGAGACATCAACGTGGTGACGTCGGGCTCCCTCGCGCTCGAGGTCGACGCCCCGCGGAGGGTGCTCTTTCTCTACGACACGGTGAATCGAACGGTGCGCGCGTACAGCCTCACCGAGGGCAGCGCGTACGGCACCGTGGTAGCCAGCACCACGCTCACGGACCTCCTCGCGGAGCCCGTCGCCACGTCGGCCGGAGACCAGATCGCCGTCGACACGCGCGGTCAACAGCTCGTGCTCACGGGCGGCGACGGCGGTCCCGTCATCACCGTCGACATCTCGCCCATCACCGCCGCGGGAGGCACCTTCGGCGCCGTTCGCTACACGGGTCAGCGCAACCGCACCACGAGCAACTCGGGCGGCGGCGTGGCCGTCGACGAGGCGGGCCGGCGGATCTTCTTCTTCCCCGCCACGGGGACGGTGCGAATGATCCGCGCCGACGCGCCCTTCGACATGCTCGGCGAGGTCACCATCCCTTCGATGGCCGCCAATGACTGCGGCCTCTTCTTCGACGCGCGCACGAGCAACCTCTACGTGGGCCGCGGGGCCTCCGCGCCGCCCGTGGTGGTGAGCTTCCCCTCGATGAGCGTCACGCCCTTCGCGACGGGCCCCGGAGACGTGCCCGCGCTGAGCTTCGCGGGCGCCACGACGGCGTGCGTCGACCGTGACGGCGACGGCTTCTTTCCCGCGGCGTGCGCTGCGACAGGCGCGCGCGTCGACTGCGACGACACGCGGCGCGAGGTGAACCCCGGCGCGACGGAGACCTGCAACACCGTCGACGACGACTGCGACGGACTCGTCGACGACGGCTTCTGCCGCGTTGGCGACGCGTGCGTGGCCGATGGCGCGGCCAACCCCGCGAACGTCTGCGAGGTCTGCGCGGCGCCCGCGACGATGGCGGCGGTCACGCGCTGGAGCCCTCGCGCGCGAGGCTTCGAATGCCGTCCCCCGGCGGGCGTGTGCGACGCGGCCGAGGCGTGCGATGGCGCGGGCGCGTGCCCTGTCGACGGCTTCCTCGCATCGACGACGGAGTGCCGCGCGTCGGTGGGCGTGTGCGACGTGGCCGAGTCGTGCACGGGGTCGAGCGCGGCGTGTCCGACCGATGCGTTCCGTCCGTCAAGCGCGGAGTGCCGCGCGTCGGCGGGCGTGTGCGACGTAGCCGAGTCGTGTACCGGCTCGGGCGCGGAGTGTCCGAGCGACGCGTTCGCAGCGGCGACGGTGGTGTGCCGCGTGGCGGCGACGACCTGCGACCTCGCGGAGTCGTGCACCGGATCGGGCGCCGCGTGTCCCGCCGACATGATGGCGCGCACGCCTGTCGAGGAGCTGTGTGACAACAGCGTCGATGACGACTGCGACGGGATGATCGACGAGCGTCCCTGCGCGGGCGGCGACGCGGGTACTACCGACGTCGCCGATGTGAGTGATGCGAGCGACGGATCGGGTGATCCGCCCGCGGACGCGACCGTGAGCTACGTGACCGTGACCGACGTGACCGTGAGCGACGTCACCGTGAGAGACGTGAGCGCCGCGGGCGTGCTCGACGCGAGCGACGGGTCGACGCAGTTCGCGCCCGACGCGCACCCCACGGACGCGAGCAAGAGCGACGTCGCGACGAGCGAGACGGGCGCGAGCGACGCGACCGCCGACACGGGTCCCAACGGAGGCAACCAGGGCGGCTGCGGCTGCTCGGTCCCTGCGTCACGCGGTGAACGCGGCGCGGGGCTCGGGGTGATGTTCGCGGTGGTCGCGATGCTGCGCCGACGTCGTCGCGTGGTCGCGCGGTAGACCCGACGGGACGACTCCGACGGGTGGCGGCCCGCCACCCCCTCGCCACCCTCTCCGCCACCCTTTCCGCCACCCCCTCCAAGCGCACACCCGCTTATTTCATAGCGTTTCGCGAGATGGCACGCGGCTCGCGATGCGCTCGGCCATGACGCGTACCCCATTCGACCACTTCGCGAAG
>JBPOHC010000252.1:0-4496 GCA_052035985.1 Myxococcota bacterium | reverse complement strand
GACCTTTGGGGTGACGCGGAGCACTGCGGCGCGTGCGGCCACGCGTGCGTTTCCGGTGAGGAGTGCTTTGCCGGCGTCTGCCTGCCGCTGTGTCGGGGCCTCACACGTTGCGCTTCGCGCTGCGCTGACCTGTTCACCGACCCCGCGCACTGCGGCACGTGCGGCCACGCATGCGCAGCGGATCAGATCTGCGCGATGATGCGCTGTGTCGACTGCGCTCCCCTAAGACGCTGCGGCGATCGTTGCGCCGACACGACGTCGGACCGAGCGAACTGCGGCGCCTGCGGTGTCGTGTGTCCGGTCGGTCCGCATGAGACGCCCGCGTGCACCGCAGGTCGCTGCGCCGCCGTCTGTGAGCCGGGCTTCAGCGACTGTGACGGAGACCGCGCCAACGGCTGCGAGCAGCACGTCGACACGACGTCGGACCCTGCGAACTGCGGCACCTGCGGCGTCGTGTGCTCCGTCGGCGCCCGCGCGACGCCAGCGTGCCGCGCGGGCCGCTGCGTCGCGGACTGCGAGGCGGGCCTGGGCGACTGCGACGGAGACCTCTCCAACGGCTGCGAGCAGCGTCTCGACACGACCGCGAACTGCGGCGCGTGCGGCCGCGCGTGCGCCTCGCGCGAGCGTTGTCTGAGCGGCCGATGCCTCGACACCGAGGGCCTCTCGACCTGTGACGGGCGCTGCGTCGACCTCCGCGATGACGCGACGAACTGCGGCGCCTGCGGGAGAGCGTGCGCGGCAGATCAACGCTGCATCGACGGGCGCTGCGCGTGCCCAGCGGAGACGACGATCTGCGCGGGCCGTTGCGTCGATCTCGCTTCGGACGTCGATCACTGCGGCGCGTGCGGGACCGCGTGCGACGCAGGGCGCGTGTGCGTCGCGGGGCGGTGCCAATGCCCGCCGGGGTGGCTGCTCTGCGGCGGCGTGTGCCGCGACCCGACGAGCGATCCCGAGCACTGCGGTGCGTGCGGCGCCGCGTGCGCCGACGACTACCGTTGCTCCACGGCGAGGTGCGAGGCCGTCGCGTGTAATTTCCCCTTCACCGTGCCGCGCGGGCACACCTGCGTGTTCAATAGCTGTCCGAGAGGGGGAGTGGCGTGCCGAGGGGGATGCGTCCTCCTCGGCCTCGACGGGAGCTGCGGGGGCTGCGACCACGTGTGTCCCGCGGGGACGCACTGCGACTTCAGGACCTGCATCGCCACGACGTCCTGCCTCGGCACCCTGACGCTGTGCGGAGGCTCGTGCGTCGCCACGTCGCGCGACGCGCGCAACTGCGGCGCGTGCGGGCACGCGTGCGGCGCGCTCGAGACGTGCGTGAGCGGTGCCTGCCAGTCGATCTGCGCGCCGGGCGATGTTGTGTGTGACGGCGCGTGTCGCGCGCTCCAGAGCGACGTCGCCCACTGCGGGGCGTGCGGTCACGCGTGCGCCGCCGCTGACGTGTGCGTCGGCGGTCGATGCGTCGCGGCGCTGTCGAGCGCGCAACGGAGCTGCGCGGTCGCGGGCACCGCGGGCTGCGGGCTCGTCGAGGTCGGCGGCGGCGTCTTCGACATGGGCGATCCGTCGGCTGAGGGCGCGTCGCCCGTGCAGCGAGGGGTGCGCGTGTCGGCCTTCGCGATGGACGCCTACGAGGTCACCGTCGGGCGCTTCCGCGCGTTCTGGAATGCGCGCGCTCGTGACGGTGGCGCGTCGGTGCGGAGCAGCCCCGTGGTCTACCCCGACGGAGACGCGATCGCGTGGGGCGGGAGCGCGTCGGAGCCGATCGCGGTGGACCCCGGCCGCGCGATCCCCGAGTACTACACCTGGACGTCAACGCCCCGTGGCTTCGAGGCGCACCCCATCGTGGGCGTGAGCTGGTGGACCGCGATGGAATTCTGCGTCTGGGACGGCGGCCGACTGCCCACCGAGGCCGAGTGGGAGTACGCCGCGCGCGGTCGCCCGTTGCGCTGCGAGACGCTCCTCGCGGGCCGCGCGTTTCCGTGGGGCGATGACGTGCCGATGCGCCCGTGCGAACGCGCTCACCTCGACGGCTGCGCGGGCCGCGACGGTCGCGCGACGGTGCCCGTCGGAAGCTTCGCGTCGTGGGGGGGCCTCTTCGACATGACGGGCAACGTCGCGGAGCTGACCGCCGACGACTTCGCGCGGTACACCTACACGCCGTGCTGGCCGGGCACGGCGCAGGTGAACCCGCGGTGCCAACGCGGCGACAGCGGCTTTCCCTCCTCGCGAGGGAGCACGTTCGCGACGCCGGTCTCCGTCGCCCGAGCGGCTTCACGGGACGAAGCCATCTCCTCGGAGGGCGTGGGGTTCCGCTGCGTTCGAAGCCGATGAGTTCGCCGCGTGCGGCGCGAGACGAGAGCGCCCGTTGTAGCGTCAGAAACCGTGATCGTTCGCCTCCGCGCGACGCCCGCGTCGTGCGACGATCGCGGCGCTGTGACGTCACACGAAGAACCGATCCGCTGCCCGTCCTGCGCCAACTTCATCCCGATGATCATGTCGGCGAGCTTCGTCTGCGGTCACTGCAAGGCGGCGCTCTGCGTGACGCTGCAAGCGCAGCCCGCGGCGCCGTCGATCATGGGCGTGCGACTGCATGCGCCGGGGCCCAACAAGATCATGGTGATCAAGGCCGTGCGCGCGCTCACCAACCTCGGCCTCGCCGACGCGAAGAACCTCGTCGAAGGCCCGATGCCCGTCGAGCTGCGCGCGACCAACGAGCGCGCGTACCGCATGGGGCTCAACGACTTCGCGGTCTCAGGCGCGCAGTTCGAGGACCTCGGCGCGATCTCAACGACCGCGGCGCCGTATCGCGAGACCGTCACGGCCTCGGCGCCGCGCGGTGACGCGCCCGCGAGCGTCGTGGTGCTCCTCGACAGCGGCTTCGACAAGATCATGGTGATCAAACACATCCGCGAGGTGTCGGGCCTCGGGCTGCGCGAGGCGAAGGAGCTCTGCGAGGGAGCTCCCACGCGCTTTCAGGTCGTGCCGGGACACACCATCGCGGGGCTCACGCGGCGCTTCACCCACGCGGGCGCAAGGGTCGAAGTGCGGTAGCGGAGAGGTGGGCGCGGCCCGCAGGGTGACGGAACCGCCGCTGGTGCGTGCCCGCGCGCGGTCAGTACCCGATGAGCGGCGACTTGCGCAGCCACGCGTCGCTGGTGAGCTGATCGACCATGAAGCGCGCGAGGTCTTCGCGCGTGAGCTCGGACTTCATCTTGCCGGGCTCGAGGCCGGCCTTCACGCCGCCGCGCGCGGGCTCGTTGAGCAGGCGCCCCGGTCGCACGTTCACGTAGTCGAGGTCGGCGCCGAGGAGGACGCGCTCACCGCGCTCCTTGTCGGGCCACACGTGGCGCAGCACGGTCTTGGAGAAGAGCTTGAAGAAGAGGTTCATGTGCTTCGCCGAGTCGCCCGCGCCCCAGGCCGAGAGGTTCACCACGCGCTTTACGCCGCGGGCCTTCATGGCCGCGACGAGGTTGCGATAGAGCGCCTCCTGCACGTCGGTCTCGCTGAGGTCGCGCGGGCCGAAGGCGCAGAGCACGGCGTCTTGATCCTTCATCGCGGCGTCGAGGGAGGCCGCGTCGCGCGCGTCGCCCTTCGCCACGCGCAGCTTCGCGTGCTTCTCCGCGACGGCGCCGGGGTTGCGCGCGAACGCGGTCACCTCGTGGCCGGCTGCGAGAAGCATCTTCACCGCGAACACGCCCGTGGCGCCCGTCGCGCCGATCACCAGCACTCTCATCTCACGCTCTCCGTTCGAGCCGCGTGTACCACCAGGAGCACCGCGCCCGAGCGACAATTTGATCCCGTCGCGAGCGCGCAGAGAGACCGTCGAACCTCCGCGGGGCAGCGCCGCGCGCATTGAGGCAGACGACGACGAGGACCTCGGCCCGCGCGGCGACGCGACGAGACGCATCTTTCGCCCGCGCGCGGCCAATGGGTCGCGAGGAGGCCGCGTTGAACTCCTCGCCCATCCCCGCACGCGGGACACACGAAGGAGTCACACCACCATGTCGCACGCCGCACGCGCTCTCCGCTCGCTCGCCCTCGCCGCGATGACCTTCGCCACGCTCCCCGCGAGCGCGCAGCGGATCAACCCGTGTCAGCCTCCGCGCCCCCCCTCGCCACCGGTGAGCGTGGTGGTCGCGACGCCCCCCGCCGACGCGTGTCCCACGGGCGACTGCGTGGCGCACGACCTCACGACGCAAGACGAGTGCGCGATGTTCGAGCGACCCGCGACGGGCGACGCGCGCTGGGCCTCGGGGCTGTCGCGCTCCGTCGACCGCGCGCTGTTTCAAGAGCGCGGCTCCGTCGGATGGACCGTGTCGGCCTACCGCATCCGATGGTCGAACGGCGCGTGGAGCGAGTGGTACGTGGCGGGCGTGAACGACCTCGATCACAAGTTCAACCCTGGGGCCAACACGATGCGCCGCATGTGGTCGTACTTCGCCGACCACGAGCACCAGGCGCTCGCCTGTCGTCCGCGCATGTGACGTCGCGCTAGGCGT
>JBPOHC010000709.1:0-2176 GCA_052035985.1 Myxococcota bacterium | reverse complement strand
GTCGCGGGCCGCGAGCTCTTCAAGGTCGTCGGCATCATGTGGGGCGGCTACCGCGTCACCGAAGGGCTTGAAATCAGCTTCAACGACGGCGCTTCGTACGCGCCCGTGAGCGTGTGTCCGGCGCCCGTGGGCAACACCACCTGGACGCTCTGGTCGCACGCGTGGTCCCCGGCCATCCGCATAACTCCGCGCGGTCGGGGTCGCGCGAGAGCTCCTGGGAGCGGTTGCAGACACGGCCCTTCGCGGGCAGGGAGGGGTTGCTTACTCCAACCTCACCAACCGCAGGAGGGCCGTGCCTCCCGAGACTGCCCAAGCGACGCCGTCGCTGCAACCGAATCCCCACCGCTCGACCCGCCAGCGTTCCCGCGCCGAGCGCGTTGCGAAGGTGTTCGACCTCGACGCCGCGCGACGGGCTCGCACCGCTCGCTCGGGGGCGGCGTTCGCGCGCGCCGAGGGCGTCGCCCCGAGCACCTTGCGCGGCTGGGAGAGGCGCGCCCATGAGGCCGACCTCGCGGAGCCGGTACGCCGCTTCTTCGAGAGTCCCGACGGGCTCCGCCTGCTCCATCGCCTCGTCCTCGCCGCGCTCGTCGTCATCGTCCTGATGGGCGGCGGGGGCGTCGGCCTCGTGCGCACCTTCCTCGCCTGGTGCGGCCTTGATCGGCTCGTCGCCTGCTCCGACCGCCACCTCCACGGGCGCGTGCAGGCGATGCTTCGAGCCGCCGAGTCCTGGAGCGTCGCGGAGCGCGCGCGACTGGCCGCCACGATGACCGCCCGCACGATCGGCCTGTGCGTCGATGAGACCTTCCACGACGGCATGCTGCTCGTCGCGCAGGACCTCCTCTCGGGCTACCTGTTGGTCGAGAAGCGCAGTGAGCGCCGCGACGCCGACACCTGGAATGAGGCGCTCAAGGAGGGCCTGGCGGGGCTGCCAGTGACGGTCGAGCAGGTGACCAGCGACGAGGCCGAGGGGCTGCTCTCGCTCACCCGCAAGCACCTCAAAGCGCACCACAACAGCGACGTCTTTCACGGGCAGCACGAGCTCTGCTCGGGTCTCTTCGGCGCCCTGCGCGGCAAGCTCCGCGTGGCCACCGCCGCCGTCGTCGCCGCGCACAAGGCGGTCGCTCAGGTGCGCGCGGCGCGCGAGCGATGGTTCACCTCCCGCATCCGTCCGGGCCCGCCGCCCGCGTGGGAGACGAAGCTCGCGCGGGCTCGTGAGGTCGTTGGCGAGGCGGAGGCCGCCCTGCATCGGTTGGACGAGCAGCGCGCGGGGCTGCGCGTGGCGATCCGCGACCTGGGCGAGTCGATCTTCCCGATCGACCTGCGCACCGGCGCGTGGCTGACGCCGGAGGCCGTGCGGGCGCGGCTCGAAGGGATCTTCGAGGAGATCTGGCAGCGCACGACCGAGCTCGACCTGGGCGAGCGGGCGATGGCCTCGATCGCCAAGGCCCGCCGTCTGGTGGACGCGTGGGTGGGCTCGGCAGCGTGGTGGAACCGCCGGGTCGAGGCGCGGCTGGCCGACCCCTCGCTCGCGCCCGAGGTGGCGGCGCTGGTGCGGGCGGTGATGATCCCGGCGGCGATGCTCGACGGGGCGCGTCGCCGGGCGCCCACGGCCTTGCTGCGGCGGGCGTTCGCGGCCGTGATCGAGCAGGTCACGGCGCCGCTGCGCGAACCGATGGGCCTGTGGGCGCGACTGCCGACGGAGACCCGCGCGAGCGCGTCGGCGTTGGCCGTCGAGTGCGCGGGGTTGTTCCAGTCGTGCAGCGCCAGCGTCGAGGGGCGCAACGGGTACCTGTCGCTGCGCCACCACCACCTGCACGCCCTCCCCGCGCCGTGGCTCGCGATGATGACCACGCTGCACAACTACGTGATCCGTCGGGACGACGGGACGACGGCCGCCGAGCGATTCTTCGGCGCCCCGCACGGCGATCTCTTCGAGCACCTCGTCGAGGTCATGCCCATGCCCGCGCGGCCAAGAAGACGACCGCGCCGCGAGCCGCCTGACCTCTTCGCTGCCGCGGGGTGACCGCGCGCGAAGTTATGCGGATGGCCGAAGACGGAGAACGCATACTGACCGAAGTGCATCGCGCCGCAGGCTGGATCCAAGAGGGTAATATCGCGCGCAAGCTTGGGGGCTGCATGGAGCTGTTCGGCAGCACGGTCCAGTAGATAGCTCTGC
>JBPOHC010000379.1:0-3556 GCA_052035985.1 Myxococcota bacterium | reverse complement strand
CGGTTCTGCAACCATCGGGGGCGATGTCACTCCCCTCCGACGACGGCCCCAAGACCACGCTCACCGAAGACCTCCGCGAGCTCGCTCGCTCGCCGCGCGAGCTGTGGCTCGTGTACGCGGCGACCTTCTTCGAATACCTCGGCGTGTACTCGTTCCTCTCGACGCTCAAGTTCTGGCTCTCGAGCGACCAGGGGATGAGCGACGCGAAGGCCGGCTGGTGGGCCGCGACCTTCTCGACGCTCACGACGATGTTCCTGCTCCTCGTGGGGCCGATCTCTGACTCCGTGGGCGCGCGCACGATGCTCATCGTGTCGTTCTCGCTCGCGGCCCTCACGCGCCTCGGGATGTCCGTCGCGCCAGACCCCACCCTCGCGGTCGCCGCGCTCCTCGCCTTCGCGTTCGCCTTCGCCACGTCGGGCCCGGTGCTCCAGACCGCGGTGCAGCGCGCGTCCTCCAAGAACGCCCGCGCCTTCGCGTTCACCATGTGGTACGTGAGCTTCAACCTGGCGGGGTGGATCGTCGGGTTCATCATCGACGACACGCGCGCGTACTTCCGCGACGCGGTCACGCACCAGCTCGTGCGCAAGTCGGTGCACCTCCCGCTCCTCGGCGACACGATGATGAGCGCGCACGGGGCCATCCTGGCGCTGGGCTTCGTCTTCGCGACCATCGCCGCGGTGATCGTGTTCTTCATCCGCGCGGACTTCGGCGAGGCCGCGATGAAGGCCCGCGCGGCGGCCGAGGCGGGCGACCTGAGCCCCGAGCCCGAGGCCCCCAAGGCCCCGCGGCCGAACCCCGTGAAGGTGCTGGTCGAGGTGGTCTCTGACAGGGCCTTCTGGCGCTTCATGTTCCTGCTCGTGCTGCTCGCGCTCGTGAAGCTGATCTTTCAGCACATGCACTTCACCTGGCCCACGTACGTGACGCGCATGGAGGGCGACGCCTTTCCCGTGGGCAAGGTGTGGGCGCTCAACTCGTTCATGATCTTGTTCCTCGCGCCCATCGGCACGGCGGTGACGCGCAAGCGCAAGGCCCTCGACGTGCTGCTCCTCGGGGCGTTCATCACCGCGGCGAGCCCCTTCGTGCTCTGCCTCGGGTCGAGCATGCCCTTTCAGCTCGCGATGATCGTGACGCTCACCATCGGCGAGGCCCTCTGGTCGCCGCGCCTCTACGAGTACAACCTCTCGATCGCCCCGAAGGGCCGCGAGTCGACGTACATCTCGCTCGCCGCGCTGCCGTACTTCCTCGCGAAGCTCATCGTGGGACCGTCCGCGGGCGCGCTCCTGCCGCTCTTCGTCCCCGAGCACGGCGCGCGCAACCCCGCGGCCCTGTGGGCCATCATCGGCGGCGACACCATGATCGGTCCCGTGGGCATCCTCCTCGCCCGCAACTGGATCACCCGCAAGTCCGAGACCTCGACCGCCACGGCGTAGCCCGAGACCGCGCGAAGGTTCCATCGCGGCCGCGATGGGAGTACGAAAGCCTCGTGTTCGCCCATCGCCTCCGCGCCGCGCGTGATCGCGGCCTCGACCTCGCCCTCAAGAAGCTCCTCCCCTCGGGCTCTCTCGGCCCCTCCCTCGACGACCCCGCCGCGATGCACAGCCTCCCGCTGGCCCTCGCCGCGACGGGTCACCTCGCCGCCGCGCGCCGCGTGCTCGACCGCGTCGCCCTCCGCTACGTGACCGGCGACGGCGACGTGCGCGCTTCGCAGTCCCTTCGAAGCGCCGATGGAGACTGCGCCGAGAGCCCCACGCGCATGCCCTCACGCCTCGCCCTCGGCGCGCTGCGAGCGGGCAGAGCCTCCGTGGCGACGCGCCTCGACGCGTGGCTCCAGAGCGTCCCCAGCGCGGGCGGCGGGGTGTCGATTCAGGGTCCGCGCGCGGGCGAGACGGCCACCGATTTCGCGGCCACGCTCCACGTCGGCGCGCTCGATCTCGCCTTCGCGCGACGCCCTCAGATCGCCGACCGCGCCCGGTGGATCACCGCGCAGTGGGCCGCGCAGCCTCACGCCGACGCGCTGCTCCTTCGACGCGACGCGAGCGGCTCGCTGGTGACGCTGTGGCCCGCGAGCTCGGCCTCGTCGCACGCGATCCACGCGCTCGGTCCGGGGAGCGGCCACGGCGTGCTCGGCGAGTCGCTCGCGTGGATGTCCGAGGCGCTGCCCCTCGCGCCGAAGGACCTCCACGACGCCCTGCTGCGAACGGCGCAGGGGATCATGGGCTTCGCCGCGAGGGCCGAGGCCCACGTGCGACGGCCCGTCGATCAGGCGAGCCTCGCGATGGGCGCGGCGCTCTTCGCGAGGGCCCTGCGTATCGCGAACGCGCGCGACGACCACGACGCCGCCGACGTCGCGGTGCGGCTCGCGCTGCGGGTCTGCGAGGCGTGGACGCCCGACGGCTTCGGCGCCGACAGCGGAGAGCGGCCGCTCACGCGCGTCGACGACGCGGCGTGGATCTCGTACTGCCTCCACGAGACGCTGGCGTCGCTCGACGTGACGGAGCCCGTGAGCGATCGAGAAGCTCCGCCGGGGTGGCGCGTGGTGCTCTGCAACGTGCCCGAGCTCAAGGCGCAGGAGATCGCCGACGCGCTGGTCTCCGAGCGGCTCGCGGCCTGCGTGAACGCGATCAACCCCGTGCGCAGCACCTACGTCTGGAAGGCGAAGGTCGAGCGCGAGGCCGAGGTGACGCTGCTCATCAAGACCACGGCGGACCGCATGACGGCGCTCACGGCGCGCATCCGGGCGATGCACCCCTACGAGCTCCCCGAGGTGATCGCGCTCGCGGTCGAGAGCTCCGAGGGGCACCTGCCGTACCTCGACTGGGTGCGTTCGCAGGTGACACCCGACGACGAAGCGCCGAAGATGCCGCCAGCGTCATGAGACTCGTAAAGATCGCGCTGGGGAGCGTGAACCCCACCGTCGGCTCCGTTCGCTCCAACACCGACCGATGCCTCGCGATGGCCCGCGAAATGGCCGCCGACGACGTCACCGTGGGAGCCTTCCCCGAGCAGGTGATCGGAGGCTATCCCAGCGAAGACCTGGTGCAGTGGCGCGGCTTCATCGACGCGCAGCACAAGGCGCTCGAGCACTTCGCTCACGAGACGCGCGACATGGGCACGGTGTGGGTGCTCGGCGTCGTGGCGGCCCTCCGCGGACACCTCTACAACGCCGCCGCGGTGGTGCATCGGGGCAAGGTCGTGGGCGTCGTCCCGAAGGAGAAGCTCCCGACCTACAACGTCTTCTACGAGGCCCGCACCTTCTCGCGCGGCACGCCCGGACAGCGCGACGAGCACCTCGGCGCGCCCTTCGGCGACCTCGTGTTCGAGTTCGACTGGGGCACGCTCGGCGTCGAGGTCTGCGAAGACGTGTGGTCGCCCGACGGGCCCATGCGACGGCGCTGCTACGCGGGCTCCGAGCTCATCGTGAACATCTCGGCCTCGCCCTATCGCATGGGCGTGATGGGCACGCGCCGCGAGATGCTCGCCACGCGCTCGGGCGACAACCAGTGCACGCTCGCGTACGTGAACGCCGTGGGGGCCAACGACGGGCTCATCTTCGACG
>JBPOHC010000044.1:0-3048 GCA_052035985.1 Myxococcota bacterium | reverse complement strand
TCGGTGGGTGGCGTCTCTACCTCTCCGCCGCCCAGACCGCGTCGCTCATCGTCGGGACGATGCTGGCGATCGATGGCGGACTCCCCATCGACTTCGACTGGATTGCGAGCACGCTCGCGGCAGCGCTCCGACCGCCGCGAATGGTGAGAGAGAACTCCATGCGCTATGCGGCCTCGATGACCCGGTTGACGGTAACCGGGTAGCAGCGCTGCGTGCGCCCGTCGGCGTGGTCGTGAACGGGGAAATCAACGAGGGGGAGCGCCGCTGGGGGATCGCTGCCTCCATCGCCGACAGCGCTCCCACTGATCGCGGGGCTGGGAAGGGCGTCGGGCGCGAGCGTGGTCGTCGGCCTTCCAGAAGAGCAGGTCGTCGGCCCCGAGGATCTTTGCGCGATCGACCTTGCTTCCGCGCGGCATCGCAATGCCGCGGAGGGGCAAATCCGTAGCGGTCGCGCGGCGTCCGATCGTCGCGAGGGGCAAATCCGTAGCGGTCGCGCGGCACCGCGATACCGCGAGGGGGCAAATCCGTAGCGGTCGCGCGGCGTCGCGACACCACGAGCGCGCTGACCCGAGCGGTCGCGTGTCCGTGGCGTCGAGTCACGGAGCGCGCGGGGCGGCGCCCCACTCCGCGCGGCCGGACGTCGGCCTCCCCCCAGGCGTGCAGCGGTTGAAGCGCGCCCCCGTCGGCAGTACTGCTACGCGCATGAATGCGAGCGTGAGCGTGGGCGCTCGAGTCTTGTGCATCGCCGCGACGATGACACCCGCTGCGTTCGCGCAGCCCGCGGCGTGTCAGCGGCCGCGCGGCTACACCGACGCCGAGGTGATGTCGGTCGCCTCGTTCTCCGAGACCCCCGCGTCGGCGCTCTGGTGCGGGAACCAGTACCGCCGCGACGATCGCGTCAACGAGTCTGGCAGGCGCGTCCCCGCGGATCTGCGCGGCGCATGCGTCTCGATCGCGCGTTCGAATGGAGCGCCCGTCGCTGCGACGGAGCGCGTGGAGGTGCGCGGTTGGATCCGCTCTACGGTCGACGCGTGGGACGCCGAGGGAGAGGTCCACTTCGACGTCGAGCCCGACTACGGGTGGAGCCCTCAAGGCCCCGCGGCGGCCTTCAACACGCACGCGCAGTTCGCGACGCGCATCACGCCGCTCAACGTGGGGAGCGCCGGACAGATCCACGTCGAGATGAACCACTGGGAGGCCGGACGCCTCTGCGGCGTGCAGCGAAACCCGCTGGACCTCCTCGGCGGCGAGCACCGGTACGAGGTCGCCTGGCGGCACTTCGTCGCGCGCGGTCGGCTCTGCGCGAGCTATCGCAACCGGCGTCCCGCAGACTGGGCGACGCTGATCCCGTTCGTGCGGGGCTCCGGCGCCGAGGTCTTCGCGCCCTACAACTGGGAGTGCCCTCCAAGAGCGTCGGCCGTCGCCGGAGACCGCGCCCTGCAGACGGGCGACTACGTGCGCCTCGTCGGGACGCTCTGGGAAGACGGCAACCACGGCCACGGCGACTGCTGGACGATGTCCAACAGCCGCACCTCGCAGCGCGGGTGGCTCGAGATGCACCCCGTCGACTTCATCGCGCGCATCCCCGAGCGCACCGACGCGAGCGGTCGCGCCGTGACGGGCTCGGGCATCACCGTGGGCGGCGCGTGCGTGGGCGGCAACATCGCGTCGCAAGTGGGGACGGTCGACTTCGTCGCGGCGCCATCCTCCCCGCGCCCCGGTCCGTCGTGGGCGCTGCGCTACCAGGAGATCCTCAACCCGGACTTCACCAACCAGCGGAGCCTCGCCGCGACCAGCGCCACCGAGGCGTCGCGGGCGACGATCGAGAACGACGCCGTTCACGTCCGCGCGACGGTGCGGAGCGGCGCGCTGTGGGGCGGTCGCGGGATGTACTGGGCGTCGTGGCGGGTCTGGTGGGAGCCCGCGCCGTGTAACGGCTGCGCGACCGGAGAGACGTGCTTCGAAGGGCGCTGTTGTCGCCCCGCCTGCGACGATGGCTGCGGCGCAGCACCTCCCGCGTGTCAGGCGCCCGCTCGCTGCGTCAACCACCAGTGCTGCACCCCCAGGTGCGCAGGTCGTTGCGGCGGAGCCGACGATGGGTGCGGCGGCCGATGCGACGGCGCCTGCCCTTCAGACCAGTCGTGCCAACGTCAACGCTGCACCGCCGACGTGGCGTGCCGCTGCGGTGACGGCTTCTCGCCCGAAGGGGTTCCGTGTCACGACCGGCGGTGCTCCAACCTGTGCGCGCACGCAAACCACGGAGGGGTCAGCTGCGGGCCCGAAGAGTCTCCGCACGAGCCTCCGAATCCGTGCGGAGGGCGCGTCTGCGGCGCTGACGGGCAGGGCGGCACCTGCGGCGCGTGCGGTGGCGGTCAGGTCTGCACCGCGCAGGGGCGGTGCTGCGCGCGAACCTGCGGCGACCGCAACTGCGGCTCCGACGGGTGCGGCGGGGTGTGCGGCCGATGCCCGACGGGGCACGTCTGCGGCGCCGGAGGCCACTGTCGCGAGCGAGTTCGTTGCGCGTGTCCCGACGGCTTCGAGCCCGAGGGGGTGTGGGCCGGCGATCCTGCGTGCGCCAACATCTGTCGACACCGCAGAGCAGGCACGGACGGTGTGCCGTAGCGGCTGCGCGAGGGCGCCGCCCCCCCTGCGGTCGTCGGTGACTGGCAGCGTTGGCGTTGGCGTCGGCGCGCTCACGCGCGCAGTGCTTGTCAGTGCGGTGGTTGTCGGTGACTGGCGGCGTTGGCGTTGGCGTCGGCGCGCTTACGCGCTGTGCTTGTCAGCGCCGTCGGCGCTACTGCCGACGCGAGCAGGCGTCGAAGCCTGACTGGAGCGGCGCCGGAACGTGGGGCTCGCCCAGGATGTTCTGCCCGAAGCGCTCGTAGCGCAGTCCGCAGCCCGCGCCTGGAACGTTCGACCACCAGATCCAGAGCGCCTTGCCCTTGATGTTCTGCTGCGGGACGAAGCCCCAGTAGCGGCTGTCGTAGCTGTTGTCGCGGTTGTCGCCCATCACGAACACGTGACCCGGCGGAACCGTGCACGGCTCCC
>JBPOHC010000715.1:0-1864 GCA_052035985.1 Myxococcota bacterium | reverse complement strand
GCGGCCTCGCTCCTCTCCTTCTCTGCCTCCCATGCGACCGCCAGCGACTCGAAGCGCGCGAGCCCCCACGCGCGGAGGCGATCGGTCACATCCGTGAGGGCGCCACTTGCCTGGGTGTGCAGGGCCCGGGCGTCGCTGATCTCTCGCGCGAGCTCGGCCGAGCACCCGCCGCGCGTCGACCGCTTGAGCCCCTCGGCGCGGAGCCGGGCACCTTCGGCCGAGACGGTCAGGCGCTCGAGCCGCTCCCGGTCGGCGCCGGGGCCTTCGAGGGATCCGTACGTGAGCGCCCACGCGGAGACGCCCACGATGGCGCCGTCGCGCACCGCCCTCCCACGCTGCGCGATCCACCACGCGGTGCGTCGGTCCTCGGCGTCGAGGTGCACGTAGACCACCCACGCGATGCGGGCGGCGGTGAGCTGCCCACGCTCGGAGGCGTCGTCGAGGGCCGCGGCGGCATCTCGCTGCTCGCCCCCGGTGCCGGGGCGCTCACGGGGGTCGCGGTAGCGGGCAACGAGGCCCGCGATCGAGTCGATCGCTGCGAGCGGCGCGAGCGCCACGACGAGGGCGCGGAGGTTGGCGTCGGTGATGCCCGGTGCGGTCGAGCCGTCAGCCAAGGGGTGCCTCCTGTTCGAGCGGACCGCAGATGCAGACGGAGCGGTGTCGCATGCAGTCTTCGCAGATAGGGTCGAGCGCGCGCCGCCACGCACGCGCCACCCCGTCCGCGCGCATCGCCTCGGAGCTGGCGTGCTCCTCCGCCTCTGTGAGCATCGCGGCCAGCCTCGCGATCTCGCAGTGCGGGTCGGACGCAGCGGTAGCGTTGGCCCTCTCGTCGCACCAAACCCGCGCGCTCGCGAGCGCCTCAGCGTGCGTCAGCGCGGGTGCGGTGGGCAGCAGGAGCGCGCGGATCTCTGCGGCTGCCGCCGCGAGCTTCGCCCGCAGTTTCGCGACCTCGGCGAGAGCCGCGTCACGCTCCTTCTCTGCGAGCATCCGAGCCTCGTGCGGCGTCAGCTTCCCCTCGCGCTGCAGCGTCACGGAGTAGAGGTCCTTCGCGTACGAGTCGCGGCCCACGCCGAGGCGAAACGACATCGTGAGGTAGTTCTCCGCGCCGCTGTTGGTGAGCGCCTCGCCCATGTTCTCGACGAGGAACCGCAGCACCCACCCGCTGTCGCGCAGAACCATCTCGCCCTGCTCGATCTTCACCATCGCGTGCGCCGTCGCCTTGTCCTTCCCGGTCAGCGCGCGCGCCATCTTCACCGCCTCCTCGGTCTCGCCGTTGAGCACCAGCTTCGCGAGGTGCTTCATGCGCGCGTAGCTCCACCGCGCGTGGTCGAGCGCCTCGTGGTCATCGAGGGTGGTGAACTTCCGCGCCGGTGCGCGCTTCTTTGCCCTGTCGCTCATCGTCCGCTCCTCTGCGCGTGCAGCCGCAGCCGCACGGCGCCGACCCTGAACGCCACCTCGCTCCGCTCACCCGCGAGCATCGCGTCGATCTTGTCGCGCAGCGCGCGCAGCATCTCGCCCGCGAGCGTCGCGTCGACCTCCGTCACGGCGCCCGCCTGCACCACGCGCGACGAGGCCGCAGCCGTCGACCACGCGCGCACCGGCACGACCTCGATGCGCACCGCCCACGGCCCGCGCGTCTCGCACACGAACCACTCGACGGTGTCGCTCCCGTCGTCGATGCCCAGCCACTCGGCCACGCCGTCGCGGCAAGCCTTGTGCTTGAGTCCGCGCAGGCGCGTCCCTGCGGTCGACTCCAGCACTGCGGCTCGCTCGGCGGCCTCGGCGACGGAGCGAGGGCCCTCGAGGCGGCCGTAGACCGTGGCCCATTCGGCGACGCTCACGATGGCCCCATCGCGCACGGCGC
>JBPOHC010000272.1:0-10661 GCA_052035985.1 Myxococcota bacterium | reverse complement strand
CGGTGCAGACGACGTCGTCTCTGCCGCTGCGTCGCGTGGTCGTGTACCGCAACGGCGTCGGCTACTTCGAACGCCAGGGACACGTCGACGAAGACGAGGTGCGGTTCCGCGTCGCGCAGCGTGAAGTGGGCGACTTTCTCGCGACGCTCGCCGTGATGGAGCGCGGCGGAAGCTCCGTGCGCGCCGCTGCGTTTCCGATGCCCGAGGAGCGGGCCGAAGGCGAGGCTCCGCACCCCGAGGAGCGCCGCACGGTGCGACTCTCACTCGATGGACGAGACCACGACCTCCTCGTGGGCTACACCGCCGAGACGCCCATCTGGCGCCCCTCGTACCGCCTGATCTTCAACGGAACCACCGCGCAGGTGCAGGCCTGGGGCATCGTGCAGAACCTCTCGGGCGAAGACTGGAGCAACGTGCGCCTCTCGCTCGTCGCAGGCGCGCCCGTGTCGTTCCGCTCGGAACTCGCGCAGGCGGTGATTCCGCAGCGCCCCGTGGTGACCGATCAGGGCGCCGTCATCGACGCCGTTCCCACGAGCGAGACCACCCTCGCGCAGGAGCAGCAGCGCGCCCCCGCCGCCGCCGCCGCGACCACCGCGATGCCGATGGAAGCTCCCGCCGCGGAGGCCGCGTACGACGCGCTCGAAGAACGCGCCTCGGGCGGCCTCGCAGGACGCGCTCAGGCCACCCGCTCACGCGCTCCGAGACGTCTGATGGCGCCGACCCCGAGAGCCCCCTCGCAGCCCGGCAGAGGAGAGTACTGGCAGGGGAACATGCCCTCTCCGGCCCCGCCTCCTCCGCCCACGTCGTCGCCTCGCAACGTCGCCTCGCTCGCCGCCCTGGCCGTGCAGGGAGGCGCCACGCGCTATGACCTCCCGAACCCCGTGACCGTGCCCGACCGTTCGGCCACGATGGTGATGCTCACCGCGAGGGACATCCCCGGCGAGCAGATGTACCTCTTCGCGCCCGATCCGGGCGTGGCCGACTCGGTGTCGCATCCCTTCCACGTCGCGCGCTTCGAGAACCGCACCGGCGCGCTGCTCGAACGCGGTCCTCTCGCGATCTTCGAAGAGGGGGCGTTTCTCGGCCAGGGCATGCTCGATCCTCTGCCCGACGGCGCGACCACCACGGTGCCCTTCTCGCTCGAACGCGCGCTCGCGGTCGAGAACAGCACCACCTGGGCCGTCGAGGGCGCGCGCCTCGTCCGCATGCAGCGCGAGACGCTCACCATCGAGCGCTTCAGCGTGCAGCGCACCACCTACACCGTTCGCAACGGCATGGACCGCGAAGCCCGCGTGATGGTGCGCCACGCCCTCAACGGCGCGCAGCTCTTCGAGCCCCCGCGCGGAACCGAGACCACCAACGGCAACGCGCTCGTCCCCGTGACCGCGCCGGGACGCGGACACACCGAGGTGATCGTCACGGCGCGCACTCCCTCGAGCATGGCCATCGACCTCTCGAACGAGCTCGCGGCGCAGGCCATCGAGCTCTATCTCCGCGAGGGACATCCCGCCGACGACATGGCCGCCGCGCTCCGCACGACGCTCGACCTGCGCCGCCAGAACGAGGAGCTCTCACGCGAGCGCGCCAACCTCGGGCAGCGTCAGGCCGACCTCCAGCAGAACACCGAGGAGACCCGCGAGAACCTCCGCGCCATCCAGCGCAACCCGCAGGCCGCCGACCTCCGCGCGCAGCTCACCGCGCGGCTCGGCCGCGTCGCGACGGAGCTCGATCAGATCACCCGCCGCGTCGTCGAGCTCGACACGCAGATCGGTGAGCGCCGCGTGCGACTCGCCGAGACCGTGCGCAGCATCGACATCGACACGTCGCGCAACCAGCCCGCGACGCCCGCCGCAGCGCCCGCCGTCGCCCCCGCAGCGCACTGACTCCCGCAACGAAACCGCGAGGCCGAGGCGACGTTCAGCGCCGCTTCGACTTCGCGGGCGTCTGCTTCTTCAGCAACGCTTCGAGCTCGCGGATCCGCGCCTCGGCGTCGGCGCGAGCCTTCGCTTCAACGTCAGCCCTTGTCTCGGCGTCGGCGCGAGCCTTTGCGTCCGCTTCAGCCTTCGCCTCGGCGTCGGCGCGAGCCTTCGCTTCAACGTCAGCCCTCGCCAGCGCGAGGCGCGCTTCGTCGCGGGCCGCATCGCGTTCCTCTGCGACGGTGGGCCAGAGATCGGTGCCCGCCTGATCGCGCGAGACGCGGAGGAGGTCTCCCTGCACGACGAGCCACGCGCCGAGCTCGCGCGAGAAGGTCGGCCCCTCGCCCGCGTAGACGCAACGAAAGCTCCCGCGGCTGCGGCGCCAGACCTGGACGGTGAAGGGCCCCTTGCCGTCGGCCGTGTGACCGAAGCCATCGGGGTCGAACACCCAGAGTTCGCGCGTCCCCGACGCGGCGTACTTCGCAGGACCCTGGTTGTAGTCCTTGAAGGCCGTGTCGCGTCCCACGATCTCGACCGCGACCCGAGGTGCGTGCGCGCGAGGCTCCCACGTCAACACGCTGCGACGCCCCTCGGGTAGCTTCGGCTCGACCCACATGAGATCGGGATCGACGCCCACCGTCGGGTTCGCCTGGTCCCAGCGCAGCGCCACGTTCGCGAGGATCAGCGCGTCGCGCTTCTCCCTCGCGATGTAGGCTTCGAAGGTCCCCTGGAGCGCGTCTTCACGGCGCTGCGAGTCAGGCGTGATCGGCATCTTGAACCCGTCGGCGAGGTGCCAGTGCTCCGGTGGAAAATCGTCCGGTTCCCCGAGGACGTACGACGCGAGGGAGCTCATCAGCCCGACGTTATCACGCCACCGCTCGCCGCAGCAGGCTCCACCTCGGCCCCCACATCGGCGTAGCCCGACGCCTGGAGCTTGAACATCCGCGCGTACGCGCCGTCGGCCGTGACGAGCGCCGCGTGGGTGCCCTCTTCGACCACGCGTCCGCCCTCGAACACCACGATGCGATCGGCCATCCGCACGCTCGCGAAGCGGTGCGTGATGAGCAGCGCCGTGCGTCCCGCCTTGAGCTCCTTGAAGCGCTGAAACACCTCGTGCTCGCTCTCGGCGTCGAGCGCCGCCGTGGGCTCGTCGAGCACCAGCAACGCGCTCGGACGCATGAACGCCCGCGCGAGCGCCACGCGCTGCCACTGACCCACGCTGAGATCATCTCCGCCGAAGGCCCTTCCCAACGGCGTGTCGAGGCCCTTGGGGAGCCGCTCGACCACGTCGCGCGCGCCAGCCTCCGTCACCGCGCGCTCGATGGCCGCGCGATCTTCTCGGCGAGGGAGCCATCCGACGCCGATGTTGTCCGCCGCCGAGAACTGAAAGCGCACGAAGTCTTGAAAGATCACCCCGATGCGTCGCCGCACCTCCGCGGGGTGCATCGTCGCCGTGTCGACGCCGTCGAGCAGGATGCGCCCCGACGTCGGCCGGTAGAGCCCCACGAGGAGCTTCACGAGCGTGGTCTTTCCCGCGCCGTTGCGGCCCACGAGCGCGAGGGTCTCGCCGGGTTCGAGCGAGAGCGTCACGTCGGTGAGCGCGTCGCGCTCCGCGTTGGGATAGCGATATGAGACGTGTTCGAAGCGCACCGAGGGGGGAGCCTCCTTCGCGTCGGTCGCGTCGACGAGAGGACGGTCGGGCTCGTCGTCTTCGAGCTCCAGAAAGCCGAAGAGCGTCGACATGTAGAGGTCGTGCTCGTACATGCGCGCCACGCCCGTCAGCGCCCGCTGCACGAGGGCCTGACCGCGGGTGAACACCATGAGGTAGAGCGTCATCGCGCCGAGCGTGAGCGCTCCATGCGCGGCCTTCGACGCGATGAGCAGATACACGCCGTAGAGCGTGAGCGACGAGAGCGACGTGAGCGCGAAGAGCCACACCGCGCGCCTGCGTGAGAGCGCGGCCTCCTCGGCGTGAAAGCCGAGGTGAATCTCCCTGTAGCGCTCGGTGAGCCAGCGACCGAGGGAGAAGAGCTTGACCTCCTTCACCGTGGCCTCGGAGGTGAGCACGCTCTCGAGGTAGAAGAGCTGACGGTTGCGCTGCGACCGCGCGCTCTGCCGCTCGTACCCGAGGCGCCCGAAGTACGCCTCGCCCATGAACGCGGGAACCGACGAGAGCACCAGCGCCGCGATCGACCACGGTCCGAGCGCGACCAGCAGCGCCGCGTAGCCCGCGAAGGTCACCACGTCGCGCGCCAGCGACACGGCCCCCGTGAAGAGCATGAAGGGGCGCATGCTCGCCTCGCGTCGCGCCATCGTCATGCGGTTCGCGAAGTCGGGTTCTTCGAAGTGCGGGAACGACACGTCGAGCGCCTTCTCGAGGATGCGCACGTTCACGTGGAGTCCGAGCTCGCTTCGAAGCAGCGCGGTCTGGTGCGACTCGATCTGCGCGAGGAGCTTCTGCGTCGCCACCACGGCGAACTCCGCGGCCACCCACGCGAGCGCAGACCTCACCGCGGCCTCGTCGCCGGGGCGCGACGCGGCGAAGACCACGGCGTCGACGATGCGTTTTGCCACCCACGCGAGCGCGATGTCTCCGAAGGCGCCGAGGCCCTGCGTCGCGACGTAGACCGCGAGCCTCCACCGCGCGATGGTGGCGACCATGCGGAGCGTTCTGACGACGTTGCGGAGCGTCTCGGCCTGCGCGCGCTTCTCGGTTCTCTTTGCCATGTGCTGAAGGGCGCCGATGCTACGCAAGCGCGGCGCTGCGTGATACACCCGCGCCGATGCACACCGACGACGTCTGGGACGCGCTGCGCCACATCGCGCGGACCCGCTGCGCCGAAGCAGACCCCGCGCACGACTGGCTCCACGTCGAGCGCGTCGCGGCGAACGCCCGCGCGATCGGCCTCGCAGAGCGCGCAGACACCGACATCGCCGTGGCCGCGGCCCTGCTGCACGAGCTCTTCAATCACCCCAAGGGGCACCCCGAGTCACACCGCTCGGGCGAGATCTGCGCGGAGCACGCGAGGGAGGTGCTGCGCATGGTCCACTGGCCCGATCACCGCGTGGAGCCCGTCTGCTATGCGATCAGGGTCCATCCTTTCTCGCTCGGCGTGACGCCCGAGACGCTCGAAGCGAAGGTGCTTCAAGACGCAGACAGACTCGACGCGATCGGCGCCATCGGCATCGCGCGCTGCTTCGCGACCTGCTCCGACATGAAGCGTCCGTTCTATGACCCCGCGGACCCGCTCTGCGCGCGGCGAGAGCCCGACGACAAGCGCTGGGGCGTCGATCATTTCTACAAGAAGCTCCTCGGCCTCGAGGCGCGGATGCACACGGCCACAGCGCGCGAGATGGCGCGTTCACGCGGCGCGTTCATGCGGGAGTTCCTGGCGCGATTCGGTGACGAGGTGGGGGCGTAGCTCAGTAGACGAAGCTGCTCTCGCCGATGAACTCTCGCAGGATCGAGGTCGGCGGGATGTGCTCCGAGTGGATCGCCACGAAGCGGTCGATGAGCTGCCGCAGCCGAAACGCGGTGGTGTACGCGGGTGACGTCGGGGGGACCTCGAGCAGGTAGCGCTCGGCGTACCCCTTGAGCACCGAGAGCTCGTACACGAGCGACGTGTCGAACACCGCGTCGGCGCGGTCGAAGAAGGGGAAGATGTGGGCGCGCTCCCCCGCGCGCACCGAGGGCCAGCGGAGGATCGTCGCGGCGGCGTCGTGGTTGCGCCCGTGGCGGTCTCTCACGATGCGACGGAGCAATCTCACGTCGGAGGGATTGACGCGCCACAAGCGGTCGAAGGGCAGCGAGGTCATCGGCATGATGAACACGCGAAGCGCCGTCGACTCCGCGCCGGTGCCTTCGAGGAGCTTGGGGTTGAGCCCGTGGATCCCTTCGAGGAGAAGCACGTCGCGCGGACCGAGGGAGAGCTCGGGGCCGCCTGACGGATCGTTTCTCCCCGCGACGAAATCGTAGCGGGCGGAGCGCACGGTCTCACCGCGCGTGACCCGCGCGAGGTGCTCCGCGAGGAGCTTGAGGTCGATGGCTTCGAGCGCTTCGAAGTCGTACTCGCCGTGCGCGTCGCGCGGGGTCCGCGTGCGGTCGACGTAGTAGTCGTCGAGGGAGAGTCCGACGGGGCGAATCCCCATCACCTGGAGCTGCACCGACAGCCGCTTGAGGAAGGTGGTCTTGCCCGACGACGACGGCCCCGCCACGCACACCACCCGCGTCGAGGGGAGGCGCGCGGCGATCTCGTCGGCGAGGCGCCCGATGCGCTTCTCGTGAAAGCCCTCGGCCACGCGGATGATCGAGGCCACGCGGCCCGTCACGCACGCGCGGTTGAAGGCCCCCACGGAGTCGACCTCCATCGACGCGAGCCAGCGCTCGTGCTCTCGCGCCATCGAGTCGCGCGCCACCGTGATCCCGCCGGGGACGTCTTCGCCGGCCTCGACGCCCGCGGCGGGTTCGAGCGTCCCCGAGAGCGCGTGACGGAGGATGAGCGCGCCGTCGGCGCGGGCCACCGAGCATCCCGCGGCCATGCTGGTCGTCGCGACGAGGGGTGTCATGCGCTGGGCGTAGACGCCTCCGCACGACACGGTGGTGATGGTCCCCTCGCGCGATCCGCGGAGGAGCGCCTCGGCGTCGGTCCACCCCGCGCGCGAGAAGTGGTCGAGCGCCTCGTCGATGGCCCAGATCTCTTCGCGCACGGGCAGGTCTGCGACGATGAGCCGTTGGAGTTCCGCGTCGAGGGCGCGCCCCGTGGCGTCGAGGTCTTCGGGCGGCGCGTCGAAGACGATCCGCTGCGCCACGCCGAGCGAAGGTCCGAGCCGCACGGCGCGACCGGGGAGCACGTTCGCCGCCGCTTCGAGGAGCACGAGTCCCTGGCTCGCGCGGAGGACGCGCATCCCCTCCCAGTGATCGACGGTGAGGGCTTCGACGTTGGCGTCTGCGAGGAGGGGGTTGGCGAGCGAGACCGCGCGTCGATCGACGAGCCCCGCCACGACGCGCGCGCCGTCAACGTCGGCAGGGATGATCTCTCGCAGCGAGGTCCCCGTACGGACGACGCGCTCCTCGTCACCGAAGCGCACGCGGAGGGTCACGCGGCGGGGGAGCGAGCGCTCTCGCAGGAGCAGTCCGAGGCTGTCGGTGATGCTGGTGAGCTCGGCGCCGAGCACGTCGACGAGGCCGCGCAGGAGTGAGAGACCCACCGAGGGGTCGTCTTTGCAGAGCCGCTCGAAGCG
Source organism: Myxococcota bacterium (assembly GCA_052035985.1). Taxonomy (GTDB): domain Bacteria; phylum Myxococcota_A; class Polyangia; order Polyangiales; genus CAISKJ01. The sequence goes on along the minus strand of JBPOHC010000272.1, from coordinate 3,504 downwards.
CTGAAACGACAGCCTCGCGACGCGGAGCGGTGTGACGGCGACGACGCTCGCGGCGCGCGCGCGGCCGGTGACCATCCCGAGCTCGCCGAAGTGATCTCCGGCGGAGAGAGAGCCGACCTCGATGCCTTGCCGCTCGACGCGAGCCCTGCCTTCGAGGACGAAGAAGAGGTCTCGCGTTGTCTCTCCCTCGCGCATCACGGCGACGCCGGGGGCGAACTCTTGAGGGCCGAGGTGGGCGGCGAGGCGAGCGAATCCTTCCTCGCCGAGGCGCGCAAGCACCGGCGTACGTTCGAAGGCCGTGAGGTCCATCGAGAGGCGCTCCGTGATGGGGTGGTGGAGTGTGTTCAGCCGTTGCGCTGCGTGGCAGGCGGACCCGCTTCGAACTCACGCACCGCCGCGATCTTGCCGAAGACCACTTCGAAGACTGCGAGGCTGCGAGTCGGGGGGCGTCCCGTGCTGTTGGCCATCGAGGCCCAGGTGAACTCCGCGAAGACGCGGTCGCCCGACGCGTGGAGCGTGAGGTCGGTCACCACCTGCGTCTCGGGGCGCGAGACGAGGAGGAGCTGTACGAGCCGAGAGAGTCCGGGCTTGCCCGTGAGCCTGCCCGAGAAGGCTCCGCCAGAGGGCGTGTCCCAGTAGGCGTTCTCGTCGAAGCCCTTGAGTGCCGCGTCCTTGTCGTGCGCTTCGAGCCCTGCGAAGAACGCTTCGACCACGGCCATGTTCTCGTTGGAGCGTTGCATGATCGATCTCCTTCGAGCGCGTGAGCGTCGCAAGGCTCGGACCCGCTGACGCCCATCGTTTTCCAGCGAAAACTGATGGATCGACGCGTGGCGCTGCGCCTCGGGTGCGCGTTTCGCACCGGGTTCACGAACCGGGTGCCATCGGGTTTTCAAGTCTCGTCGCGGCGGAGAAACGGGTCCCCGCTGAAGCCGCGACGCGGTCATGGACTGAAATCGATGGGGAGCGCCCGCCGGAGGTCATCGAGCGTCTTGAAGCGCCCGCGAGGCTGGTGATATCCCGTTGGCCCTTCGCGGCGATGGCGATGCGGGAGACCGCTTCGCCGCGCCGCGATGTTGCGGCAACGTTTCACCAACGCGAGGTTCCCGATGTCCGTACTGAAGAGGGGTTCCAAGGGTTCTGATGTCAGCGCGCTCCAGCAAGACCTGGTGCATCTCGGCTACCAGATCGCGGTCGACGGCGACTTCGGGCCCGGCACCGAAGACGCGGTGAAGCACCTCCAGAAGTCGTTCGGCTACACGGTCGACGGCGCGGTGGGCGACGGCACCCGCTTCCTCATCACGCAGCAGAAGGGCTACGGCTGGAAGAAGGGCTGATCGCGCTCGCCCGTCGCACCCGCCGCCTCGTCTCGCATCCCACCGTTTCGATCTTCCACGACAGCACAGGAGTTCTTCTCATGAGCCTGCTCGGACAGAAAGCGCCCGATTTCACCCTCGTGAACCACAAGCGCGAGAAGGTCAGCCTCGCCTCGCTCACGGCCGCGGGCAGCGTCGTGCTCGCGTTCTATCCCGCCGCCTTCACGGGCGTGTGCACGAAGGAGCTTTGCACCTTCCGCGACTCCCTCGCGACGCTCAACAACCTCAAGGCCACGGTCGTCGGGCTCAGCGTCGACGCGCCCTTCTCGAACGCCGCCTTCGCCACGCAGAACGGCCTCGAGTTCTCGCTCCTCTCGGACTACGACCGCGCGGTCACGCGGGCCTACGGCGTGGCGCTCGACAACTTCGCGGGCATGCCCGGCTACACCGCCTCGCAGCGCGCCGTGTTCATCGTCTCGACCGACGGCACCGTCACCTACGAGTGGATCGCGCCGAACCCCGGCGTCGAGCCCGACTACGCCGCCATCCAGGCAGCGCTCGCCTGACTCGTAAGCGCGTCGTGCGCGAGCGCGTTCACCGCGCAACCCCATGAAAAACACGTCGCGCATCGCCTTCGAAGCCCTCTCCCTCGCGGCCCTCGTCGCGCTCTCGCCCGCACCTGTCTCCGCACAGCCCTCACCGCGAGGAGAGAGCGTCGCCGTGGTCGCCACATCGGCGACGGTGCCGCCCGAGTGCACCGCGCAGACCTTCGGCGGACACGCCTACTACTTCTGTCACACGGAGCTCGATTTCGCCGCGGCGACAGCATACTGCCGCGCCTTCGGAACCGAGCCCGCGAGCGTGTCGAGCCGCTACGAGAACGACCTCCTCGCCGCGGCGATGCAGTCGCTCGGACGCGGTCGCCACTGGATCGGCTACACCGACGTGGAGCGCGAGGGCGTCTTCGACTCGGTCGACGGCTCGCCCACGAGCTTCACCGCGTGGGCCGTGGGAGAGCCCAACAACCTCGGCGACGAGGACTGCGCCGAGGCCGACCCGAGCGGCATCTGGAACGACATTCCGTGCTCGCTCACGCGCCCCAACGTGATCTGCGAGGAGACGTCGGCGTGCACGACGGAGGTGTTCCGCGATCACCTCTACCGCTTCTGTCAGCGCCCCTCTGGCGGACGCGCGATGCGGGCGTACTGCGCCGCGCAGGGGGCCTCGCTCGCCGCGATCGACGACGACGCGGAGCGCGCCTTCATCGCAGGACACGGCGCCGCGTCGCTCTCGTCTCCGCCGCTCATCACGGCGCCCGGTGACGCCCGTCGCTGCGCGCGTCTCGATGGCGCAGGCGCGGTGACTCCCGTCGCGTGCGAGGGCGTCCGCCTCGCGTCGTTCGTGTGCGAAGACCCGTCGCCTTGCGTGCGTCGCAGCTTCGATCACCACACGTACGCGTTCTGCCTCCAGGCGGGCGCTACGGAGCGGATCGCGGCGCGCGCGTGTCGCGCGATGGGCGGGGCGCTCGCGTCGATCGACTCGGCCTCCGAAGAAGGGTTCATCTACGGCAACTTCGGGGTCTTTCGTCGCACGCACTTCTACATCGGCGTCACCGACGACGACTCCGAGGGGCGCTTTCACGGCATCGACGGGTCACCGCTGCGCTACACGCGCTGGTCGTCGGGCGAGCCCAACAACTACGGCAGCGGCGAGAACTGCGTCGAGCTCGCAGACAGCGGGTGGAACGACGTCGCGTGTGACACCTCTCCGCTCGGAGCCTTCATCTGCGAGCTCCCCTGAGCGACGTCACATCCAACCTGGACGATTGCGCATGCCATGCGAGGGAACGAAACAGGTCCCTGTCTGGTTCAACGAATTGCGCTGTCGAAAGGCGTTTCGAGTGGAGCTCGAGCGCGCGTCCCCCTCACCCGCGCTTCCGCGCGCCCTCACCCCCGAGGATCGGGGGCACAGGGCTCCGCGAGTCGTGGGCGTGTCTTTTTTGTGCTGCGAGGCCGTGGGTTCGATCTCGCCTCGTCGGACGATGGAGCCCTTGCCCCCGATCCTCGCTCCGTTCGGCACACAAGTCGACGAAGGACCTGACTTCACGGCGTTCCTGGTGAGTGTTGCTGCGTCGCGCTTTGGACTAGAGCTCCGAAGCATGTCGACGTTCACGGACCTCTTCATGCCGAGC
>JBPOHC010000552.1:0-4171 GCA_052035985.1 Myxococcota bacterium | reverse complement strand
GCGCCGAAAATACCAGGCATGTCCGTTGTGCTGTGCCCATAGGCTCCGATCGCGAGGTCGTCGACGCCATCTCCGTTCAGATCTCCGGGTGAAATCGGATAGAGCAGCCCACCTTCCCGATCGCTGGCCGGGGTCAGAACGCGCGACCACATCGAGGCCACGCCAGTTGTTGATGAGGCGTACAGATAGGTGACTCCGTAGGAGCAAAACCTGAATGAAGCGTCCAGCAACAGCCGGTGCGCAACGTCGCATTCTCCTGCGGCGACGAGGTCGGTGTATCCGTCTCCATTCAAATCACCCTGCTGGCCCAGGGTCGCGCCAAACTCGCCGCTACCTCCCTTGGGGATCCCAAGCGGCGGAGTCTCGATGAAGGGAGCCGTCTCCATCCCCTCTGGGGTACCGTGGACCACGCTTGCTTGACCGTAGGATCCAACGAAGAGGTCGCTTAGGCCGTCTCCGTTGACATCCCCGGCAGCGATCCTCTGGCCGAAGTAGAAGAAACTCCCGCCAGCCGTCACCTCTTCGAGTCTTGCGTCGAGATGTGCGTTGCTGTTTCCATGTAGAATCACGGCGCCGTGATCCGTGTAATACGCACCGAGCACGACGTCTCCAAAACCGTCGCCGTCCACGTCACCGACGCTGCTCAGGGTTACCGCTGTCGCGATGTTCAGCGTTGCAGACGCAAGTGACGAAGCGGGAGCGGTCCGTAGACCCATCGCAGACCCGAGAAAGAGGAAGGTTTGCGGCTGGCTGCGGTCTGTCGTTTGACGCGACGCGACCAGATCATCAAAGCCGTCTCCGTTGAAGTCGACCAGCGCCACATGTTTACCAAAGTGGGAGTCCACCGGGCGTCCGGCTTCGCTTCCTAGGTCGACCACCTGATTGCGCAGCACCGCAAGGCCGTCGGCATCTCCTGTAAACAAGTGAACGTGTCCGATTCCCCCGTGAACGCCTCCGTCGGGAGAGGAAAACATCGGGTCGCCGAAATACGCTTCGCCCACAGCAAGATCGGCGTACCCGTCAGCGTTGACGTCGCCGACCGCAATGTCATCAGGGAAGACCCACTCATCATCAGGTGACCTGAGAATGCTCGCCGCAGCCTCCTGAAGCCCGCGCGGGGCCCCCAGATAGACGTGCAACTCCGTTGCCGGGTATTGCGTCCCCGCGATCAGGTCATCGAAGCCGTCGCCGTTGAAGTCGCGCAGCGGCCCGTAGAATGAGTCCACGGGCGTGTCGCGATGGCGCACCTGGAACTCCCAGATGGCGCTCGTCCACGCGACGGAGCCGTCCGCGGCGAGGCCGAGCACATGCCAGAAGACCACGCCGGGCGAGAGTGTCGCGGGAGGGCGCCACGACGAGCCGCTCACCTCCTGCTGCGTGATGCGTCGTGTGCACGCGCGATCGCCGCAGAGTTCGACGCGCGCGCGTGTGAGGCCCGCGGGTAGCTCCCACCGGAGCGTCGGGCGTTGTGAGGTCACGCGCGTCCCCGAGAGCGGTCGCAGGAGGCGCGGCGGAGGGACGGTCACGCCGCCGTCGCCCGCAGGCGTCACGCAGGTGCAGAAGCCCATCACGCGAGAGGTGTGGCAGACGCGCGTCCCGGCGACGCCGTTGACGCAGGTGCAGGGCAACGAGAGGCCGGGCTCGCAACCGGCGTCGCCCGTGTCGCGGGGCGCGTCCTGGGCGTCGGTGATGCCAGCTCCGTCGGTGCTCGCGTCGGCCAGGTCACTCGATGCGTCGAGCGCATCGGGCGACGCAAGGTCGTCGAGCGTGTCGAGCGCGCGGTCGATGAGCGCGCGATCGCGGGGCACGTCGGACGTCGCGAGGTCGTCGGGCGCGTCGGGCTGGCCCTCGTCGAGCGCGTCGACGAGGGGCGTCGCTGCGTCGGTGCCCGAGGACGTGCCGGGGCAGCCGACGAGAAGGACCGCGAGCACGAGCAGCAGCATATGTAACGGGCGCATGAGGGACCTTCTACCGGCGTGGGGCTTCGGGGACAACCTGGAGGTTGACTTCTGCGACCCCATCGCGACTCCCAAAGACGTTCGTGCTGTCATCACGGGAGCGCGTTCCGAGGTCGAAGACGCGCCCCGGCGCCGAAGGGCGGTCGATGTGCACATATCCCTTGTAAAGGCCGGTGGAGCGGCCTCCCCGATACGTCTTGATCCAGGCGCTGAAGATTCCTCCCAGGATGGCGAGGTCGCTGCCGATCTCACCGGGCGAGCTCCAGAAGATGGCGGGCTGGTCCACGATGCCACGCCAGATCGGTCTGCGAGGGTCTTCGGGGACACCGTCGGACGCACCGTTTCCAGGCGCGTCCGCGGAGAGGTTGGCGTTGAAGTTGAACAGGATCGTCGATGTGCGCGCCTGCGCCTCGGAAGGAGAGAGCGCGTAGGTCGTGAGCAATTGCCAGCTCTGCGATTCGATCTCCTTCGCCGTGAAGCTGGCGGCCTCGAGGAGCGTCCGCCGCGGCGCGCCGTCGCTGCTCGCGGTGGCGTACCGGAACGTCGGCGCCGCGATGTGGATGTCCGTACCGTTGAGGGAGCCGCGTTCGGCATTGATCTCGCGGAGCGACCGCGTGTCCCACAGGCGGATCGCGTGCATGGTGCACTCCTGGAGGGTGAACCATCCGCTCTTCGCCAGGATGAACGGCGCCGCGACGCCCGCGAAGAAGCAGCCATGAAACTCGACGATCACGCGATCGCGTGCGTCGAGGTGCACCCCTACGAGGCCCCTCTCGGGAGTGAGGTAGAGAAGCCTGGCAGCGAAGGCGTCTCCTTCGGACATGGTATCGAAGCGGCACCGTCGGAACGAGAGGAGCGCAGGAGGCGTGAGCTTCGCCGTGTCCGCGACCGAGCCCTCGATCCTCGCGAGCTCGCTCCCTGGCTGGAGGAGGCTGCTGCGCTCGATGCTCGAGGGGGCGCCGTCGTTGTCGAAGTGCGAGAGTTCCAGGCAACGGTCGGCGACCTTGTTGCCGTTGAGGGTGACGTCGTTCACGGTGAACCCGACCGGGCCACGAATCGCGAGGAGGGCGCCTCCGCCCCAGGGGGCCGCGGCGTACAGAGTCGCGACTCCAGCTCCTTGCGACCCCACCGAGCGATCACCCCGGAGGCGGAACCCCGCGACGTTCACCGGTCGCATCGGGTCGATGGCGCCATCCGCTTCGGCGCGAGTCATTCCGAGCGAGACCTCCGCGTCGATCGCGTACGCGTTGTTCATCGCGATCGGGATGGGCGGGCGTCGTCGCAGGGCGATCTCACCCGTGGGGGTGCGCGCGACGCGTCCGGTTGCCGCGTGACGCACGGGGCGCTGACGGTGACGATGCGCGGCGTCGAAGGTCGCCTGGATCGCGAGCCTGTTGTACGTACTCAGCCCGGCGCTGAAGAACTGCTCGTTCGCGCCCCACCATTCCGGGACGACCTCTTCGATTCGATTGCCGGCCAGGAGGATCATTCCGGCGTCGGGCAGCGTCGCTCCGTACCTGACCGAGACGCCGAAGATGGTCACGCGCTGCGCGCGGATCGCGCCGTGGATCTCGATCCGAACGAGCTCGTCCTCCCAGAAGGAGTCGATCCCGTAGACCGGCCGTACATCGAGGTCCGAGTTCCACCGCGTAGACAACGGAACCAGGACGGCGCCGGGGGAGAACCAGAGCGTGACGTCTTCATAGACGACGATGTCACCGTTCTCGGTCGACGCAGCGGGATCGCCGATCGACGAGCCTACGGGCCTGCGCCCGATGTAGTAGCGCCCCGGCCGGAAGTGCAGAAAGCCGCCGCCCTTTGCGTGGAGCGCATCGATCTTCTGCTGGAGGTTCACGGCGTTCGTGTTCGCCGCCGTGACGCTGGCGACCATGCTGAGGGGCACGAGCGTCAACGCGTTGCGCCCGTCGGTCGCTTCATCGAACTCCCAATCGAAATCAGCCACGACGAACCTCCTCCTGAAACAGACGCGTCACTCCCGCTCGTCGCGACGCGCGGATCTCACGTTGCCGGATGGCGATCCGACGACGCGCCGAGCGTGCGCTCCACTTGAGCGCAGCGCCCGGTCGCGCCGTCGCCGCGTCGGGCTACGCCGACCTGCGACGCGCCATGCCGTTGATCGACACGACCACGTCGGTCGTGCCGCTCTGGAAGTCGATCTGGTAGCGGATGTAGCGGAGCAGGGGCGCGTAGTT
>JBPOHC010000229.1:0-17769 GCA_052035985.1 Myxococcota bacterium | reverse complement strand
GGCTCACCCTCCAGCAACGACGCGTCGGAGCTCGTTGCGTGACGCGGCTCATACGGAATCGTCCGCCCTCTTCGCGCTCTTTCGGCTATCTCGCCCACGACTGCGCATCGCCCGTGAAACGCTACGGGTTCCCGAGGGAGACGCCCCCTCGCGGCGGCGTGTTCGAGCGCCCTCGGTATCGCGAGCTCGTCTTCGCGACAGCCGGAGGACAGGTCATCGGCAACAAGGCCGCACCGCGCTACCTCCTCTTCACCGCGCCGCTCTGGGAGTGGATCTTCGCGGCGCTCATCGGTGTGTTCATCGGCCTCCACACGCGCTTCGCCACGCGTCGCACGATCACGGCGTGGCGCGGTCTGCGTGTGCGCCGCGCGACCGCGCACGAGGGCGTCGCGCGCTGTGACGACGGCGCCATCGTGCCGCTGACCGAGGCGCTCCGCGGCCCCGTGGTGGTGCTCGGCGAGCCTGAGATGGGCGCGCCGTTTCGCGAAGGCCCGCAACGCTCGGCGCTCATCTTCGCGGGGAACGTCGAGACGTGGTCACGAGCGCTCTCGGAGTGCGAGTCCGTGGCGACGTCGTTCGCGCTGGCGGTGATGTGGTTGCCCGCCGCGCCGCTCCTCGCCGCGCCGCTCCTGGGGATGCTCACACCGCTGTGACGCGAGATCACATGAAGAGGGCCACGGCTTCACGCGCCGAGGTACAAGCACCGGCGCGCGAGCGCCGGGGGGCCAACGCCAACGCCAGCAATCACCGAAGCGAAACGATGCGCGATACCGGCCGACGTTGGCGTTGGCCCCCCGCCGCTTACGCGCCGGTGCTTGTCTCGGAATTCCCCTCACGGCACTCCCCTTGCGATGATCGCGGCCATGCACACGAAGCTCGCACTCGCATCGCTCCTCTTCGCGCAGGCGTGCGGCGGAGACGCGGCCGTGACGCAGCCCCCTCCGACCGAGATCGCCTCGCGGCAGCGCGTGACGTTTCGCTTCTCGGGCGCGTCCACCGCGTGGGTCGCCGTCACCGGATCGGCCTGTGATGCTCAATCGTTCGCGCGCAGCACGAGCGCAGGCTGGACGCCCCTCACGCTCACGGCGCCCTTCGTGTGCGTGTGCGAGTGCAACCCGCCGCGCTTCACGCCCGTCGCGACGGAGTGGCGGCGCTTCGATCCCGCGTCGCTCCCGTCGGTCACGTGGGACGCCCGCGCGCTCGTCAGGTACGCGTACAACTTCGACTGCGGACAGCGCTTCACGGGCAGGAGCGTCGAGCGCTTCGACGCCTTCGTCGCACAGCCCGTCGCGGCAGGACGCTACCGCGCGACCTTCGCCATCCGCGACGACGCCCCGTCGGGATGCGCCGTCGAGGGCGCGACCGCCACGTGCTCCGCGGATTCATCGGGCTCGGGGAGCGCCTTCGGGAGCGACCACACCCTCTGCCCGGCGCCCCGCACGGTCACCGTGGAGTTCGACCTCCCCGCGACGGGCGACGTCGAGATCCCCGTGACCGTGCCTGCGAGCTGAGCCGCCGAGCGCTTGCCCCGCGCCCGCCTTCGGTGGATCTTCGCCGTCCTCCTGATGAGCACCGCTGCACCTGACGAGACGCTGATCGACAAGCTCCTCTCGGAGCGCGTGCTCTATCCCCTGCTCGGACTGACGCTCCTCGCGATCGTGTCGTTCGTGGTCGTTCGCAGCCGCAACCTCGGCCCCGCGCCCGACCTCGACCTCGCGGTGATCGACGCGCGCGGAGACCTCGGCGCCGAGCGCGTGAACCTCCGCGCCCTCCGCGGACACCCCGTGGTCATCGACTTCTGGGCCACGTGGTGCGGCCCCTGCCGGGTGATGACCCCGGTGCTCGTGCGGCTGAACCAGCGCTTCAAGAGCCGCGGGCTCACGGTGGTCGGCGTCGACGTCGACGAGGAGGGGCCCTCCGTGGTGCCGCCGTTCCGCGCGCGCTTCGGCGTCGACTATCCGCTCGTCTACGACGTGAACGGCAGCGCCTCGCAGCGTTGGGAGATCCGCGGTCTGCCGACGCTGATCCTCGTCGATCGCGAGGGCAACGTGCGCTACCGCCACGCGGGCGTGGCGGACGAAGACAAGCTCGTGGAGATGATTGAGGGGATGCTGTAGCTACAAGCCCCTGGCGCGTAAGCGCCAGGGGCCAACACAAACGTCGGCGGTCACCGGACACGTCACGTCGCGCCACCGCGATCCCATCGCAGCGCGATCGGTGACCGCTCACGTTCGTGTTGGCCCCCGGCGCTCACGCGCCGGGGGCTTGTGCATACGGGTCGGCGCCTACTCCGCGTCGGCGTCGAGCTCGACGTGGACGGGGGTCACGCCCCAGATCTCGTCGGCGTACTCGCGGATCGTGCGGTCGGACGAGAAGCGCCCCATCTTCGCGACGTTGAGGATCGACGTGCGCGTCCAGGCGTCGTGGTCGCGCCACGCGGCGTCAACGCGGCGCTGCGCTTCGGCGTAGGCGCCGTAGTCCGCGAGCACCATGTACGGGTCGTGATCGAGGAGCGAGTCGACGAGGGGGCGGAACATCCCCGGGTCGCCGACGGAGAAGTGCCCCTCGGCCACGAGGTCGAGCACCTCGCGCAGCTCGGCGTTCTGCTCGTAGTAGCGACGCGGGTTGTACCCGTGCGCGTGCAGCGCCTTCACCTCCTCGGTGACGAGCCCGAAGAGGAAGAAGTTCTCGTGCCCCACGGCGTCGCGGATCTCGATGTTCGCGCCGTCGAGCGTGCCGATCGTGAGCGCGCCGTTGAGCGAGAGCTTCATGTTGCCGGTGCCCGAGGCTTCTTTGCCGGCCGTCGAGATCTGCTGCGAGAGGTCCGCCGCGGGGATCACCCGCTCGGCCATCGACACGCTGTAGTTCGGGAGGAACAGCACCTTGAGCCCCGGCACCTGGGGGTCGGCGTTGATGACCTCGGCGATGGCCGTGATGAAGCGGATGATGAGCTTCGCCGTGGTGTACGCGGGCGCGGCCTTCCCGCCGATGAGGATCGTGCGCGGCACCACGAAGGCCGCCGGGTCGCGCTTGGCGCGGAGGTACATCCCCACGACGTGCAGCGCGTTGAGGAGCTGGCGCTTGTACTCGTGGATGCGCTTGATCTGCACGTCGAAGAGCGAGTGCGGGTCGACGATGAGCCCGTAGTCTTTACGGATGCGCGCCGCGAGCACGCGCTTGCGCTCGCGCTTCACCTCGGCGAAGCGCGCGCGGAACGCGGCGTCGTCGGCGAGGGGCGCGAGCTCCTCGAGGCGGTCGAGGTCCTTGGCCCACCCCTTCCCGAGGTGCTCGGTGATGAGCGAGGCGAGGCCGGGGTTGCACGAGAGCAGCCACCGCCGCGGCGTGACGCCGTTGGTCTTGTTGGTGAACTTCTCGGGCGCGAGCTCTTCGAAGTCGTGGAGCACGTCGCGCTTCAAGAGCTCCGAGTGCAGCGCCGCGACGCCGTTGACCTTGTGCGAGCCCACCGTGGCGAGCATGGCCATGCGCACCTGACGCTCGCCCGAGTCCTCGATGATCGACATGCGCCACGTGCGGGCGTGGTCGCCGGGCCAGCGGTTCATCACGTTGCGCAGGTGCCGCGCGTTGATCTCGTAGATGATCTGGATGTGCCGCGGGAGGAGCTTCTCGAAGAGCACCACGGGCCAGCGCTCGAGCGCCTCGGCGAGGAGCGTGTGGTTGGTGTACCCGAAGGTCTTGACCGTGATGTCCCAGGCCTCGTCCCACCCGAGGCAGTGGTCGTCCATGAGCACGCGCATGAGCTCGGCGACGGCCACGGCGGGGTGCGTGTCGTTGAGCTGGATGGCGCACTTGTCGGCGAACAGGTTGAAGTTCGTGTGCAGGGTCTTGTAGCGCCGCACGATGTCAGCGATGGCGCACGCGACGAAGAAGTACTGCTGGCGGAGTCGGAGCTCGCGGCCCGCCCACGTCGAGTCGCTGGGGTAGAGCACCTTCGAGATGGTCTCGGTGGCGTTCTTCTCTTCGACGGCGCGCACGTAGTCGCCGCGGTTGAACACGTCGAGGTCGAACTCGGCGCTCGCCCGCGCCTGCCAGAGCCGCAGGGTGTTGACCGTCGTGGTGCCGTAGCCCGCGATGGGCGTGTCGTAGGGGACGCCGACGACCTGCGTCCCGTCGACCCAGCGGTGACGCCAGCGGCCCTGGTCGTCGCGGTACTCCTCGCTGCGGCCGTAGAAGCGCACGGGCACGGTGTACTCGGGGCGGATGAGCTCCCAGGGGTTGCCGAACTTGAGCCACTCGTCGGGGTGCTCGACCTGCTTGCCGCCCTCGATGCGCTGCTCGAAGATGCCGAACTCGTAGCGGATGCCGTAGCCGTAGGCCGCGTAGCCGAGCGTGGCGAGCGAGTCGAGGAAGCACGCCGCGAGGCGCCCGAGGCCGCCGTTGCCGAGGCCCGGCTCGGGCTCCGTCTCGATGACGTTGGTGAGGTCGAGGCCGAGCTCCGAGAGCACCGCCGCCCACTCGTCATAGACCCCGATGCTCAGGAGGTTGTTGCGCATCGCGCGCCCGAGCAGGAACTCCGCCGAGAGGTAGTAGACCCGCTTCGGATCGCGCTGGTAGTACGCCTCCTGCGTGGCCGACCAGCGCTGCACGAGTCGGTCTCGCACCGCGAGGGCGAGGCTCATGTAACGGTCGTGCGCCGTCGCCATGTGGGGGAGCTTCCCCTGCGAAAAATTCACGTGGTCGAGGAACGCCCTGCGCAGCCCCTCGGACTTCAGGCTCGTGCGGTCGTCTTCGATCACCACCCGCACACGTTCGCTGCTCGTCATCGCGGAGATCCTCCGTTCGTGAGGCCGTTTTCTACCGCACTCCGAGGCACGTACACGACCCGGGATTTCGTCCCCCGACAGAATCGACTTCGGGTATGAATACCCCCCGCGGGTCTCACCGTCTCGGGCGGACGCGCACGCGCGATGGAGCGATCAATCCGCTCGTCGGCCACGCGTAGGACCACCGGATTGTCTCGCAGACATCAGAGGAGATTTCTCATGAACACGTCCAGGGTGATGAGCATCGTCGGTCTCGTAGGGGCGCTCGCGGTCTCGGGGTACGGCAGCCAGGTGACCGCGCAGGGCAGCCTCACGATCGGCGGACCGCGCGCCAACTTCGGCAAGCGCAACGTCCGCACCGGCTTCGTGCCCGACCCCATCAACGTGAACGTCGTCTCGGGCGGCACCATCGACGCCTCGGGCCTCGGCCTCGGCGCCGGCTGCCGCGGCTTCGTCACGCAGCGCCCCGACTTCATCGTCCGCTTCACGGGCCCCTCGTCGATGCTCCGCTTCTACGTCACGGCCCCCGGCGACACGACCCTCGTGATCAACGGCGCCGACGGCCAGTGGCACTGCAACGACGATTCGAACGGCGGCACCAACCCCATGGTCGACATCGCCAACGCGGGCACCGGCCAGTACGACGTCTGGGTGGGCAGCTACCAGTCGGGCCAGCAGATCCGCGGCGTGCTCCACCTCACCGAGCTCTCGTCGAACCACCCGTGATCGCGCGCCGCACGTAGCGGCCGCAGCGCATCGCAGGTCTCTCCCCCCGCCTCCGATCCTCTCCTCACATCCCGATCTCGATCAGTACGGGTAGTCCCCGCCGACGAGGCTGTTCGGCGCGCCCGCCGGCCGCGCGTGCGCCGACGATGCGCCTCGCGTCGACGGACGCACACGCGCAGACGGAGCCCTCGCGGGGAGCTCCCTCGCGAGGAGCCTCACGGGCGCCGCGACCGACGCGTCCGCGACCGCAGGCGGCGCCTCGGGAGCGCGCTCGCCCGCGTACGAGAGCGTCACCTCGCCGCGAGGCTCCTGCACCACCTGCATCCAGTCGTGGTAGCCCGCGGCCGAGACCCTCACGCTGTGGCTCGCGCTCGCCGTGACCTTCGTGGGGAGCATCACCGGCGCGCCGTCGACGTGCACGTGGGCGCCCGCGGGGAGGTTCTCGATGCGCAGCGTGGCCTCGGCCTCGACGGCGCTGCGGTGGAGCATCGTGGTGGCCTCGGGCGCGGAGCGCTTGAAGGGGTTCCACGCGACCATCACGGCGCTGAGGGCGAACATCGCCACGACGCCCGCGGTGATGAGCCGCCGATTCGACGGCGGAGGCGTCACCGAAGGGAGCGACCCCGGCAGCGTGTCGGACTGCTCGAAGGCCATCGGCGTGAAGCGGTTGGGGTCCGTCGCCACGCGCTTAGGTGACGCGGGCTGCGCCACGACCTCGCCGCGGAGCCACGCCTCGAGCGTCTCGCGCATCTTCACGGCCGACGCGAAGCGGCCGCCGGGCTTGCGCGCCATCGCGCGGTCGACGATCGACGCGAGGCCCGGGTCGACGCCGGGCACGTGGACCGTGATCGGGTCGTGCTCGCTCGTCGCGATGCGCACCAGCACGGCGTTGTAGTTGGGCGCGTCGAAGGGCAGCCGCCCCGTCACCAGCTCGTAGAGGATCACCCCCATCGCCCACACGTCGCTGCGCAGGTCGACGGGCGTCCCCATCACCTGCTCGGGAGACATGTACGCGGGCGTGCCGATGATGGCGCCCGTGCGAGTCATGCGGGTGCGGCGCGCGTCGTCGCCGAGGATCTTCGAAACGCCGAAGTCGAGGATCTTCGGCACCACGACGCTCCCCTCGCGCGAGAGGAAGATGTTCTCGGGCTTGAGGTCCCTGTGGAGCACGTCCTTCTCGTGGGCCGCGGCGAGGGCTTCGAGCACGACGCACACGAGCTCGACGGCCTCGCGAGGGTCGAGCGCGCCCTCACGCTCGAGGCGCTCCGCGAGGCTCTCGCCGAGGAGGCGCTCCATCACCATGAAGGGCGCCTCGTCGTCGGACTCGCCGAAGTCGAAGACCCTCACGATGTTGCGGTGCCCGATGCGCGCGGCGATCTGCGCCTCGTTGCGAAAGCGCGAGACCGAGCTCTTGTCGTCGGCGAGGTTGGGGTGCAGCACCTTCACCGCCACCTCGGCGCCGCCGATGGCCGTGTTGCGCGCCACCCAGACCGAGCCCATGCCGCCCTCGCCGAGCCGATCGACGAGCTCGTAACGACCGCCGAGAACGCTTCCCTTCTGGAGCATCGGTGACCTCGCAGTGCGACGAACGTACCACAACGCTCCCGCAGCGATCAGCAGGGCGCGTGCGGGGTGTTTCACCCGACGGATCGGGCGCCGCGTCGTGCCGTCACGGCACGGTCGCGACGGGCGCGTCATGGCGGCGCGCCGCGCACAACTCAGTGGTTGCGCGCGTGCGGGAGGCAGTACTCCGTCGGCTTGCCGCACTTGTCACAGGAGCACACGCGGATGTCGACCGAGGGGTCCTCGTCGGTGACGCCGCAGGTCGCGCAGCGCCGCACCTTGCGCCCGCTCGGCGCGTCGTCGCGAAAGCGCCGCACCGTGCCCGCGCGCGCGCCGCGCTTCACGAAGCCGCGGAGCATCGCGGCGAGCGTCGGCGTGAAGAACAGGAGGTAGTTCCCCACGGCGACGAGGGGCATGAGCTTCTGGAGCCCGGGGAGCGTCCCCACGAGGTAGAGCAGCGCGAGCGCGTCGAGGAGCGCCAGCCACTTGATCGCCACCGGCAGGATGAAGAACATCAGGATCTGCTCGTCGGGGTAGAGCGTCGCGTACGCCAGGAACAGCGACATGAGCAGGTAGGCGTTCGTCGCGGGCAGGTGGAACGCGAACGCGAACGCCGTCGTGCAGAGCATCCCGACGCCCCACCACGCGACGAACTTCGCGCGGCCCCACTCGGACTCGAGCGTCGTGCCCATGCGGTAGTACCACCAGAGCGCGAACACCACGAAGATCGGCGACGTCGACGGCGGCATCACCAGGTAGGTGAAGAGGCGCCACACCTGGCCCCGCATCACCTTCTCGGGGTCGAGCATCAGCACCTCGCTGAAGCCCGGCGCCACGAGCTCCATCACGAAGGTGGCGGCCATGAGGCCCACCATCCAGTACGTGAGGTTGCCCGGGAGATACCGCCCGAAACGCCGCTCCAGCGCGGCCAGTAAACGCTCCATAGAGGTACCGCGCCTCTAACACGGTCCGCCCCGAGGCGCACGCGGCCGACATGCCTCGCTGTGATCGCGCGACGGCGCGCGATAGTGTGCGCGCCACATGACCAGACCATCGCGTCGAGCGCTCGCGCTCCTGCTCGCGGCCTCGTGGGCGACGGGCCTCGCGCGCGCGCAGCAGACGCCGCAGCGCTATCTCAACTTCATCGATCAGCACGCCCCCGTGCAGTGGTACCTCGACCGCGAAGATCGCGGCGCGTGGCCTGCCCCCGGCGGCGAAGTACACGCTGCGGCCCTCGACTGCGTGGCCCTCGGCGACGGCGGCGGGAGGCCCATCCGATGCGCGCCGATGCCCCTCGCGACGGAGCTCAGGGCGTCGCCGTCGCGCCTCTCGGAGTGTCTGTCATTGCGAGAGGTGAGACCCGCCGCGAGCGCCGTCGCGACCTACGCGCGGACGGGCGCTCCGATCGCGCAGACGGTCCTCTTCGTGAGGCTCCGCACGCACCAGACAGAAGAGGTTCGCGCGCCCTGCCGTCGCCGGGGAATCGACGCGTGCATGGGCGCCCCTCCCGGGCCCGTGATCGGGCGTCGCGTGCTGCGGCTCACGGAGCACAACGTCGTCCCCGCGGATGCGACGCTCCGCGCCGACGCGTTCGACCTCGTGCGAGGGAGCGCGCCGTGGCTCGTTCCGCTCGGAGGCTCGTGGCCCGCGCATCCCGAGGGAGGCGCCTTCGATGAAGCGCCGATCGTCGCGCACACGGTCCCCACGGCGTCCGCGGGAGAGCGCTTCGCCGCGTGGGTCGACCTCGTCACCGCGAGGCTCCAGCGCGGCGATCTCACGGCCGCGCGCGCCGCGCTCGACAGCGCCGCGGCACTGTCACCCGAGCTCACCGCGACGCCCTTCGTCGCGCCCGATCTGTCACACCCGCTCACGCCCGCAGAGATCGACGCCATCGCCGACGGGAGCGAACCCGTCGCGATCCGTCACGCGAGGCTCCGCGCGCTCATCGGCGCGACGATGTTCCACGAGGCGTCGGACGTGCAGCACGCGCTCGAACGGGCGCGCGCGCTGCGAGCGACCATCACGCCGCCCGCGACCGAGTCGAGGGTGTACTTCACGGGCGAAGACCCGCGCGTGTTCGTGCCCACCGTGCTCGGCGGGCTCACCCGCCTCACGCGCCAACGCTGGACCGACCCCTGCGCGCCTGCTCCGCGCGTCGAAGGGGTCAGTCCGTGAGCGGTCCGAGCTCGCGCGACGAGAGCCACCCCATCGCGCCCGACGCGGACTTTACGCGCACGTAGCCGCTCTCGCGACGCGTCACCTCGACGCGCTCTCCCTCGCGCAACGCCGCGTCGGGGATGCCGTCGACGCGCGGGGACTGAAGCATCCGAAGCCCTCCGCGCAGCACGATCGACGACGGGGGACGCTCGCCTCGCGCCGCCACGATCGCCACGCCGTGCGCAGCGACGAGCACCGACAGCGCGATGCCCGCGGAGGCGCCCACGCGCGCGACCTCGGTGTGAGCGCGGCGACGCGAGAACCACAGCGCGATCAGCGCGATCTCGGCGAGCACCACGAGCGACACCGAGTGCCTCAGGGGCAGGAGCTCACCGAACTGCACCGCGAGCGAGGGCTGCGTCTCGACGACGGCGCGCCCCGTCCTCGCGGCGTCTCTGCGCGCGAGTCGCACGCGCGTGGCCCGGAGGTTCTTTCGCGCCGAGAGGTGCCACGGCGCGCGGAGGAGCACGCGTTCGAAGCACCACACGGCCTCGCCGTAGCGCTCCGCGCGCACGTACACGGTGCCGAGGTCGTAGAGCACGTCGGTCGAGTCGACGCCCGCCGCGAGCAGCTCTTCAAACGCGCGCGCCGCCGTCGAGAGGTCTCCGCTCGCCTCTGCCGCCACCGCGCGACGCGCGAGCTCCGCGGGCGGAACGGCGACCGCGTCGAGCGTCACGAGCGAGAGCGCGCACGCGAGCACGAGCACTCCGAATCGACGCGCGCGGAGGCTCACGACGCACGCTCCATCGCGCGCACCGCGGCGCTCACCTTCTCGAAGGCTTCGCGCGCAGAGCCCGCGCCGCCGAAGCGCAGCGTGTCGCACGCGGCCTGCGCAGAGGTCACAGCGTCGCGGCCCGCATCATCGAGGCGCTCGGCGCCGTACTCCTTGCGCGCCTTGTCGAGGGCCCTGCCTGCGAGATCGGCGGCGCGCGCGTCGTCACCCGCGCCGAGCGCGAGCTCCGACTGCTTCAGGAGCGACTCGGGGTCGTTGCGCGCGGCGTCGTGCTGCGCAGCGCGGCGCGCGTCACGGAGACGTCGCAGCCATCGCGAGACGCTCCACGCGGCGAGGGCGAAGGGAGGCAGCGCGATCACGCCCCACACGCGCGCGCCCGACGTGAAGAACGGGCGATATCCGTCGAGCGAGGGAGACGCTTCGATGGGGTCGAGCGCGATGGTCGGGTCGTCGCGGCGCTCGTCGGCGTCGCGCTCGAGCGCGGCCCCCGTGGCCGTGAGCGTCGGCAGCGGAACGGCGACCTGGTGATACTGCTCGTCAGCGGGATCGAACCACGGGACCGTGAGCATCCCGAGGGGGTGCGCGCCCGGCGTCTCGGCGACGAGGAGGTACTCGGTGACGAGCGTCCCTCGCACGTTGCGCTCGTCGGAGCGGTCGATGTCGTGGTGCGACGCGCCGTCGTGCACGCGCACGCCCTCGACCGTCGAGAGCGCGGGGAGCCCTACGGCGCCGAGGTATCCGTTGCCCGTCGCGCGGAGCGTGAGGGTCACGGTCTCGCCCGTCGGCGCGTTCGGTCGATCGAGCGATGCTTGGATCTGCAACGGTCCGAGGCGACCGGGCACGTAGCCCGCGGGACGTCCCGCCGTCGGAGGCTCTCGCACGTCGACGACGACGGAGGGTCCGCGCGCCGTGAGCTGTCGGCGCTGACCGAAGAACATGTCGCCTTCGATGTACTCCGCGACGAGCTCGGGCGCGCCGATTTCAAGCCGTCCCGCGCGCGTGGGAAAGAGCGCGATCTTTCGCACGATGCCCGCGACCATGGGCCGACCGCCGACGTTCTGCGAGTAGAACTGCCGCGCGCAGCGCACCTGTCCGCGGTCGATGAGGGGCTCGTTCCAGAAGCCCGTGAGCTGCGGCTCGCGCTGCACGTCGCACGCGACCTCCGACGAGGGCACGTAGAGCCACACGCGCAGGGTGATCTGCTGGCCCACGTAGGGCGTCGGGTTGTCGACCGCGACACGCACGAAGCCGCCAGGATCGAACTGCGCGCCGATCTCTCCCGCTGGCGGCGCGTCGGGATCTGCGACGACGGGCTGCGGCGCCTGCGGCTGCGTATCGGGCGCCATCATCCCCGGCGGAAACACACCGGGCGGAAACATCCCCGGCGGAAAGCCCGGCGGAAAGCCGCCCATCGCGGGCTGCGCAGGCTGCGCGGGCTGCGCGTTCTGCGGTCGCGCAGAAGCAGGCAACACCTGGATCGTGTACGCGGGGATGCGCGCCACGGTCTGGCTCGTCTGCGGATCCACCGCGCCGCCGCCGATCACCGTGTACCTCCCCGGCTGCTGCGCGAGGAGGATGTACTCCGCGCTCGACTGCACGGTGAAGGTGCCCATTCCCCCGAGGCCGCCGAACATCATGTTGGCCGTGCTCGGAGGGGCCGCGTTGGCGAGCACCGTGAGCCCCGGGAACTGCAACGGCGTCGCCTGCGCCATGCGGTCGTTCTGCACGTGGAGCCCGTACACGAGGTGAAACGGCTGACCCGCGACGGGCTGTCGAGGCACCGTCTCGATCGTGAGCCGCACCACGGCGCGCGCTTCGACGGCGAGCGTGATCGCCGCGAGACCCGTGAGCGCTGCGAGCGTGGCGGAGCGTCGCATCGTCTGTCACCGCTCGTCGTCGGGAGAGCGCGGGACCTGCGACGCGCGCCGTCGCAGGAGCATCTGCTGGAGGTCCTGCGCGTTGCGCTCGAGCTGGTCGAGCGGCGCGAGCGACATCGGCGGAGGTGCCCCCGCGTCGCCCTGATTCTGCGGCGGAGGCGGCGCGCTCGCGTCGTTGCCGCCGCTGCTGCCGTCTTGATCGGCGCCCGCGTCGGGCTGTTGCGGCGAACCTCCGTCGGGCTGCTGCGGAGATGCCCCGTCGGGCTGCTGCGAGCCGCCGTCGCCCTGCGGAGAGCCACCGTCACCGGGTCGCCCGCCGTCACCCGTCGAGCCATCCGAAGACGCGTCTTGCGAGGCGTCTTGTGATGCGTCGGGGCCCGCGTCGGGATGGTCCTCGTCGTCCTTTCGGCGGCGCGCGATCTCGAGGTTCCACGCGGCGTCGAGGTAGCCGGGCTGGAGCCGCAGGGCCTCTTTGTACTGGTCGATCGCGCTCTGCCAGAGGTGCTGCGCGAAGTACGTGTTGGCGAGGTTGTACGCGGCCCTCGCGCGCAGCGTGGCCTCGATGTCTTCGGGGGTCACCCCCGTGAAACCTCGCGCGGTGCTGCGCATCTCGTCCTGCGCGCGCTGCCACGCTTCGGGCAGACCCGCGTCGGATTCGAGCTCGGGGAGCACGCCGCCGTCACCGGGAGGCGCCGCGATGCGGAAGCGCGCGAGGCCGCGGTTCATGTACACGCCCGCGTTCGAAACACCCCTGCCCGAAGCCGCTTCGTAGTGTCCGAGCGCGCCGGGGAAGTCTCTCTGCCCGTACGCGCGGTTGCCGTCTCGCACGTGGGGCTCGGGCGCGTCTCTCGGCGGCCAGGCCCACACGGTGAGGCCCGTGAGCGCGAGTCCCACCACGGTGGGAGCCACCCACGGAGGGAGCGTCCAGGTTGCCTTGCGCGTCTTGCGGCTCACGACGCGTTCCCCTTGCGGCGCAGGCGCTCGGGCACGAGCACCGACGCGATGACGAGGAGCACGAACGCGGGCAAGAGCACCGGCAGAACGAGCTCCTCGTAGATGGTCTTCTGGGTCTCTGCGAGCTCGGCGCGACGCAGCCTCGCGAGCTGACGCCGCACCGCATCGATGCCCACCTCGCCCTGCCGCGGACGGAAGTACGCTCCGTTGCCCTCCGTCGCGACGGCGCGGAGCTGCTGCTCCATCTCGGGCGTGAACTGCGTCTGCTTGACCTCGCCGCGCGAGTCGCGGTCGTAGCCCGCGAGCCGACCGTCGGCCGTGTACGCGGGGATGGGCTCCGGCGCGGCGCTCCCGATGGCGTCGATGTACACCTGAATGCCATCGGCGGCGGCCTCTCTCGCGGCGGCCACGGGGTCGCCTTCGAGGTCCTCTCCGTCGGTGATGAGAAGGATCACCTTCGACCGTCGCGCCGCGAGCGGATCGCGATGAAGGAGCTCCCTCGCCGCCGTGAGCGCGCGCCCGATCGACGTGCCCTGCACGGGGAACTCCCATGGGTGCGCGTCGCGGAAGAAGCGCAGCGCCGCTTCGTGATCCGTGGTGAGGGGGTACTCCATCGTCTCGCCCGCGAAGAGCACCACGCCCACGCGGTCGCCGGGCTCCTCTTCGAGCAGCCGCACGAGCTCGGCCTTCGCGCGCTCGATGCGTGAGGGCTGAACGTCTCGCGCGAGCATCGACTTCGACACGTCGAGGCAGACCACCACGTCGATGCCTCGACGCGACACCACCTCGGTGCGAGACCCGTGCTGCGGACGCGCGCCCGCCACCGCGAGAAGCGCCGCCACGACGAGCACCATCACGGCACGCGCAGCGCGCCACCCCGCGGGAGACCCGTCACGGAGTCTCTGCACGAGGGCGAGGTCGCCGAAGCGCTCCATCGCGCGACGGCGAGACCACGCGGCCCACCCCATCGCGGCGCCCATGAGCGGCACCGCCGCGAGCAGCAGCAACAGCACCCACGTCGGCTCGCCGAGCCTCACGGGAACCTCCTCAGGCGCGTGCTCGACAGCGCGGCTTCGAGCAGGAGGGCCACGAGCGCGGCGATGGCGAGCGGAGAGTAGAGCTCGCCGTAGCGCACGCCCGCGTCGGCGATCTTGCTGCGCTCGAGCTGGTCGAGGATGCGATGAAAGCTCTGCTCCAGCGTGGCGCGGTCGGCCGCGCGAAAGAACTCCGCGCCCGTCGAGCGCGCGATCTCTTCGAGCAGCGCGGGGTCCACGGGAAAGCGCTGCGTCTGGTACACGGGCTGACCCCGCAGATCGACGCCCTGCTGCACCGGGGCCTCGTCAGACTGGCCCACGAGGATCGTGTAGACCTTGCAGCGCAGCGCCACCGCGAGCTGCGCCGCCTCGCGCGGGTCGACGTGGCCCGCGTTGTTGGCGCCGTCGGTGAGGAGCACCACCACCTTGCTCCGCGCATCGCTGCGACGGAGTCGGTTGAGCGCCGTGCCGAGGCCGTCGCCGATGGCCGTCCCGCCGCCGTCGATGAGCTCGAGGTTGAGCGCGTCGACCATGCGCTGGAGCACCGTGTAATCCAGCGTCGGAGGCACCACGGTGTACGCCTCGCGGCCGAACACCACGAGGCCGATGCGGTCGCTCCGTCGGCGACGAATGAACTCCGCGACGACGTCCTTCGCGGCCTGGATGCGCGTGGGCTGGAGGTCCGCCGCGCGCATCGAGCCCGACAGGTCGATCGACAGCACGATGTCGATGCCCGAGAGCTCGAGCTCATCGGGCGCATCGACCCGCTGCGGCCTCGACAGCGCCACGCCGAGCAGCACGATCGCCACGACCCGCAGCGCCGCGGGGAGCTGCACGAGCCGTGTCGCGAGCGTGCGCGGAGACGCCGCGAGGGCCGCGCCCTGCGACACATAGAGCCTCGCCGCGGACTCACCGGGCGACGCGCCGAGGGGCTTGTAGAGCAGGCGCGCGCCGAGCCACGCGATGCCCGCGATGGGCAAGGAGAGCAGCGCGAGGGGCCACTTGAGCTGAACCTGCCACGCCTGCGACCAGATCCAGCCGAGCGCCGCCGCGGCCAGCACCGCGAGGATCACCGCGGCCATGATGACCGTGGTCACCACGGGCGTGACGCGTCGCACGGGACGCTTCGGGGCCTTCTGTTGCGCCCGCTTCACCGAGGCGCCGAGGGGTCCGCGCGGGGTCACGGCGGGCCTCCCATGGTGACGTTGGCGCCCTGCGCGGGGAGCACCGCGGGCCTTCCGCGCTCGACGATCGAGATGGCGTCACGGAGGATCTCGTCAGCCTCCTCGTGCGAGGGCACGTAGCCCGCGAACTTCACGAGGTCGCACTCCGAGAGGAGGCGTTCGACCTCGACGAAGGTCACGCCGGGGAGCGGATTCTTTCGCACCTGCGCGAGCACCTCGTCGGTGGTCATCTCGATCGCGTCGAAGCCGCGCATCCCGCCGAGGTAGCGTCGGAGCACGTCGGAGACGGCGTCGTAGTAGTCCTTCGTGTGGCCGCGCGAGAGGAGGTCTCCGCGAGCGAGCGCGTCGAGGCCCTCACGCGCGATGACGTAGGGGTGCCTCGGCGGCGGCGGCGGCGCGACCTTCTTGGGACGCCCCCTCCACCACGCGCCCGCGACGAGCGTCGAGACGGCGACGGCGAAGACCGCGTCGAGGCCGAGCGCGACGTGCCGCATCGTGAGCGCGTCGAAGCGCACGTCGGCGGGCGGAGTGACATCCCTCGGCTGCGGGTGCGTCGCGTTGCCGAAGACGCTCCGCACGCGGAAGCGCACGGGCGGTGTGCAGATGCGCGCGATCTCATCGCCGGTGTTCACGCGCGCGGGCAGCGGGTCGATGTGAATGTCCGCGACCTTGAAGGGCTGCACGGCGACGGAGACGTCGGTGGTGACCCATCCGTCGCTCGCGGGACGCGCGCTGCGGTCGCGCTCGGGTTGATCGCGGGCGTAGTCCATCTCGACGGCGGGCTGTTGAAAGGCCACCACGTCGGGATCGAACTCCACGCGGTCTCGCGACCTGTAACGGAAGCGGTAGGTGATCACCACGCGGTCGCCCACGCGCGGCTGCTCGGGGCCGAGGGTGACCTGCACCGTGGGTGTTCGGTCAGCCGGGAGCGGATCGGGCGTACACGCCGATGCGGGCGCGGGCGCTGCGTCACCCGAAGCCGCATCGTCGAGGGCCGCGTCGTCGACGGCGGCGTCTTGCGCGAGCGCCGTCGAGGGGAGCGCTGTGAGCGCGAGTGCGAGTGCGATGCGCTTCACCCGTGCATCCTCCTCGCGCGGCGGCGGAAGAACTCCGCGAGCGGCGCGATGTACGGCTTGTGGGTGGCGATGGAGATGTTGTCGAGGCCGAGGCGCTTGAAGAGCGTGTCGCGCGCCACCTTCTGCTGAACGATCTGTTTTTTGTAGGCTTCGCGGACGCGCGGGCTCGACGTGTCGACGGGGATGAGCTCGCCGGTCTCGAGGTCTTCGCACCACGCGATTCCGACGTCGACGAGCTCGTCTTCGCGGGGGTCGGTGACGGTCACGGGGACGAGGTCGTGCCTGGCCGCGGTGACGCGGAGCGAGTGCTCGTAGTCGTCGCCGAGAAAGTCGCTGACGACGAAGCACACGGCGCGTCGGCGCGAGAGGTGACCGAGCACGTCGAGGGCGCGCGCGAGGTTGGTCCCGCGGCCTTTGGGCTGGAATTGCAGGGTCTCGGCGACGACGCGCATGACGTGGCGCGGGCCCTTGCGCGGGGCGATGACCTTCTCGATGTCGTCGGTGAAGAGCACGAGGCCGACGCGGTCGTTGTTCTTCACGGCGCTGAAGGCGAGCACGGCGCTCACCTCGGCGACGAGGTCCTGCTTGAACTGGTTGCGCGTGCCGAAGCGCTGCGACGCAGACATGTCGACCAGGAGCATCACGGTCATCTCGCGCTCTTCGCGGAAGACCTTGACGTGCGGGACGTTGGTGCGCGCGGTGACGTTCCAGTCGATGAAGCGCACGTCGTCGCCGGGCTGGTACATGCGCACCTCGTCGAAGGCGAGGCCGCGGCCCTTGAAGACAGACGCGTACGTGCCCGCGAGCTGGTCGTTCGCCAGCCTCGCGGTGTGGATCTCGATCTTCCGAAGCTTCTTGAGGATCTCCTTCGAAATCATCGGCGGCTGCGCGGCACGGACTACGGGACCTCGACGGCTTCGAACACGCGAGAGATCACCTGATCGGCGGTGACCTCCTCGGCCTCGGCCTCATAGGTGAGCGACACGCGGTGCCGCAGCACGTCGAGCCCGATGGCCTTGATGTCCTCGGGGATCACGTAGCCCCGGTGCTGAAGGAACGCCCTCGCCCGCGCGGCCATGTTGAGCGCGATGGTCGCGCGCGGCGACGCGCCGTACTTGATCATGGGCGCGAGCTCCTTGAGGCCCGCCTTCGCCGGGTCGCGCGTCGCGAACACGATCGAGACGATGTAGTCCTTGAGCTTGTCGTCCATGTAGATCTCGGGGATCACCGCCCGCGCCTTCACGATCTGCTCGGGCGTCACCTTCGCGCTCACCGTCGCCGTCGAGGTGCCCGTCTGGCGATCCATGATCGCGCGCTCCTCCTCGCGGCTCGGATAGCCCACCTTCACCATGAGCATGAAGCGGTCGACCTGCGCTTCGGGGAGGGGGTACGTGCCCTCCTGCTCGATGGGGTTCTGCGTCGCCATCACGATGAAGGGCTCGGGGAGCTTGAAGGTCTGGTCCCCGATGGTGACCTGGCCCTCCTGCATGGCCTCGAGCAGCGCGCTCTGCACCTTGGCGGGGGCGCGGTTGATCTCGTCGGCGAGCACGAGGTTGGCGAAGATCGGTACGCGCTTCGAAACGAAGTTGCCGTGTTGCGGGCGGTTGATCACCGTGCCGATTAG
>JBPOHC010001045.1:0-14934 GCA_052035985.1 Myxococcota bacterium | reverse complement strand
GCGCGCCCGCGTGAACGGGGATCGAGATGCGGAGCCGCGCGCGCAGCGCCTCGCGGATCGAGAGCATCCGGGCGAGGTGCGCCCGGTCGACGCGGCTGATGTCGCGCTGCTCGTCGGGGTCGCTGGTGAGGTTGTAGAGCTCGTAGCGCCCGGAGCCGCGCTCGATGAGCTTGTAGTTCTCGAAGACCACCGCGCGGCGCAGGCGGTTGTAGTGGTCGGGCGTGAGCTCGGCGTAGATGGGGCGCTCGGGCTCGGGGGTGCCGACGAGGTCGCTCACGAGGCTGCGACCCGCCATCGCGTCGCGCGCGCCCTGCGCGGGGAGCGGGAGGTGCAGGAGCTCGAGCAGCGTGGGCGCTAGGTCGATCTGGCTGCGGGCCTGCGCGACGTGATGCGGCGTGACGCCGGGGATGCGGACGAGCAGCGGGACGTGAAGGAGCTCCTCCCAGAGCTCGACGCCGTGCCAGCGGTTGCCGTGCTCGCCGAAGGCTTCGCCGTGGTCGGCGGTGACCACCACGATCGTGCGGTTCGCCGTGGGGAGCGCGTCGAGGATCGCGAGCACGCGGCCCACCTGGCGGTCCGTCGAGGCCACCTCGCGCTCGTAGCGCGCGCGGTCGTCGTCGCCCGGCGGAGGCAGGCCCGGGTGCGGCGCGTAGGGGTGGTGCGGGTCGAAGAAGTGTCCCCACAGGAAGTAGCGCCCCGCCGTGGTCGCGGGCTGCTGGAGCGCGTCGATGAGGCGGTCGGCGAGGCGGTCGTCCCAGGTCTCCTGCGAGGCGCTCTCGCCGATCATGTGCGCGGTGCCGTCCCAGTGCGTGATGCCCTGGAGGAGCCCGTACGACGGCTCGAAATAGAAGTGCGTCGCGGCGCCGCCGGTCCAGTACCCCGCGTCGCGGAGCCGCTCGGCGAGCATCACGTTCTCGGGGAGGTAGCCCGTGAAGTGCTGATCGTCGCGGGGGCACTCGGTGGGGTACCGGCTCGTCATGATCGGGCCGATCGCGTGCATCGTGTTCGAGCTCAGCGCGTACGCGCGGTCGAAGATCACCGACTGCGACGCGAGGCGCGAGAGGTTGGGGGTGACCTCCCGCGCGCGCGCGCCGCCGATCATGTCGGCGCGCAGCGTGTCGATGGTGAGCACTACGAGGTTCATCCCCGCGGGGATCGCCGCGAGCAGCGCGTCGTGCGAGACGATCGGCGCCGCGGGCAAGAGCGCGCGCGCGTCGCGGCCCGAGCAGTCCTCGTCGACGCCGTTGCCAGGGACCTCCTGCGCGTCGGGGTTGCGCCGCGCGTCGCGGTCGTCGCAGTCGCCGCCGCCGAAGTAGGGCGAGAAGCCGTCGCGGTCGTGGTCGGTGGCCTTGCGCAGCGCCTCGACGAGCGACTGAACGGGCCCCGGCCTCGCGTCGATGCGCGCGCCCGCGGGGCTCCGCCCGAAGTACACCGCGTCGGCGCCCACGAGGAAGAACGCGAACCCGAGCATCACGGGCGTCGCGATGGTCCCCCACCGGCGCAGCGGGCGCGTGAACACCACCGTGCCGCCGAGGATGCACGCCGCCATCGCCGCGGGGATGAGGTCGACCTCGGGCTGACGCAGCACCGCGAAGATCCCGAAGAGTCCGCGGCGCCCGAGCTCGTCGCCCGTGAGCGCGCCGTACGCGAAGATCGCGAGCGCGAGGCCGAGGCCCGCGAGGGCGGGCTCGCCGATCGCGCGGCGGAGCGAGACCGCGCGGCGCTCGAGGCGCGTCGAGAGGTACGACCCCACGCCGATCGCGCCCGCGGCGATCACCGCGGCGAAGGCGAGGTAGAGCGTCGCCACGAGCAGCGCGGCGAGGGCCATGTTGTGAAACGTCCCGGCGAGGCGGCGCTCGGTCTTCGCGACGAGGGCCATCCACACGATGGCCGACGGGGGCGTCACCGCGAGCGCCGCGCCGATGCCCGCGGAGTGCGCCTCGACGCCTCCGCGCGCCAGCGCCACGAAGCGCGGGATGAACAGCGTCACGATCATCGCGACGACGCCGAGCGCGACGCCCGGCACCGCGAGCAGCCCGCCGAGGCGCCAGGAGTGCTCGAACGCGAGCCCCGGCGGCGCGTGGAGCCCGTACCCGAAGCCCGTGAACATGCACGACGCGAGGCAGGCCGCGTAGGCGGCGAACGCACTGTGCAGGTCGTTTCGCATGCGTTTCTCGGTGCCCTGGCTCAAGAGCGGATTGCGAATACCAGAACAGACATCCCCGCGTCGAGATGCGGACTCCCCGCGCAGGATGAAGATGTTTTCCCTCCCTACAACGGCTGCCTGTGACCGCTTCGCGAGAGGGACGAAGTGCCTCGGCGCGCGCGGATCACTCCACGGGATTCGTCGCGTGAAAGGCTCGCTGCGAGAGGGTGCGCCGTCGCTCTTCGTCGGTGACCGTGAAGGTCGGGCTGCCGGCGCCGACGGCGTAGACGTGGTTGTCGTACCAGCCCGTGACGAAGAAGCGCGCGCCGCTGCGGTCTGCGACGATGCCGCTCGCGTGGTCGAGCGACGGGAGCTCGACGGCGCGCGTGGTCCAGTCGGTCGTGTCGACGAGGGTCACGGTGCTGCCGCCGTAGTCCGCGGTGGCGATGAGGCTCCCGTCGGCGGAGACGTCGAGGGCCTTGGGCGCGTTGCCCACGGGCACCCTGCGCGTGACGGCGAGCGTCGCGGCGTCGACCACGACGACGGCGTCATCGCCGAGGCACGAGACGTAGAGCGCGCGGTCGTCGGGCGAGAGCGCGAGGTGCCGCGGGACGTGACAGATCCCCTCGACGCGCCGTCGCGTGAGGCGCGCGGGGGCGGCGAAGACGTCGAGCGAGTCGCCGTGAAAGTTGGCGACGTAGAGCGTCCCGTCGCGCGCGACGGCGAGGCCGCGGGGGCACTCTCCCGCGCGGTGCGTGCGAACCGCGCGGCCCGTCGCGACGTCGACCTCGGTCACGCTGCGTCCGCTCCAGTTGGCCGCGAAGAGCAGCGCGCCGTCGCGTGAGAGCGCGATCACCTTGGGGCGCGGTCCGACGCGCACCTCGCGGCGCACGCGCCCTCGCGGCAGAGAGACGAACGACACGACGCCCCTTCGAACGTCGGAGACGTAGAGCGTGCCTCCGTCGGGCGAGACCACGCTCTCGACGGAGACCCCGCGCAGGTCGATCCAGCCCGTGCGGCGCAGCGTCGCCGCGTCGAAGATCGCCACGTTGCGACCGTTCGCGTTGCCGTAGCTGGTGACGTAGAGCGTGCGGCCGTCGGGCGAGATCGACACGCCCTTGGGCAGCGACCCCGTGGCGCCGCGCGCGACCGCGTTGAGCGCCGGCGGAAAGGCTCCGACGGGCGCACCCGCGACGGCCGCGCAGAGGGCGAAGGCCGCGATGGCTCTCACGCGCGCGCTGCGAACCATCGGCGTCGTCAGCGGGTCGTGGGCGCCTTCACGCGCGCGACGAAGAGCGGGTTCCACGCCATGAGGGCGAGCTCGGTGCGGGCCGTGAGGTGCGCCCTGAGCGCCTCGGCGGCGGAGTCATCATCGAAGCTCCCCGCGTCGATCATCGCGCAGAGCGTGGCGTCGTCAGCGGGCGCTCCGGGCAGGGCCGCGCGCTGCTCTCGAATGAACCTGAAGGGCGCGCTCCCCGCGGAGAGCTCGCGGCCCACGACGCCGATCACGTGCGCGGCGACGAGGGTCTGAAAGCGCAGCTGCGGGTCCTTGATCGCGGGGATCACGCGCGTCGCGAGGTGCTCCCGCGCGGCCTCGAGGAGCTCCGTGGCGGTCGGTCGGAGCGAGGGGATGTCCTTCACAGCGTCTTCTCCCGCGCGTGCTTTTCGAGGAGGTTCAAGATCTCCCACTCGAGCTCCGCGGACTTTCTCCCGAGGCTCGCGTACTCGACGCTCGGGTCGCGGCCCGAGAGGTGTCGCTCGGCCTGCGCGTGACACACGACCGACCAGCGCAGGTTGCCGAGCACCTCCCACCAGGCAAGCGCGCGCGGATCGATCGCCGCGCCGCCCGCCTCGCGGTAGCCCGCGTGAAAGTCTTCGAGCGTGCCGACGCCGCCGACGGTGAGCGCGTCGTGTTCGAAGCGCCAGTCGCGCATCGTGGGCCACGCGAGGTCTTCGTGGATGTCTCCGACGTGCGAGAACTCCCAGTCGATGACCGCGGCGAGGCCCGACGGCGTCACGAGCAGGTTGCCCACGCGATAGTCTCCGTGCACGAGCACGCGCGGTCGCCCGCCCTCGTCGGGGAGGCGCTGCGAGAGCCATCGGAGCGCGAGCGTCCACACGGGGTTGTGCCGCGCGAGGCCCTCGGCGATCACCCGCGTCGACCGCAGAGACTCCGCGCACGCGCTCATCCCATCGGGCGGACGCGCGAGAAAATCGAGCCGGTCGGTGAGCTTCACCGCGTGGATCTTCGCGAGCTCGGCGCCCATCTCGCGGGCCATCACCGCGCGCGCCGCGGCGAGCTCGGGGAGCTTCACGACCTTGCGCCCGACGCTCTCACCATCAACGCGGTCCATGACGAAGAAGGCCCTGTCTCCCTCGGCCTCCTGCGCGTGGAGCCAGCGCGGCCGCGGCGCCTTCACGCCCGCCTCGTAGACCGCCTCGAGGAGGTGGAACTCCTGCGCGCGAGAGAGGGCCTGGGCGTACATGTTCACGGCCATGTCGCGCCGGAGCACGAGGCGCTCGGGGCGACCGTCGACGGTGGCATCGATGGCCCAGGTCTCCATCGACGCGCCGCCCGCGAGCGGGGTCGCGCGGGTGACGGTCACGGGCAGACCGCTGGCCTTGCGGAGGGACTCTTCGAGCGATGACGCGTCCATACCGTTGTCGGGGCGCCGAGCGTACACGCCCGCGCGCCGCGCCGGTGATACGATCGTCGCCACACCGCCCCTGCCCCGTAGAGGAACCGATGAGCGACGCGACCCCCGAAGCGCGTGTCCCCGAAGACCCGACGACCCTGCGCCACCTGGAGATGGTCGAGGCCGAGGTCTCGCGTCACCGACAGAACGCGCTGCGCATCCGGCTCGGAGCGCTCGCCGTCGTCGCGGGCTACGTCGCCCTCCACGGCGCGCAGAGCCAGCCGAGGTACATGTTCCTCGCGCCGGTGCTCGCCCTCGCGGGCTGGGCCCTCGACGCCCACGCCGAATGGAACGTCAACGCCCTACGCCTCCTCGCGTCGGCCGTTCGCGGCGAGACGGGCCCCAGACCGCCGTCGCTCACCCTCGACGCGCGGCCCTTCTCCGACCGCGTCTCGTGGCGTCGCGCGCTGCTCCGCCCCGCCCGCGCGATGTTCTTTCACCCGCTCACCGTCATCGCCGCGTACGTCTCCGTCGACGCGCCGAGGCTCGACCCCGAGGGCGTGCCGAGCGAGCTCTTCTGGTATCTCGCCGTGACCTTCATGGCCTTTCTCGCCGTGGTCATCGTCGCGTGGTCGTGGTGGTACGACCACTTCGGCGAGACCGCCGCGCCGCCCGCGTGGCAGCCGCAGTCGCAGGCGCAGCCGCGCGCGCTCGACGCGAAGAGCTCGCTCCAGGGCTCCGAGGGGCCCTTTCCGTCGGCTCCGAAGTCGGAGCACACGCGCCCCTTCGGCACCGCCGTCGGCTGATCTTCTCGCCGCGAATCCACCATGAAGAAGACGAAGCTCCGCGCGCTCGCGCCGACGCACACCTTCGGCGCCGGACCCCCGATGCGGGTGTTCGCGAACGCCACCTGCGCGCTTGTCTCTCTCGACGGATCGACCCTGTACTCAGGTCACGCCGACGGGACGATCCGCGTCTGGGACGCTCGCTCCGGCGCGCACACGCACACCTGGTGCGAGCCGCAGTCGAAGGGGCCGGTGAACGCGATGGCGCTCAGCGCCGACGGGGCGCTCCTCGCGTCGACGACGGGGCGCGGCGTGACGCTTCGCTCGCTCCCTGACGGACGCGTTCAAGCGACGCTCACGAGCTTCGGCGGCAGCGCGCTCGCGTTGAAGACGGTGCCCGGCGGCGTCGTGGTGGGCGCCGACGACGGGACGGCCACCGCGCTCGCGCTCGACGGCTCGGTGCGGGGCACGGCGAGCGTGGGCGCACCCGTGATGGCGCTCGCCGCGGGCCCTGAGCTCTTCGCGACGGCGTGCCTCGACGCGGTGACGTCGATCAAGCTCTGGAGCCTCGACGCGACGCCGCGCGGCGAGCTCGGACGCGATCGGCGACATCCCCCGACGGCCCTCGCGATCTCGGCGGGCACGCTCTACGCGGGATACATCGCGCGCTCCGACGCAGAGCCCTCGCTCGCCGCGTGGGACGTCGCGCGCGGTGAGCTCCTCTGGGAGCGCCACGGCTTCGGCAACATCGCGGAGATCGCGACGCTCGACGACGGTCGACGCGTCGTGACCGCGCACCAAGACGGCCCCCTCCGCGTGTGGGACGCAGAGTCCGGCACGATGCTCCACCGCTTCGACTGCGCCGCCCTCGACGTTCGGCCGTGGGGGGCGCCCTCGTGCGTGGCTCCGTCGCCCGATGGATCGCTCTTCGTCGGCGTCGCGCACCGTCGCTTCGCGAGGCTCTCGCGCGAGGGCGCCGTGCTCACGCTGAACGACCCACCGCCCGAGGCCGCGCATCCGAGCGGCGTGCGCGCGCTGGCCTTCCCCGCCGAGCGTGCGATCGCGTCGCTCGGACGTGACGGCGAGATCGCGCGGTGGGACCTCGCGATGACGGCACCGACCGTGCGGGCCCGCCCCGACAAGGTGCCGACGAACGGCATTCGAAGCGCGGGCAAGGACCTGCTCGTGCGCCGCGGGGAGGTCGTGGGGCTCGTCGACAGCGCGACGCTGAAGCCGTCGCGGAAGTCCACGGCGCACGGCTTCGAAGCGCTCGAAGAGGTCGCCTCGCTCGCGCGCGACGGCGGCGTCACGCTCGCGCTCCCCGACGGAAAGCGGGCGCTGCTCGCCACGCGTGAGGGCGCGTGCGTCGTCGAGCGAGAGACGGGCGAGACCCTCGCGACGCTCGAAGGGTTGCGCGGGCCCGCGAAGGCGCTCGCGGTCTCTGCGAAGGGCAATCAGGTCGCGGCGACCGACGGCGAGATCATCGCCGTGTGGAAGCTCCCGCGCTGACTGACGGCGGGGCGGGGCGTGGCGTCGACGCGGCGGTCGTGGCGGGAGCGCCGCGCAGAAACGCGTCCGCCCTCACAGAAATCGCGTGTGATCGACGCGGTATGCGCGTTGAATCGGGGGGAGGGCAGCGAAGCCGCGACGGGCGATCGACGCCTGGCGCGCGTGCGCTTCAACGGAAAACGGAGGACGCGATGCGAAGGAACTCTCTTGCGACGTGGGCGGCCGCGCTGGCGATGGTCGCGACGGCGGGCGAAGCGGCGGCGCAGTCGTGCGAATCGTACTCGGGCGGCTTCGCGTGGAGCTGCTCGCGCGCGATCCCGGGCCTCGCGTGCACGCAGATCGACGAGCCCGCGGACTCGCACACCTGGGGCGACAACTTCTTCTGCGCCTCGCGCGACCTCGGGATCCGCTGGTCGCACGCGGGCCCCATCGCGGGGATGCGCTGCACGCCCGTGGTCGAACCCGCCGACCCCGACACCTGGACCGACAACTACGTCTGCGTCCCCGGCGACTCGCCCGTGGTCTTCTCGTGGAGCAACTGGGGTCCCGTGCCCGGCCTCCAATGCGTGCAGTGGAACGAGCCCGCCGACCCCCACACCTGGGGCGACAACTACCTCTGCTGGTCGGGCCTCGCGCCGCTGCAGATGCCCCCCGCCGCGCCTTCGACGCCGCTCGTGGTCGCCGTCCCCCAGCCCGCGACCCCCGCGTGCGAGTCGCGCGCAGGCGGCTTCGGATGGAGCTGCTACCGACCGATCCCCGGGATGGAATGCACGCAGATCGTCGAGCCCGCGGACTCGCACACCTGGGGTGACAACTACTTCTGCGCGCCTCGCGGCACCGGCGCGCGATGGTCGAACGCGGGCCCCATCCCCGGCATGCGCTGCACGCAGACGCTCGAACCCGCCGACCCCGACACCTGGAGCGACAACTTCCTCTGCCTCCCGCCGCGCTCTCCGTTCAACTTCGAATGGAGCTACGCGGGCCCTCTCCCCGGCCGCGCGTGCGTGCAGTGGAACGAGCCCGCCGACCCCCACACCTGGGGTGACAACTTCCTCTGCGTCTCCCCCGCGCGCCGCGGCGGTCCGATGCCTCCGGGCCTCATCATCGCCATCCCCGTCCCCGGTCGCTGAGCGCCGCAGACGTCTGCGCTCCCAGGTGCAGACGTCTGCACTCCCAGATGCAGACGTCTGCACCTGCGCATCGTACGAGTTCCACGCGAAGCCTCGCGGGCGTACGGTTCGCGCGATGACCCTCGACGCGCGCGGCTGCGACTTTCACCCGGTGATCGCGCTCCCCTCGGACTACGAGGTCTTCGACTTCACCGCGGGCTACGACCCCGCGCGCGCCATGCGATCGGGCTACGGCGTCGGGCGCTACGACGAGAAGCGACGCGGGATGTACACCACCGCCCTCTTCGGCGGCGTGCGAGACATCCACATGGGCGTCGACATCGCTGCGCCCGTGGGCGAGCCCGTCTACGCGTTCTGGCCCGGCGAGGTGCACCGCTTCGCCTACAACGCCGCGGAGGGCGACTACGGCTACACGCTGGTCACGCGCCACGAGATCAACGGACGCGCGGTGTACGCCCTCCACGGCCACCTCGCGGCGAGCTCCGTCGAGGGGCGCTACGAGGGTCAGCCCGTCGCTCGCGGAGAGGTCATCGCGCGCGTCGGCGACCGCCACGAGAACGGCGGTTGGAACCCCCATCTGCACTTTCAGCTCTCGCTCGTTCGCCCCGAAGTGGCCGACATGCCCGGCGCCGTGTGTGACGCCGATCGCCTCGCGGCCCTCGCGACGTACCCCGACCCCCGCCTCGTGCTCGGACCGCTCTACTGAGCCCATTGAAGTGACGCGCGCCGCGGGATATGAGCCCCCGACAGATGCGTAACATCGTGCTGCACGCGGTCGTTCGCGGCGAGACCGACGCGGGAGGAGAGCTCGTCAAGGTCTTCGTGGCGGGTCACGCATTCGGCCTCGACACGCTGCTGGTCAGGCTCGAAGGCCCTGACGGAGCCATCGAGACCGCCGTCGGCGCGATGCCTCGCACGCACCAGTGGGTCGCGCGCTTCAACGACCGCGAGGCCCTGCGCGCCGCGGGCGTCGACCTCGCGGTGAAGGTGCGCGTCGTGGCCGCCGACCTCGACGACCCGACGGGGTGCTTCTCGACCACCCAGGCTCGCGTCGAGACCGAGTGACGGTTCAGCGTCCGAGGTCGTAGAGCGCGCCGTCGGCGCCCGCGCCAGGCCAGCGCTCGAGGTCGCGGCCCGTGTGGGGCAGCGCCGCGCACACCATCGCGTTGAGCCACGCGTCGTGTTCGAAGAACGCGGCCACGCCGGGGAGCGTCGCGCGCGCCCGCACGAGGCGGTGACGCGAGGGATCGAGCATCGAGGCGAGGCGGTCGAAGAGGTCGCTCGGCGGCGCGCCGTGACGTTCGAGCGTGACCAGTGTGTATGCGCGGTCGACGACATGCTGCCACGGGCCGTGCGCGAACTGGAGCACGTCCCAGCACGGAGGGTCGGAGGCGCCCGTGCCTTCGAGCCATTTCCATCGGAGACCGTGTGCGGCCTCGGCGTCGCCGGGCGCCGTGACGAGCGCGAGGGGACGCTCGAAATGGAGTTCCTCCGCGACGCGCGTACCCTCACGAAAT
Source organism: Myxococcota bacterium (assembly GCA_052035985.1). GTDB lineage: Bacteria > Myxococcota_A > Polyangia > Polyangiales > CAISKJ01. Next base: position 5,211 of record JBPOHC010001045.1, on the reverse strand, counting down.
GCCTTCTCGACAGCGCCCGGGAGCGCGTCGACCACCGGGCGCGAGAGGATCGCACCGGGGCTCCCCGAGAGCTCCTCCGCGACGCGAAGGGCCGCCGCCGTGGCCGCCGCGGGACCGATCACACGTAGGAGAAGCGAGGGCTCGCTCGCAGGGGGATGCGCGCACACCGCGACGCCGTCGAGGGCCGCGGCGCGCGCGTGCGGACGCTCCGGCGTGGCCGTCACCAGAAGCGTCTCGGCGTAGCGGTTTCGCGCCGCGAGACCGAGGCGCGCGTTGGGCGAGAGCTCCTGCGAGAAGACCGCGAGCGCGTCGCCCTGCGGGGCTTCGTTCGCGGCGAAGGTCGAGAGCGAGACGAACTCCGCGCAGCGTCCCGCGTGCCGTCGCAGCGCCCACGCGAAGAGGCGCGCAGGGCCTTCGGACGCGCCCGTGCCCGTGACCACCCAGCGCCGGGCCTCTCGCATCGCCCTCGAAATCGCCGGCAGCGGCGCAGCGAGGGCGTCTCGCAGCACCCCCGGGATCGACGCGCACCGCGAGGTGAGGAGCGCGTGGCTCACGGCGCGACGCCTCCGTCGGGACGCGCGTCGGGGTCGTGCTTGCGCGTCGACATCGCGCGAAAATAGGCGATGAGCCCGTCGAGGTCGCCCTCGGAGAGCCCCGGGTGCGCGGGCATGGCGCTGTAGCGAAAGGTCCTCGGGTCGCGGATGTACGCGCGGATCTGCGCCTCGGGGCGGTACTCCACCACGCTCAGCGGGACGTTGAGGTCGGGGCCCACGCGGCCTCCCTCGCGGTTGATCGCGTGACAGCGCACGCACTCGCCCGCGAAGACCGCGAAGCCCCGCATCGCGGGCGACGTCGCGGGCTCCCCCGTCGGGACCGTGTGCGGAAAGGCCGCTTCGAAGCGCGTCGCCTCGATCACGGCGAGCTGCCACGGCCGCGGGTGCGTCTCGAGGTCGGTCTGCGTGGGCTCGGCCCAGATGAGATACGCGGGCGCGGGATTGGCGCGCTGCGGTCCGATGGGCTCCCACGCGGGGTTCTCGACGTCGCGCACGGCGATGAACGCGCCGCCCTCGTAGAGCCGCTCGCCCGCGATGGGCACGGTGTACCCGTCGCGCGCGCGCAGCACGAACTGCCGCGTCGCGAGCGGCGCCCCCGACTCGCCCGCGAAGCCCACCGCCAGCACCCGCTGCAGCGACAGCGCGCGGAACACCTTCTCGCGGTGGTAGTACGCGTCGAAGCCCCGCACCGTCTCGACGCCCACGGCGCGCTCGAGCTCTTCGAGCGTCACGCGCCGCACGCTGCGGCCCTCGACGCGGAACTCCAGCGTGGCCCGCGGCTCCGCGCTCACCGTGGGCGCGACGGCCTCGCGTCGGGGCGACGAACGCCCGCACGACACGACCGCGAGCGCGCCGACGAGCGCCAGGTCACGAGCGGATCGCGGAGGGCGCACGCAGAGACACATACCCCACGAAGAGCCCGTAGTAGAGCACGTTCGGCACGAGCCTCAGGAGAAACCCCGCCGGGTGCACCCAGAGGATCAGCACGTCGGCCAGCGCCCAGAGCCCGTACTGCACCGCGACGAAGCGCATCACGCCGCGCGTCCAGCGCATCACCTCGGGCGACACGCCCGCCGCGCGAGGGAGCCGCACGGCGAGCCACACGATCGCCTGCGTCAGCGCGAGGAGCTCGTAGGTGAGAAAGAGCGTGCGAGGTTCGCGCTGAAACACGGGCACCGTGCGCGCGAGCGGGGCCATGAGCACCGAGACCAGCGAACCCCACGCGAGGCCCTGCAGCAACCGCCGCGCGATCGACGGAGACCCGCCCACATAGCGCTCCACGAGCGTGTAGACCCGCGCGTCGCCGAGCAGCACGAACGCGATCGCGAGCGTGCCGAGGAGGTCGCCGTGCGCGGGCAGGAGCGGCGAGTCGCTCGCGGTGAGCGTCGCGTCGATGATGGCGAGCGCGCCGAAGCCGAGCGTCCACCGCGTGAGAAAATCGCCGCGGAATTTCTTGAGCGCGAAGGCCGCGAGCGCTGCGAGTCCGAGGGCGCCGACGAGCCGCGGCTGGTGCCAGGGGCTGTCGTAGATCGCCTGCCAGCGTGAGCTCACGGGTGCCTCTGGATCTCGCCCGTCGCGACGACCTCGAACGCGTCGCCGGTGACGGTCTCGAGCTGATCGAGGTCGTCGGCGTCCCAGCCCGAATCGGGCGCGCCCGAGATGTACCAGTTGGTCCCCGTGTCGGCGACGAGGAGCCCGTAGCGCTTGAGGGCCTCGAGGATCACGCGCGTCTGCCCGGTGAAGCCCGAGAGGTCGAACGAGGCCTTCATGCGAAGGCGCAATCCCATCGGCGGCGCGTCGCGATCGTCGGTCCCGCCGGGGTGATTCGCGGGCGCGATCCACCCCGCCTGCGTGTGGTCGAAGGTCACGCGGAGCGCGTGTCGAATGGCCCCCGCGGTCACCTCGTTGCGCCGCGCGAGGCCCGCGAGAATGGGCATCCCCGCCTGGTCCGTCGAGGTCCACCCGCGCGGTCGCGTGGTGCCGTTGCGGAGGTCGAAGACGGCTCCGGCGCCCGCGAGCCAGCCGTTGCGAGAGCGCCTCGCGTGATAGAGCTCGAAGAGCCGACAGACCCCCTGCTGCACCACGATCACGTGGTGATCGCGGCCCGCCTCGATGGGCGCCGACATCGGGATGGGATAGGGCCCCGGGTCGCTCTCGTCGCCGTACTCGTCGAAGCGGACGGTGGTCATCGGCGTCGACTCGGGCACGATCATGTAGGGGATGCCGTAGCGGGCCCGCGCGCCGAAGTCGGGGTGCAGGGTGTTGGGCCCGTGCGCCGCGATGCTCGCCATGTACTGCGCCGAGCGAGGGTCGACGGGGTCGCGCGAGACGTCGCGGTTCCACGGGCTATCCGCTGGAAAAACAGGGCATCCGCCGACGGTGGGCGGCGCGTCGGGGGAGGCGGGCGGCGGCTCCGGCGGGGCCGTGGGCGCGGGTGTCTCGGGGCCTCTCACGGCGCTCGCGAGCTCGCGTCGCACGCTGCGCGTGGTGCAGCGACACGAGAGCCCGAGCACGAGCGGCGCGACGAACCAGTAGCGGGGAGCGGCGGGGAAGAGATTCACCCGCGAACGGTACATCAACCCGACGATCCCTCGGCGAGCGCCGCGCACTCGGCCTCGAGCGCCTCCCACTCGGCCATGAGCTCGGCGATCCTGGGGCCGAGCGCGGCCTCTTCGGCGACGAGCGCGTCGAGCTGCGGCTTCGGGGTCTTTTCGAAGAACCCGTCGCTCGCGTAGAGGTTGTGAATCTCCGTGAGCCGCTTCTCGGCGGCCTCCACCGCGGCCATGGCCTTGTCTCTGCGTGCGGGGAGCTGCTGCTGCCGGTTGCGGCGCTTCTTCTGCTCCTCCCACGAGAGCGCGGCGTTGCTCGCGGGGGCGGCCGACTCGCGGCCCACACGCTCACGCTTCGCGCGCAGCACCACCGACTCGGCGTCGAGGTGATCGTCGCCGCAGCGCGCGAGGTACTCCTCGTAGGTGCCGGGAAAGTCCCTCGGCCCTTCGGGCGTGATCTCGAGGATGCGCGTCGCCACGTCGGAGACGAAGCGCCGGTCGTGGGAGACGAAGAGCAGCGTGCCCTCGTACTGCTTGAGCGCGCGCACGAGCGCGTCGATGGCCTCGAGGTCGAGGTGGTTGGTGGGCTCATCGAGCACGAGCACGTTGGGCTCCTGCGCCATGAGCATCCCGAACACGAGCCGCGCTGCCTCACCGCCCGAGAGCGAGCTCACGCGCTTGTGCGCGTCGTCGCCCGAGAAGAGCACGCGCCCGAGCGTCCCTCGCACGGCCGCCACGCCCGCGTCGGGGATGGTGTCCTGAATGACATCGATCGCGCGCATGTCGGGCTCCGTGAGCACCTCGCGGTGGTCCTGCGCGAAGTACCCGACGCGCACCTCGTGACCCCAGCGCACGGTGCCGCGATCGGCCGCGAGCCGCTCGACAGCGACACGAAGCAGCGTCGATTTGCCGAGGCCGTTGGGGCCGATCACGCCGAGGCGCTCGCCGCGTCGCACGACGAGCGACACGTCGCGCAGCACGGATTTGTCTCCGTACGACTTGCTCACGCCCGTGAGTTCGAGCACGTCGCGGCCGCTCGGACGCGCGATCTTGAAGGCGAACGAGGGCTCGCGGCGCGACGTCTCGGCGAGCTCGTCGACCTCGATCTTCTCGATCTGCTTGAGCATGCTCTGCGCTTGCGATGCCTTGCTGGCCTTGTAGCGGAAGCGCTCCACGTACGCTTTTTTGTGGGCGATCGTGGCCTCGGCCTGGGCGATCTCGGCCTCCTTGCGGGCGCGCACGGCGGCCTTCTCGACCATGAAGGTCGAGTAGTTGCCCGTGTAGACCGTGATGGTCTCGTAGTCGACGTCGAGGACGTGCGTGGCCACGTTGTCGAGAAAGCGCTGGTCGTGCGAGATGACCACCGCGCACCCGCGATACCCCGCGAGGAACTTCTCGAGCCACCGGATCGACAGGATGTCGAGGTGGTTCGTCGGCTCGTCGAGCAAGAGCGCGTCCGGCCCTCCCACGAGCACCTGCGCCAAGAGCACGCGCAGCTTGAACCCGCCCGAGAGCGTCGACAAAGGCTGCCGGTGCTGCGCCGCCGGGATCCCGAGCCCCACGAGCACCGCCGTCGCGCGCGCCTCGAGCGTGGTCCCCCCGAGCGTCGACAGCTCGTGCTCGATGTCCGCGAGCCTGTGCGGATCTCCCTCGCCCCGATCGACGATCGCCGTGCGCTCCTCGAGCAGCGCGTACGTCCGCGCATCGCCCCGCATCGCGAGCGCCAGGATTTGCTCCGCGTCCGACAGGAAGTGGTCCTGCCTCAGCACACCCACGCGCGCGTTCGGCGGAAACGTCACGAGCCCGTCCGTCGCCGGCTCGTCCCCCGCCAGCACCTTCATGAAGGTCGATTTGCCCGACCCGTTCGCGCCCACGAGGCCATACCGGGACCCGGCGTTGAGCTGGAACGTCGCCCCTTCGAACAGGGTGCGAGCGCCGAACGATTTCGCGAGCTTGGAGACGCCGATCATCGCCGCGGACCCTACCAAGCCGCGCGCCCGAAAAAAACCGCGCCCTTCGCGCCTCCTCCACTCCTCCGCCGCGTACCCTCTCCCCCATGTACCGCGAGCCCCCCGAGAGCCCTCCCGTCGTCGTCACGAGCGACAAGC